>DAIQAO010000020.1:0-3690 GCA_036781645.1 Dissulfurispiraceae bacterium
AGGCATTGTAATACCTCCAAAATTTACCTAAAAATATTGACAGGAAGGGCTAATTTTTATAATCCAACTAGCCTTTTCCCCGCGTTATAAGCATCCGTTAATGCTGCAGGATGTTTGACGATATCTCCTTTTGCATCTACCTCAAGATACCCTAATGTTTCATGAGAGGGAACGCTTATTGTTCTAAAAAAAGCCTTTGCGGTGTTTTCAGAACACTTAATTCCGATGTCCCTTTTCATACCGCCTGCCAATAGCAGAAGTCCTTTTCTTCCGTAAGAGCCTTCAGGAATAGTTTTTTTGAGCAAATATTTTTCACACCAGAGCGCCTGACAGCGGTCCATCATTATCTTTGTTTGAGCACTCAAGGCGAAGAAAAAGATAGGGGAGGCGATAATAACCCTATCTGCCTCCCTGATAGCCTTATAAATATCTGTCATTTCGTCCTTTATAACACATTCGCCTGTTTTTTCGCAGCCCCCACAATTCTGACAGGGTTTGATATTCATAGTGTTTAGTCTGAACGATATAATCTCATGCCCTGCTTCTTTAATAGGCTTCAATGCTTCATCTAATAATAAATCAGTATTGCCATGCAGTCTGGGGCTGCCGTAAAATGCAAGAACTTTCATTTCTTTTCACCCTTTTTTGAAGTTTTCTTAAACTCTATCCAGTCAGACATGTTCTGGAGATTCTCTGTAAGATTCCACCACCCGTTCTTAAAAGTTGCGTAGTCTGGAGCACCTGTCATAGCTGAAGCGTATTTTATGGAGTTTCCGTAGAACAACCATTGCCTGATCCACATCTGTTCAATTGCATCGTCAAAGGGATTTTTTCCATGAATTAGACCTTCCGCAAGATTATTCTTCCACGCCTCAAGGAGCAATAGAGTTGCAGACAGAGTCATGCTGTCAGCTTCCTTAATGGTATTGTCCATTTTCACAAAATGGCTGGATGTCCAATGTGAACTATGACAGTTTTTACAAATACCTTCCATAGCTTTCTGCCTTTTAGCTTGCTCATCCTTGCTTATAAGACCAGCAGTGGCAACTTCGCCCGTGAAAGCCGTTGGCAAAGGTAATCCGTCTTTATTTTTGATTGTAGAAGTATCTCCGTGTATAGGTTGAGGATGAGAATATACAAGCCCGAAAAGCCTTACCCACAATCTGGCTCCAAAATCATGAGTTCTTTCTGCCACGACTTTACCCTCTGGGGTAGCGAGCTTGCTGTTGTGGCAGGATGCGCAGGTCGGTGATTGAAAATCTTTGCCGATTTTCCATGGCACCGCTTTGAAATCCCACTCATGATACTTGGAGAAAAAGATATTGCCGTGCTTGCTTTCCTTATAGACATTCCATGCAGGCACATCGGGGTCTAAATGGCATTGGGCGCAGGTGTACGGCTTGCGGGCAATTTCAATGGAAAAACTATGTCTTGGGTGGCATGATGAGCACGAGCCCATAGTCCCATCGGGGTTGAGCCTGCCCACGCCCTGATTTGGCCAATTAGTAAGAGCAGGAACCTTAACCTTGCCAATTGGAGAGTCAACATCTTTCAATCCCTCTACCTTCACATCTGTCCCGTGACAGCTAAAACAGGTTTCCTGCTGGGTGGAAGGAGTTGATTGGAGTTGGACAATTTTGCCATTCTCAATCTTTTTTTTGCTAATAACGGTCTCAACCAGCCCGTGAAAGACTGGATTCTTCGTCAGATTTACTACAGCATGAGCCTTTTTGCTGCCTGAGAATTGTTTGGCCTCAGTTGTGTGGCACGTTGCACAGTCAGACGGAGAAACCACGACATTAATCTTATTCCCAAAGTGGGTAAAATTATCTTTGTGGTTTGCTGAATTAAGACTATGACATTCATAGCAGCCTACTGCCACATTTGCAATGTTATCAGGAATACTTACAGCAGTCAGCCTTTTTTCTTCAGCTTTCTTTTTCATAGCTATAGAAGGAGTTGTTACTGCATGAAGGCTTTTTTTCCAGTCCTCGACTATACCAGGAGAGTAAATCTTGTGACAGTTAATACAGGCAGATGTTTGCGGACTAAGGGGCGGGACTGCCTCTTTTTTAGCAGCCAGTGCATACAGTATGGCTGGAAAAGCAAGCAATGCAACTAAAAGTATGACTACTATCCTTTTCATATTTCCTCCTTAAATAAATCTGCTTCTAGAACCCGAATTTAACATTCTATCTTCAAGCTTGCGACTATGCCTTTATCGATGGCTTATAGCAATATAACGCTAAGCTTGTCGAAGAGACAAAGAGACATCCGTAACAAAATATTTATACAAATGCAGAAAAAGAGAAAAGTTTACTCAACTTTCTTAAATGCTTGTTTTTTAGCTCCACAAACGGGACATTCATCAGGCGGCGCCTTCTCAACGGTATTGCCGCATACCTGACAAACATAGTAATCAACATCTGGATTTTTGCCCAGATTATCGAGGGCTTTTTGATAGAGAGCGGCGTGAATCTTTTCAACTTCATTTGCAAAATCAAAGCTTCTTTTTGCAGAATCGTTACCTTCAGCCTCAGCTTCCGCAATCATTTGAGGATACATCTTTTGGAACTCATAAGATTCGCCGCTGATTGCCTCCTGAAGATTTTCTTTTGTGCTCTTAATTCCATTTAACTCTTTCAGATGATTGTGGGCGTGAATCGTTTCAGCCTCAGCAGCAGCTTTAAAAAGCTTTGCAACCGCTTTATACCCTTCTTCCTCAGCCTTTTTAGCAAAGGCGAGATACTTTCTGTTAGCCTGCGATTCTCCAGCGAATGCCTCTTTGAGATTTTTTTCTGTCTTAGACATGACTGCCTCCTTATGATTTGCTAAAAACTCCGAAGGAGTTTTGATTAAAATAATTATTATCTAATTATAATTCAAAATTAGCTAATAGTCAACAACAATGTTGACATAATAATTTTGTCCAATGGTTGCCTAATTTTTGATTTAATTTTAGGAAAAAACTATAATTTTTACATAAGAGTAGTAAACCTGATGATTAAATTATTTACAGAGTGATTTATTTTAAAAATGTACTAACTTTTGCTCATTATGAGTTAAAATTATAAATGCCGCATGCTGGTTTAATGGAAGAAAAAAGTATGCCTCTTGAAGATGGTTTACTACTAAGGGCTAAGCTCCATATCAGGGGCGGTAAAAGAAGGCTCAGACCGGGTAAAATCTCAGCGGGGCTTGTAACACTATATGATGCCTTTTGTGCTGCTCTTGAATTACAGACTGTATTAGCATCCAGTAAGCAGAAGCTTTTAATAAACGAAGATGAAAATCTTAATGACGACAAAACGGTATATGAAATCTTAGTCCGCTCAAAAATAGTTGATGGCTCCTTCAATTTCAATGAATTTGACGAGATTGTAAATAGAGCATTAGTTGAAGAGATACGAGAATTTGATTATAAACCTTTAGTCGAGAAGTTTGAACGGTTAATGGTTGAGCTCGGTATAATGCCTTTTGGCGAGGACAGTCTCCCGCCTGAAGACCCTTCGACTTCTTAATATTAAGAATCTTAAACTTAATATTTAATTAAGAATTCGTTTTAAAAATAAGTGTTTTCAATATTTTGGGGGTAATCCCATGTTAAGATTTTATAGATTAAAATGCTTTATAATATTGAGTTATAGAGATTAAATTAATCTTTCACGTATTCCTATGCCATAATACTAA
>DAIQAO010000020.1:3790-29615 GCA_036781645.1 Dissulfurispiraceae bacterium
ATGCCATAATACTAAAATTTATTCTGTAAGGAATACTGCTTTTCTTAAATAATTGCAATAGTAGAACCTTAATGTAGGAATCTCCATTTAAGAATTTCAGCGGTTTGTTTGGATCTCTAAGGCAGTTGGCGCAATGCATGAGATCATTCTGTAAATTTCGAAGCAGGTTACCCTGCTTGTAAAGATTTCTGCATAGATATTCAAATGAACGAACAGGAGGCAATATGAAGGGTATAATATTGGCAGGAGGAAGCGGGACGCGGCTTTATCCTGCCACTTTGGGGGTATGCAAACAGCTTCTCCCTATATACGATAAGCCGCTTATATACCATCCTATCTCAACTTTAATGCTCGCTGGTATAAAGGACATTTTGATTATCTCAACCCCTGAAGATACCCCAAGATTTCAAAAAATGTTTAAAGACGGCTCAAGTTTAGGCGTCAGCTTTTCTTACGTTGTTCAATCAGAACCAAGGGGTATAGCGGATGCCTTTATAGTGGGCGAAGGCTTCATAAAAAACGATACAGTATGTCTCATTCTGGGAGACAATATCTTTTTCGGACATGGACTTACAGAGATACTAATAAAATCAAGAAAAGAGGTCGAAAAAAGCGGCGGAGCGGTTATCTTCGGCTACTCTGTGAACGACCCTCAGAGATATGGGGTAATTGAATTAGATAAAAAGGGAAGGGTTATATCTATCGAAGAGAAACCCTCTGTTCCTAAATCTAATTTTGCCCAGACAGGGCTTTATTTCTATGATAGCGAGGTTGTTTCAATAGCAAAGAAAATCACGCCATCTACAAGGGGTGAACTTGAGATAACGGATCTGAACCTCGAATACCTCAAAATGGGCAAATTGAAAGTTAATCTCCTGGGCAGAGGGTTTGCTTGGCTCGATACAGGGACTCACGAATCAATGCTTTCGGCAAGCGAGTTTATCGCAATAGTCGAAAAAAGACAGGGGCATAAAATCGGTTGTATAGAGGAAATTGCTTATAGAATGGGGTATATAGATAGGGAAAAACTCTTCGCAATAATAAAGCCTCTCATGAAGAGTGGCTATGGTGAATATCTTATGAAAATCCTTAAAGATGAGACAGGGGTCAATCATGCCATTTGATTTCAGGAGACTCGAGATACCTGATGTTGTCCTAATCAACCCTAAACTTTTTTCAGATGCAAGAGGTTTTTTCCTGGAAATCTATAAATTCTCTGAATTTGCCAAAGCTGGAATATACAAACCATTTGTTCAGGACAATCTCTCCTTTTCAAAAAAAGGTGTTTTAAGAGGGCTTCATTACCAGCTTAACCCAAGTGCACAGGGGAAACTTGTAAGGGTCTTAAGAGGCACTATATTGGATGTAGCAGTTGATATCAGAAAGGGTTCTCCTTTTTTTGGCAGATGGGTATCAGAGATTCTCTCAAGGGAAAATGGTCTCATGCTCTGGATACCTGAGGGGTTTGCCCATGGTTTTTTATCCCTTGAAGATGGCACAGAGGTCCTTTACAAAAACACGGAGGAATATGAGCCTTCATTGGATAGAGGGATTATCTGGAATGACCCTCAAATAGGCATAAACTGGAATACTGAAGATCCCATCCTGTCAGATAAGGACAAGTGGCATCCCTTGTTGAAAGACGCTGAAAATAATTTTATTTATGGTGAAAAGAAATGAAGATTCTTGTTACTGGGGGTGCTGGATTTATAGGTAGCGCCTTTGTAAGGCTTGCAGCAAGCAAAGGCTTAGCCATCGCTGTTTTGGACAAGCTGACCTATGCCGGAGATTTTAGAAGGATTGAAGGAGCAAATGGAATGAGGTTCTATCATCACGATATTACAGACCGCCCTTCCGTTGAAGATTTATTCAAAAAAGAAGGCTTCGCTGCAGTCGTGCATTTTGCTGCTGAAACACATGTTGACAGGAGCATCATTAATCCGGATGTTTTTACACAAACAAATGTCGCTGGCACCACATGCCTCCTTGAATTATCGCTTAAATATGGAATTAAACGTTTTGTACATATTTCTACTGATGAGGTTTATGGAGAACTGAGTTCCGATGACTCTATAAAATTTAAGGAGACCGATCCCCTGCTTCCAAACTCACCATACTCTGCGAGCAAGGCATCAGCAGATATGTTTGCGAGGGCATATTACAGGACATATGGTCTGCCTGTTATCGTTGTCAGGCCTTCGAACAATTACGGACAATGGCAGTATCCCGAAAAGCTGATACCTCTTTTTATTGCAAAATTGCTCATGGGCGAAAAACTCCCTGTATATGGAAAAGGGGAAAATATTCGCACATGGCTTTTTGTTGAGGATTGCGTAGATGCAATCTTTCAGGTTCTGGAGAGAGGTTCTATAGGCGAGATATATAATATAGGCAGCAATGATGAATGGAGAAATATTGATGTTGTCAGATTGCTATTAAAGCTAATGGATAAAAAAGAAGATATGATTGACTTTGTTCCCGATAGGCCTGGGCACGATTTCAGATATGCCGTTGATACAACCAAGATTCAATCTGAGTTAGGTTGGTTTCCATCGGTTTCCTTTGAGGATGGCCTTGATAAAACAGTTGCTTGGTATCTTGATAACAGGGATTGGCTATTAAACAAAAAAAACGAGATGGAAGAATTTTTGACCTTACTCAAGGATAGATATAAGAGGCATAAGAAGCCCATTGCAAAGTAATATTAATAGACCAAAAATACGAAAATAGGTGGCAAAATATATTGAGAATCCTACTGACAGGCGCCAATGGACAACTGGGACATGATTTAATCAGTACTAAACCTGAGAATGTCGAAATTTTACCATATGATAAAGAGAGCCTCGATATAACAGACAGGGATAAAACATTATCAGTTATAAGTGAACAAAAACCAGATGTATTAATAAATACAGCGGCATACGTAAGGGTTGATGACGCAGAAGATAATGCAGCGGAGGCTTTTAGTATTAATGCAGTCGGGGTGAAAAATCTGGTTGAAGCCTGCAATAAAACAGGAACACTTATCACACATATAAGCACTGATTATGTATTTGACGGCACTAAAGCTCCAATCCCTTACAACGAAGATGATATTCCCAATCCGCTCAATACCTATGGCTTGTCAAAATTTGCAGGGGAAATGTTTGTTAAAAATTATGCCCACAACGCTTATATTATCAGGACTGCAAGTCTGTATGGAAAATCAGGGGCAAGCGGAAAAGGTGGAAACTTCGTTTATACGGTGCTTGGCAGACTCCTTAAAAATCAGACCATGAAGGTTGTCAATGATATTTATATGTCGCCAACATGCACATACAATTTGGCTCAAGAAATCTGGAGAGTGATTTCTGAAAAAAAACCTAACGGTTTATACCATATAGTGAATGATGGCTATTGTTCATGGTTTGAATTTGCTAAAACAATCTCTGATTTAGCAGATATTAAAGGTGAAATTATTCCTGTATCCCATACAGAATATCCTTCAAAGGCAAGAAGACCCTTATGGTCACCGCTTATGAGCATAAAGGGAATAACGATAGCGTCATGGGAAAAAGCGCTTGAGTTTTTTCTTGCTGAAAATATGCAGGCATTCTGCAATGAAAAATAGAATAAAATATATCGAAACATTTCTTTTAATCATAATTGATGCATTCGCCATTTCTGTCATTTTCGGCATAGCCTTTTTAATAAGAAAATTTATTGTCCCTTCATTTTTTGCCGAGCAATTGCCTGAGATAACGACAATGAATTTTAACCATATTTTATGGATAGCAGGCTTATGGTTTTTTTTCCTCTATTATGAAGGTCTCTATACCAAAAAATTCTCTTTCTGGGATGAACTGGCTTCCCTATGGAAGGTTGCATTTTTTGCAAGCGTCGGCAGTTTTGTTGTTGTCTTCATAGGGAAAATCAGTGGAGAGGTTTCAAGAAGCCTGCTCATTCTTTCTGGCATTCTGGCATTTCCACTGCTTCCCGTTATTCGTATAAATCTAAAGAAGAACCTGCGAAGATATGGCTTATTTAAAAGAAAGGCGTTGATAGTAGGCTCGGGTGAACTTGGCAGGATTACCTTGAAGGCATTAAGAAGAGAGCCTCACCATGGTTATGAAGTCGTAGGTTTTATTGATGACAACCCGGCTAATGACAAAATCATAGACGGAGTCAAGATTCACAATGGAATTGAGCACCTTGAACGCTATCTATCCATGTCCGGCATTTCTGATATTTTTATTGCGCTTCCTGACACAGAAAAGGATAAAATAGAGGAACTAATCAACAGAATTCACCTGAAGGTCGAAAGGATATTGCTTATACCCGATATGAAGAGCATTCCGATGATAGGGACGCAACTGCACCATTTCTTTCAGGAGCAGATTTTATCTCTCGAGATAAAAAGCAATCTATTGCGTCCCCATAACATTTTTCTCAAAAGGGCTTTTGATCTTTTGATAGGCTCAGTAATATTAATTATCACTCTGCTCCCAATGCTTGCTATCTATTTGGCTATTATGTTTAGCTCTCGGGGCAGTCCTATATTTACCCAGTGCCGGGTCGGCAAGAATGGTAGAAACTTTAAAATTTATAAATTCAGGACGATGTATCATGACGCAGAGGAAAGACTTGCAAAACTGCTCAAAATGAACGAGAATTTAAAGAAAGAATGGGAAACTCACCGAAAACTTAAAAATGACCCGAGGGTTACCAAAATCGGGGCTTTCTTGAGAAAAACATCTCTGGATGAACTTCCACAGTTGCTAAATGTTATCAGAGGGGAGATGAGCCTTGTTGGTCCGAGACCTGTCATGCAGGAGGAGATAGATACACATTATAAAGATGCTGCTGATTTGTGTTTTTATGTTCCTCCGGGCATCACCGGACTATGGCAGATTTCTGGCAGAAGCGATTTGGGTTATAGTTATAGAATTGTAATTGATTCATGGTATGTAAGAAATTGGAGCTTATGGCTCGATATTGTTATACTTTTCAAGACAATAGGTGTTGTGCTTAAAGGTGAGGGCGCCTATTGAGAACATATTTTTTTAAAATATCCATTACAACGGAGGGATTATGATACCTATATTTATAGCATCAAACAGAGGATATACCGGCAAGAATTTTATAGCTATCGGAATTATCTCCAAGTTGATGGAGCTTGGATACAGCGTTGGTTATATGAAACCTATCAGCAAAACCCCTGTTAAAAAGGGAGACGATTACTTTGATGCCGATGCGATTTTCATAAAAAAAGCCCTCTCATTACCCGAATCAATGAATGTAATCTCACCTTTTACCTTGAGCTACGAGACACAAATATTGCAGTTCAAGGATAAATCTGAAAGCCCAAAAAAACAAATAATGAAGGCTTTCAATTCAATAAAAAATAAAGACTTTCTTGTTATCAGTGGTCCTGCGGATTTGCTCGAAGGAGCGATGCTTGATATAGATTCAATCTCTATGATAAAGAACATGAAGGCGTTTGTGATTATGGTCGAGTCTTGGAGGGGTATCATCTCTATGGACTCAATATATGGCATGCAAAGACTGACTGGTGATAAGTTTATCGGTGGGGTATTTAACAAGGTTCCGCTAAATATACTGTCTTATGTCAATGAATCGGTCAGACCATTCATGGAAGACAGGGGGGTAAAGATTTTAGGCGTCTTCCCCAAAGATAAGTTTCTTGAGTCCGTGACAATCAGACATGTTATAGAGGCTTTAAACGGTGGGATTCTTTGCGGGGAAGAAAAGCTCGATGAATTCATAGACAATTTCCTGATAGGAGCTATGGACGTTGATAATGCACTGCGATATTTCAGCAAGGTCCCGGATAAAGCAGTTATAACAGGCGCCAATAGAGTCGATATACAGATTGCTGCTATCGAGACATCCACCAAATGCCTTATATTGACTGGTGGGCTTTATACTAATGAGTTTGTTTTGGAAAGAGCTCGTTCTAAAGGTGTTCCGATAATTGCTGTTCAAGATGATACATTTACGGCTGTTGATAAGATCGAAAATATACTTTCAAAGACGAGAATAAGGGAAAAGGGCAAGATCCAGAAGGCCAAAGAGTTATTCAACAGTGTCTTCGATTTTAATAGATTTATGGAAAACCTCAAAAAATAAATGTTTATGAGTTACTCCGATGAAATAAGACACCTCGTAGAATCAGACAAGAGCTTTGTCTGGCATCCCTTCACGCAAATGAAAGAATGGCTTGAAGAAAAGCCTTTAATAATTACTGAAGGCAAGGGATGTTTTTTAAAGGATATTTATGGAAAGTGGTATCTCGATGGAGTCTCTTCTTTATGGGTGAATATACATGGGCACAGAAGAGAAGAAATAGATGCTGCTGTCAGGGAACAACTCGATAAGATTGCCCATTCAACACTTCTCGGTCTTAGCAATGTTCCCTCTATAAAACTTGCAGAGAAACTAATTGCTATCGCTGAACAATCTTTTTCATACTCTAACAAGAAATTAGCAAAGGTTTTTTATTCAGATAACGGCTCAACATCTGTTGAAATTGCCCTCAAAATGGCTTTTCAATATTGGTCTCACATAGGCATTAAGGGCAAGAACTCCTTTATTTCACTTAAGAACAGTTATCACGGAGACACTATAGGCGCTGTTAGCGTTGGTGGTATAGAAATCTTTCATAATATTTTTGAACCTCTTTTATTCAGGACATTCAAAGCTCCTTCTCCATATTGCTACAGGTGCGAATTCGGGATGACTTATCCAGAATGTAGTCTAAAATGCCTCAAAATAATGGAAGAGATATTAATAAAACATTCACAGGAGATTGCAGCGGTTATTGTAGAACCAATAGTTCAAGGGGCTGGGGGCATGATTGTCTATCCTGAAACATATTTGAGCGGGGTGAGGGAACTTTGCGACAAATACAATGTCCTCATGATAGCTGACGAAGTCGCAACAGGATTTGGAAGGACAGGCAAGATGTTTGCTTGCGAGCATGCAGGCATTATTCCTGATTTACTTTGCCTATCAAAAGGCATAACCAATGGATACCTGCCTCTTGCTGCAACGCTTTGCAGTCAAGAAATCTTTAATGCCTTTTTAGGTGAATTCAAGGAACTAAAAACTTTTTTTCACGGTCACTCATATACAGGCAATCCACTTGCATGTTCTGCCGCTTTGGCAAATTTGGAATTGTTTGATAAAGACATGACCCTCGCTGCTCTGCAACCTAAAATTTCGCTTCTAACTGAAAGGCTCCGAAAGATTGCAGAATTATCTAATGTTGGTGATGTTAGAAATAAAGGATTTATGACCGGTATTGAGCTTGTAAAAGATAAAAACACTAAAGAACCTTATCCTTTAGAGGCTAAAATGGCTTGGAAGGTCATATATAAGGCAAGAGAGATGGGAGTGATTATAAGACCACTCGGCAATGTAGTTGTTCTTATGCCCCCTTTGTGTATAAGCGAAAAAAGCCTCGTAGAACTTCTGGATGTTGTGGAAAAATCAATCGTTTCTGTTGTTTAAATCTTTACGCCGTTAAAAATCTTTTGAAACTTAATTAATAGTTTAAAATTGTGTAAGAATTTTCAAAATGTCTTGAGAATTTAAGCCAAGAAATTTGGCAATTGATAATAAAGTTAACCCTTTTCACCGGCTTCACCTTGGTTGTTACCCCAAAATAGCGATAGGATCATAAACCTATTGATTTACAGATGATTGCGAGAACCCGTAGGGTTCATGGCAATCTGATCAGAAAAGGCAAGATTGCTTAAAATATTATTTACTACCACGGGTGTCCAAAATAATATTCAAGCAGGGATATGACAAGATTACTTTGCCAAAGAACTATCTTCGTCCATGTGTAATCTTTTGTGAGACTTTATATTAGTTTTGAAGTATCGGCAATCGAGGCTTCCGCTTCGTCTTCAACCTCTTTGAGGTTACCCCTGGCTTTGGCTCCAGAAATGGCATCATATCCCTCAGATCCGAAAGTATATAAAAATTCATTTTGGACGGTTATGGAAATAAGCTTTTTATTTTCCTATCTTTGTAAAACTTCCGTTCCGTCCTCTTCAGTTCTGATACCGACCTCATAGGCTGCACTATAAAAATCCTTCACCAGCTCTTTCTATCTATCCTGTAAATTTTATATTGTTTTTCACTTTTATTGTTGCATTCATTGTAAGGTTTATAGACATTCTATGCTGAAAATTGATAAAATTAAAATCTTTAAAAACATTGATTTTGTTTATTTTTGCATGGAGGTAAAGGGGTTTGGGCAACAAATACAGAGCAGACGAGATAGAACTAAAATGGCAGAAATACTGGTCTGATAAAGGCTCCCATCTCACAAAGAAAGAGCCATCTTTGAAAAAGTTTTACTGTCTCGAGATGTTTCCTTACCCATCTGGTAAGATTCATATGGGGCATGTCAGGAATTATGCCATTGGTGATGTCATCGCCCGCTACAAGTTGATGAGGGGATTCAATGTGCTGCACCCCATGGGATGGGATGCCTTCGGGCTGCCTGCTGAAAACGCTGCGATAAAAAATAATGTGCATCCTGCGAAGTGGACATACGAAAATATAGAACACATGAAAAAACAGCTCAATCGCATGGGATTAAGTTATGATTGGAATAAAGAGGTAACGACATGCAGTCCTGAATACTATAAATGGAATCAGTGGTTCTTCCTGAAGCTATATGAGAAAGGGCTCGCATACAAAAAGGCATCATATGTCAACTGGTGCCCTTCCTGCGCTACAGTCCTTGCTAATGAGCAGGTTATTGACGACAAGTGTTGGAGATGCGATAGTGTGGTATCCCAGAAAGAACTTGAACAATGGTTTTTCAAGATAACTGAATATGCCGATGAACTTCTTAACGGATGCGATGAGTTGGCTGGCTGGCCCGAGAGGGTTGTCATGATGCAGAAAAACTGGATAGGCAAGAGTAAAGGTGTTGAGGTGGATTTTCCCATTGAAGGAACAGATGTAAAACTCAGGATCTTTACAACAAGACCAGATACTCTATTTGGAGTTACCTTTATGTGTATAAGCCCTATGCATCCTTTAATTAAAAGGCTTGATATAGATTCATCTCTCCTTGACAAAGTAACTGCCAAATACGGAAAGATAGAAGAAAAAGAGGGTTTTTTTACTGGATACTATGCGGTTAATCCCCTCAATAACGAGAAAGTCCCAGTTTATGCCGCTAATTTTGTCCTGATGGAGTATGGGACAGGCGCTATCATGTCAGTTCCTGCCCATGACCAGAGGGATTATGATTTCGCAAAAAAATATGACATTCCTATAAAGGTTGTGATAATCCCCGAAGGCGCTTCTGAAGAATGGATAGATAGCTTGAGCTGCGCTTATGAGGACGAAGGTCTTTTGATAAACTCAGGCATTTTTAGTGGCTTGGCAAGTGAGGCGGCAAAGGATGAGATAATAAAATATATTGAAAATAAGGGTATTGGAGAAAGAAAGGTCAATTTCAAATTAAGAGATTGGGGAATCTCAAGGCAGAGGTATTGGGGCACACCCATACCTGTTGTTTATTGTGATAAATGCGGAATTGTCCCCGTGCCTGAAGAGGAACTCCCTGTAATCTTGCCTGAGGATGTCACATTATCAGGAACTGGAGGTTCCCCGCTTCTTGAATCAGAATCGTTTCTCAAGGCTAAATGCTATAAATGCGGAGGCAATGCGAGGAGGGAAACCGATACAATGGATACATTTGTAGATTCTTCCTGGTATTTTGTAGCTTACTGCATTAAAAACAACATAAAGCAGGAAGATTTGAAAGAGAAAATTTTTGAGCCTATTGATGTAAAGGCGGCAATCAACAATCAGCATTCTCCTATCAACTACTGGATGCCCGTTGACCAATATATCGGGGGAATTGAACACGCCGTTTTACACCTGCTTTATTCAAGATTTTTCACAAGGGTGCTAATGGAACTGGGTATAGTGACAACCGCTGAACCTTTTGCAAAGTTACTTACTCAAGGCATGGTGTGCAAAGAGACTTACCGATGCGATCAGCACGACTGGCTATTTCCAGAAGAAGTAAAAGATGCTAAATGCATTCATTGCGGCGCTGATGTGGAAAGGGGAAGAACAGAGAAGATGTCCAAATCCAGAAAGAATGTTGTTGATCCTGACAAGCTGATTCAGAAATACGGGGCTGATACAATGAGGTTATTTGTTCTCTTTGCCGCACCCCCTGAAAGAGACCTTGAATGGTCTGATAAGGGGGTGGAGGGAGCATACAGGTTTTTGAATAAGTTATGGGGAGTCGTTTATAAATATAGAGCAGAAGAGCAGAAAAGCAGAAGCACTGAATTAACTTCCGCACTCATAAGAAAGACTCACCAAACCATCAAGAAGGTAACTAACGACATAGATAAGGATTATCATTTCAACACGGCTATTGCAGCGCTTATGGAACTCCTTAATGAGATATCTTCATTTGAAGCACGAAGCGAGGAAGATAAAGCTGTTGCATACTTTGCCATCAAAAACACTCTTCTCATGATAGCCCCTTTTGCTCCCCATATAGCTGAAGAGCTTTGGGAGGCAATTGGTGAAAAAAACAGTATTTTTGAGTATGGTTGGCCTATGTGGGATGAAGAATTGGCACAAGATGAAGAGGTGGAACTTGTAATACAGGTAAACGGCAAATTAAGATCCAAGCTGCTTATTCCGGCAGGACTGCCTGATGATGAGGCAAAAAGAAGGGCTCTTGCAGAGCCCAAGATTCAAGAAATCCTCAAAAATAAAGAAATCAAAAAAGTTGTGGTAGTTAAAGGCAGATTGGTGAATATTGTATGTTAGTAAAATTCAAGATTTGAAATTTCGAATTTGAGATTTTAAAAGTGTCAGGTGAAAATAAAAAAAACCCTTTTGTCACTGTTGATATTATAATAGAATATAAGGGCGGGATAATTTTGATAAAGAGAAAAAATCCCCCTCTTGGCTGGGCGCTCCCGGGAGGTTTTGTGGATTACGGGGAGAGCCTTGAAGAAGCTGCTGTTAGAGAAGCAAAAGAGGAGACAGGACTTGATGTAGAATTAGTTCGCCAGTTTCATACCTATTCTGAGCCTGATAGAGACCCAAGATTTCATACGATTACAACGGTTTATATCGCAAAGGCGGTAGGCAGCCTCGCTGCTGGGGATGACGCCATAGAAGCGGTTTTATTTAGCAAGAATGAGCTACCCCACAATATTGTTTTTGACCATAGCAAAATTCTTGATGATTATTTTAACAGGAGGTATTAGGCGTGTTAAAGGCTTTGAGGAAGCATGCGAAGTATTTTTATATCCTTTTTTTTATAGTTATCCTGACATTTATATTCTGGGGTGTAGGCCCCCTCGATAAACCAACTGAGGCAACTATTGCAGAGATTGGCAAAGAGAAAATTTCTGTCCAGGAATATTGGAGAACCTATGAGAGGGTAAAGGATTTTTACAGGCAAATATATGGTGGGCAGTTTGATCAAGATATGGAAAACAAACTCAAGCTCAAGGAAACAGTTCTTAACGGTTTGATTGAGGAAAGAATTCTTCTCATTGCCGCTCGTGAATCTGGAATAAAAGTCACGGACCAGGAACTTCAGGATGCCATTATCACCGATGAGAGGTTTATCAGGGATGGTGCCTTCAGAAAGGATGTGTATCTCAAAACCTTGCAACTCAACAGACTAACACCTGAGGTTTTTGAAAATTCGGTTCGTCAACAGTTAACCCTCCAAAAGATGAGACTTTTGATATGGTCTGCGGTAGATACGACAACTTATGACATGGGAAATCTCTCTCTGGATGATAAAAGGATGAAAGAGATCAGTCAGGTTATTCTGTCTCAGAAAAGAGAGAGGGCGCTAAAATCTTATATCGAAGGCAAGAAATTAAAATTAAATGTAAAGGTTAACAAAGAATTAATCTCTTAAAAGGAACTTTTCTTGGCTGAACTTTTCGACCATTTAAGATGGCAGGATATAGTTGATATCATTCTGGTGTCGCTTATCCTTTATAGAATCCTCCTTATAATTAAAGGCACGAGGGCTGCAAAAATGCTTTTGGGGCTTGGTGTGCTCGTAGTGGTCTCGTTTTTCTCAAAATTTCTCGAGCTCCATACCCTTGACTGGATGATATCAAGTTTCTGGGGTCAGGTCGTTATTGTCGTTATAATCTTGTTTCAGCCCGAGATAAGAAGGGCTTTAGCCCAGATGGGAGAATCAACTATTCTCCAAAGCCTTACGACAGCAGAAGAATTGAGGTCGCTTGATGAAATTATCAAAACGTCAATGTCTCTTGCAAGCAAAAAAATCGGGGCTCTTATGGTCATAGAAAGGGCTGTAAGCCTAAAAGATTATGTTGAGATTGGCACGCCTCTGGATGCAAGGGTTTCCAAAGAGCTGCTTTTGAGCATCTTTCATCCTACATCACCAATACACGATGGAGCCATTGTGATAAGGGGTAACAGGGTTGTAGCTGCGGGATGTTTTTTGCCGATAACTCTTGGTGCTGAGGTAAGCAAGTCACTTGGCACAAGGCATAGGGCAGGACTCGGGATTACTGAAGAAACTGATGCGGTGGCGATAGTTGTTTCTGAGGAAACAGGGATTATTTCTGTAGGAGTTGACGGCAAGTTCGATACATATACAGAGATTGGCGCTCTGAGGGACAGGCTTGCTGATCTTTTTACGAAACCTAAAAAGGAGAAGGTCTCTTGATTCAGACAAAAAAAATTAAGCAGAGGGCTCTTGAAAATATCTGGCTGTTGATTTTTGCCTTTCTGACATCGCTCACGCTCTGGTTTTTTGCGACATATAAAGGACAGTCTGAAATCATAGTTGAGGCTTCTCTGGAGTATAAAAACCTCCCAAGGGGGCTTGAGATTTCGAGGCAGAATATTAAAAAGGTCAATCTGAATATAAGAGGTCCAGAAAGACTTCTAAAAAATCTGCCACCGTCCGAAATGAGGGTAATTGTTGACCTTACGAATGCTAAGCAGGGTGAAAATACGATTTATTTTGAAAAAGAAAGCGCAGCTTTGCCGAAAACGATAAAGGTTTTAAGGATTGACCCAGCATTTGTAAAGATAACTCTGGATGAATATATATCCAGAACATTGCCTGTAAAGGTATTTTTAGTCGGTGCTCCTGAAAAGGGCTATTCGATTCAATCTGTGAAGGTTGTG
Source organism: Dissulfurispiraceae bacterium (assembly GCA_036781645.1). Taxonomy (GTDB): domain Bacteria; phylum Nitrospirota; class Thermodesulfovibrionia; order Thermodesulfovibrionales; family Dissulfurispiraceae; genus DYHD01. The sequence goes on from DAIQAO010000020.1 coordinate 16,985, forward strand.
CCTTCCTCTGTAAAGGTGGAAGGTGCTAAGACAGAGGTCTCTAAGGTTAGACTGATAAAAACCGAACCATTGGAAATTTCAGGGCTCGATTCTGATACTACCCTGAACGCAAGGCTCACCGCCAATGGAAGAAATGTAAGGATAGAGCCCTCCGAGGTAAATGTTACAATAATTCTTTCGAGAGCTAAAAAATGAGGCTTTTTGGCACAGACGGCATAAGAGGCATGGTTAATGAGTCCCCGATGACTCCTGAAATCGTGCTCAAAACTGGTATGGCAATAGCCAAGATTCTTAAACACACCAATTCCAGCCCGAGAAATATGGTTTTAATAGGCAAAGACACAAGGTTATCAGGATATATGATTGAAAGCGCTCTCACAGCTGGCATATGCTCGATGGGTATGAATGTCACACTTGTAGGTCCTCTTCCAACACCTGGCATAGCCTTTCTCACCAGAACATTAAGGCTTGACGCAGGCATCGTGATATCGGCATCTCACAATCCCTTTTATGACAATGGGATAAAGATTTTCTCTTCTGAGGGTTTCAAGCTACCCGATGAATTTGAGAAGGAAATAGAACGGCTCGTTTCCGATATATCTTTTCCTTCAGAAATGTCCGTCAAACACGAGATAGGTAAGGCTTTCAGGCTCGATGATGCCCTCGGCAGATATATCGAGTATGTAAAATCGACTATACCGAGAAGTTGTAATCTGGAAGGGATTAAGGTGGTTGTTGACGCAGCAAACGGCTCTGCTTATAAAGTTACCCCCATATTATTAAAAGAACTTGGGGCTGATGTTATTACCATTAATGATAATCCTAACGGTAAAAATATAAATGACAACTGCGGCTCAACCTATCCTGACTGTATTATAAAGGCTGTCAAAGGATTTGGCGCTGATATAGGCATCGCACATGACGGAGATGCTGACAGGGCAATCTTTGTTGATGAAAAAGGGAATCTCGTTGATGGAGACAAGATTCTTGCTATATGGGCTTGTGAATTAAAAGCAGAACACAGACTTAACGGGAATGGCGTTGTCGCCACTGTTATGACGAATTCCGGCATTGAGAAATATCTTTCATCTCAGGGTATTAGACTTATAAGAACGAAAGTGGGTGATAGATATGTCGTTGAAGAAATGATGAAGGGGGGATACAACCTTGGGGGCGAGCAATCAGGTCATATAATATTCCTTGATTATAATACCACCGGCGATGGACCTATAACGGCGCTGCAGGTATTGTATCTTATGAAAAAAAAGGGCTTGTCAATGTCAAAACTAACAGATGGAATCCAGCCTTATCCGCAGGTTCTCTTGAACATTTCTGTATTAAATAAAGATGGGATTGAAGATGACCCTGAAATAAAAAGGGCAATTGATGAAGGGGATGAGATACTGAACGGAAGCGGCAGAATTCTTGTAAGACCTTCCGGGACTGAACCTAAAATAAGAGTAATGGTTGAGGCGCCAGAACACGATACTGCAAAAACGATTGCTGAAAAAATATCTGCAACAATTTGCCGAACAAGGGGAAAAGAAGGTTCCTGAAATGTGATCCCAGATGGCTATTTTCTTATATTTTATCTATGGTGCAGCCCTTTTTTATTTCTCAAATTTTTTCCCATATACGAGTCTAATTTTTTTCATTTTTCTTTTGCTCCTGATTTTTGTCCAAAGACACAGCAATACCTCTTTAAAATTATCACATATAGCCCTTGCTGCAATTCTTTGCGCAAGTGGTTTTTTATATGTAAAACTCTTATTTTTACCTCAGACCGATCCGATAGAACTTCAGGGAAGCTCTATTGAATTAAAAGGGGTTCTAAAATCCGAAAGGCTTTCATCTTTTACCAAAGGCTCATTTTTTATACAAAATATTAAGGTAATTGAGGCCTTTGATTTAAAGGGAGACAGATTATTTATCAAAGAACTCCGAGCTTTAAATGAAAAAAGTCTCGACAGGGGAAAAATTTATCACATTAAGGGTCGCTTCCTAAGGGATGGATATTATCTTAATCCAGGAGCCAGCAGTAGCCTTCCCGGTTTTTATGTTTTATCAGCAACCGAAACAGGTGAATATAGCTCTAATTTTCTTGAAAAAACAAGGGCAGAGTTGAACGCCTTTATGCGGGAATCTTTTTCTGATAAGTCATCTGCCTTTCTACTGTCGATAATTACAGGGGAGAGAAGTTTTCTAACTGCCGATATAAGGAATGCTTTCAGTGTAACGGGGCTTGCCCACATCCTGAGTATTTCGGGGACACATTTTGGGCTTTTGTTCATTATGGTTTTCACAAGCTTCAGGATGCTCTTTAAATATCTGCCCTATAAACTTTTGACAAGATTGACAATCTATTTTACACCTTCACAGATTGCAGCTGTCATGACCGCCCCTTTTTTAGTGTTTTATCTGGGCATTTCTTCTGTCAGCATTCCGTCCATAAGGGCTTTCATAATGATAAGTTTATTCCTTGCCGGACTTTTATTCGGCAGGAAAGGGTTGTGGCTTAATACACTAGTGATAGCCGCATTCATTATCATTTTGATCACCCCTGATGCCCTAACCGACATCTCCTTTCAACTGTCCTTTTCTGCGGTATTATGCATTGGCTTGATTACTGACAGACTCAGGAAGGAAGATAAGGACAATGAGGTGACTGAAGGGAAGAAAGAAAAAAGCTTTTTGTCAAATCCTGTTGCCTATATTTTTGAATATATCAGGTATTCATTTTTGATATCATTAACTGCAACAGCAGGGACAACACCGCTTGTGGCATACTATTTTCACTATTTCCCCTTGATATCACCCTTTACAAATCTTCTGCTGACACCCATAATTGGTTTTATTATCCTTCCTTTGGCTCTTCTATCATCGCTGGCATATCTCCTATTGGGGGTATTTCCATTTTTATCAATCCTCGATAATTGTACCTTTTTTATCCTTGATTTAATCGAAAAGATTGCCCAATGGCGCTTCATAGATATAAAAATACCTGCCTTTCCGCCTATCCTTCTCTTCACTTTTTATATCGGGCTTTTGCTTTTCTCTGCTGCTGAACATCTGAGATTAGAGGGGAATAAAAGTGGCAATGTTAGTTTGAATGCGGTTTCTCTGTCACTTCTTATACTGCCATTTCTTATTTATGCAGCAGTTAAATTCTCCGCGCCTACTGGATTGAAAATTACCTTTCTGGATGTCGGTCAAGGAGATGCCGCTGTTGCAGAACTTTCAGACAATCGAATTTTAGTCATAGATACTGGCAAGTCCGGTCATCAGGTAGCTGAATATCTCAGATACAAAGGGATAAGAAATATTGATGCCCTTGTGATATCTCATATGGAGTCTGACCACGCCGGCGGCATGGAATACCTGCTCGCCAACTTCAATGTCGCGGAGATTTGGGGCGCCGGGAGTGAGCCTTACATAAATCTGCCGGAACAAAAATTTTATTTCAGAAGACTCCAGCGGGGGGATGTTGTAGAAGGCAGTGACTATAAGATATATATTTTGCACCCTTATGATGGATTTTATACCAGTAGCGCCAGGAGCGATGAGAATAACTATTCATTGGTAATGAAGATTACAGGGCAAAAGAATTCTTTTCTTTTTACAGGTGATATAGAAAGGGAGGCTCAGGAGGATTTAGTTAATCTCAAAGGTAATCTGAAAAGCAATGTTATGAAAGTGCCGCATCACGGCAGCAAGTCTTCTGCCGAAGAGTTATTTTATCATTGGGTAACTCCCGAAATAGCTGTAATTAGTGCGGGCAGGAAAAATCCACACGGCCATCCCCATGAAGAAACCCTTAGGATGTTAAAGACAGCAGCTGTTTTGAGGACAGATATTAATGGAGCCGTAGGGTTACAGGAAATGCCTGATGGCAGAATAAACGTAAAGACCTTTCGTGAATTTCGATTCAGGGGAGCGTCTAATTGGGCAGATGAAGTTTTTAATATAAAAAGGCTTTTTTCGGTCTGGTAGTTTTTTATGGTGCTACCTCTTCAAAAAGGCAGCACCATAAATCTAAATTTATTTTATAAATGTTTCTTCGGACTTAGCAGCCTTTTTCTTGACAGGCGCAGGTTGAGCAGAGGGCTTGTAAATCTTTGCCTCATCTACTTCGTAAGCAAGCCTCTCAGATAATCTGAAAACCCTGTTCAGACGATAATCGCCTGCCCACAAAACACCCTCAACCCACACAAGCGATGACGGCATAGTAATTTGTCTTGGCAGTTTTATCTCGTGAGTAACCTTGCCACTAATTACATCCATTCTTAGAAGTCTTCTCTCAAAACAATCTTTGGAGGATTCCTTGCATGTGTTAGTCCCAATTATCCATAGGCCGGAGCAATCCCACGCTAATCCAGATGGTTTCTCGATTGGAGAAACAAATACCTCGAACACCTTGCCGTCATTTGCGGAGATTTTGTAAATCATCGAACTGCTTGAATCAGATACCCACAGATATTTCCCGTCAAAGGTAAGTCCTGTAGGAGAAGTAGCGGGTGATGGTATCTTTTTGACCAATTCATAGTTGCCGGTCAGTTTGATTATCTCTTTGTTGAGCGCATCGGCAACCCATAAAAACCCCTTCCCGCAGCACTCGCCTTCCCATGCAAGGGCGCATATCTTCACAGGGGTGCCGACAATTCTATTGAGATATACGATATCTCTTGGGATATGATAAAAACCGTCAGTGTTATAGATGAAATTAGGATGAAAGAAAATGCCTGTTGTTATCACAGAGTGCTCGATGATCAGGCTATTGTCTCCAAGGACAAAGTTCCTTCCATTCCATGCAATGCCATTAGGTCCCCAATTGTCCATCAAAGTGGGTTCTGATTCCATCATAAATGTCTTAAACTGCTGATGACCACACCCGCTTAATAAAAAAACGAAAACAAGCATAATCCCTAAAACACCAGAAACACAATATTTTCTGACTTTTCCCTCAGCTATCATCTCTCAGCTCCTTATAGATAGGTTGCAAATTGCTTAATTTAAGAAGATTATATAACATAAAACCTTTAAAAGCAATACCTTTCTTCATGTCAAAATCGGAGATAGAACTAAAAAGCTCTACACAATTAACCTTTCAATCAACCTTCTCGATTATAAAAAGCCCTTTATATCACTAAATTTCAATTTATATTTAATAGATGTGAAATGCTGATTCTCACTTTGGACATTATAGGCAAACAATATGTAAAATAAAAGACATGAATTTTAAAAGCCACTCAATAAGTGAAATCATTAATTTTCTTTCCGCTTATCTTCACGGCAAGTCTTCTGCCCTAGAGCTGGCTTTGATAACTTTTTTTGCGCAAGGGCATCTGCTGATAGAGGATCTGCCGGGCCTTGGAAAGACCACTCTCGCTATTGCAATCGCAAAATCGCTCGGTCTTGATTTTGGCAGGATTCAATGCACAAGCGATTTGCTGCCTTCCGATATTACAGGACTCTCAATTTTCAACAAGGATACAGGCGCTTTCGATTTTTATCCAGGACCTATATTCAACAACATTGTGCTTGTTGACGAAATCAACAGGGCTGCACCTAAAACTCAAAGCGCACTTTTGGAGGCTATGGGCGAAAAACAGACTACTATTGAGGGCAAAACTTATAAATTAAATAAACCTTTCTTTGTGATCGCCACTCAGAACCCTGTTGAGCAGTTCGGCACCTTTCCCCTGCCAGAATCCCAGCTTGATAGATTCACAATGAAGATAAGCATTGGCTACCCCTCAAGAAACGCCGAAATGGAGATATTAAGAGTTGGAAGTAAAAGGGACGATTTATACAACATACAACCTCTAATGTTAAAAGATGATGTCCTTGCAGCCCAGCAGGAGATAAAGGATACAATCTATATTTCTGAAAAAATCATGTCTTATATACTCGATATTGTCGAAGTTACGAGGAGAAGCAAGAATATACTTGCTGGCATATCAACAAGAGGAATTCTTGCGATCAGCAATTCTGCAAAGGCAAAGGCTTACTTCAGCGGCAGGGATTTTGTTATTCCTGAAGACATCAAGGAGCTTGCACAATACACCATTCCACATAGAATTATCTTCATGGAAGAATACAATACATCTGATAAAAAGGAGATAATCCTATCTTTAATAGAAAAAATACCTCTACCCGTCTAATCAAGCTCACAAAGGTAGGATGGATTTATATTGCCATCACCCTGTTTCTGGGATTTTCTGCTGTAAATACGGCGAATAACCTTATTTACCTTATAGTATCCGCTTCCCTCAGCCTCATGATTATATCAAGCTTTTTAAGCAGCCGCAATTTTTCCCACCTCAAATTGGAAATTGAGATGCCCGAGGAGGTTTACGCAAAGAGCGATTTCCCCTTGAAGCTAAGACTTATAAATCAGAAAAAATTCTTGCCAGCCTTTTTAATCAGGGTGAATATCTTAGATAACGATATCCTCTTCCCTTTTATTGATCGAAAAAACACTGAAAGCGGTTATATACTGCTCAATATGAGTGAAAGGGGTAGATACAAAATACCTCAACCCCGCTTCTGTTCCGTATTTCCTTTTAATTTCTTTAGCAAGTGTTATGCGGCAGCGAATGAGGCGGAATTTATAGTCTTTCCTCAGATGAAGAAGTGCACCCTGTCAGGTTTTTTAGAAAAACACAGAAGAACCGCTGGAGACACCAATATCCCAAAGACCGGCTATGATTCCGAGCCTCTATCCATAAGGGATTACATCAGAGGAGACCATATGAAATACATCCACTGGAAGGCTTCCGCAAAGATTGGAAAACTCAAGACAAAGGAATTTTCATCATTGTCTTATCAGCCTGTCGTAATAGATTTCGATGCCGTTGAGATAAAAAATACCGAAGAAAAAATTTCCTGCATATCTTACATAATAAACGACTGCTTCAAAAGAGGCATCCCTGTAGGATTGAGAATAAACGGGGAATTTCATAAGGAAGGTCTTTCAAAGCAGCACAGAATAAACATGTTAAAGGCATTAGCCCTTTATGGAAAAGACAATTAAAACAATAAAAATATGCAACATCGTAATGTTATGTTCTTATATGATGGGAATTTTGGGGTTTATCAGTGTAGTCAGAAATATTGATATACTCTTCTCAGCCCTTTTTACAGTTCTTTTAGCTTTCTCTGTTTATATTGAGAAAAGGCAGTCCCACTTGCTTCCTAACTGGCTCGTAAATATATTTTCCATTATCTTCGTCCTTATAATCCCATTCAGGATTTCTATGGACGAACCTGTCGCTCCCATTGTGGAAACTATGTTGATTCTCCTTGGTGCCAAGTTTCTCGGCAAAAAATCGGCAAGGGATTATCTCCAGATTTACCTGATTTCCATACTGCTCCTCGCAGGCTCTGCCCTTCTGTCTCTCGACATGGAATTTGCTCTGTATCTCTTTTTCATGGTGTTCTTGTTGTCATTTTCAGCAATAGCTCTGACATTTTATTCTCAGGACAGTGATTCTGTCCTAACCCTTGATGTAGCCAAAAAGCTCGCATTAAAATCCCTGCTCATACCTCTTATGTCAATCCCTTTAACTGCATTTTTATTTCTTATCCTTCCAAGGACGAGTCATCCCTTCTTGAATTTTTTAAACAGGGACAGTGGAGGGGTCACAGGTTTTACAGATAGTGTGAGACTTGGAGGCGTTTCAGATATACAGGCTGATGAATCTATTATCATGAGGGTTAGTATGCAGCGTATAGATGACTCTTTGCTTTACTGGAGAGGGGTTGTCCTTGATTTTTTTGACGGAATAAGTTGGACGAGTAAAGTATCTGAAGCGCCAACGAAAGATAAAAAACTCGCTTTAAGCGGAAGTAAAGTGTCATACACTGTTTATCTTGAACCTTATAACAATAATTATCTTTTTTATCTTGATAAGCCCTTACAGGTTTTTCAGACGAATGTTATCCAGTTTGATGGACTCACCTTCAGAATGCCCCATGATATTACCAGGAGGATAAAATATGATGCCGTTTCTATAATTTCCGATAGCCTAAATGAATACGATATCAATAAAGAGGCATATCTTCAGTTGCCTGATAGAGGCCTTGAAAAGATAAAAAAACCGTCACAGACATTACCAAAGATATGGGAGAATCAGAATCCACAGAGGAAATCCTCAAGTATCTGAAATGGGGAGACTACAAATATACACTCACCAATCTACCTTTATCTTTTAATCCCCTTGAGGATTTTATTTATAATTTATAATTATAAATATGGAAACTGCGAATTTTTTGCATCAGCCATGACTGTAATGCTGAGACTGCGGGGGATTCCCTCAAGAATCATAGGCGGTTATGCGGGGGGCTATTACAACGACATTGGGGGGTATTACGCTATACCTCAGAAGAATGCCCATGTATGGGTCGAAGCCTACATTGAAAAAAAGGGGTGGATAAGATTCGACCCCACGCCAGCGCCTACGGCTGTTTTTTCATCGCTGCCGGGAGGTTTTTCTCAAATAAGAACATTTTTTGACTCTGTAAGTTATCATTGGAACGCCTTGATAATTAATTATGATTTTTCAAAACAGGCAGGATTACTGAAAAAAGCCCGTTCATTCGTTCAAAGACCAAGCCTTGATGTCTCAGTCATTAAAAAATATTCAACTCAGATTATTTCCGGGCTGGCGGTTTCATTTTTAACAATCCTGATTCTATACTTTGCGGTGTTAAGAAGAAAGGCGTATGAGGAAAAAATTATCATCCTATTTTTACAAAAAATGAAAAGGTTTGGATATGAAAAAACTCTTTCTGAGGGACTTGAGGAGTTTGTAGGAAGGATTAAAAATTATGAAATTAGGGAAAAGGCATATGTCTTTGTGCTTGAATTTGAAAGGTATTTTTATAGGGATGAAAAATTAAAAAGACAAGATTATTTGAGACTGAAAAGAATTTTGTCAAATATTAAAGCGGTTTCATCAGATTAGATTACATTTAAAGGAGAAGCTAAATGGAACGGAAGGTTCGCAGCCACTGGGCGAGCAGGATAGGGTTTATCTGGGCGGCGGCTGGCAGCGCTGTTGGATTGGGTAATATATGGCGGTTTCCGTATATGACAGGGGAAAATGGTGGCAGTATATTCATTTTGGTTTATCTCCTTTGCGTAGCCCTTTTGGGGCTCCCTTTGATTATAGCAGAGGTAATGCTCGGCAAAATTTCACAGCGCAATCCTGTCGGGGCATTCCAGAAATTAGCTGGCAAGAATACCCCATGGCAATTAGCTGGTTTTATGGGTGTCCTTGCCGCCTTTGTCATCCTCCCTTTCTATAGCGTTGTCGCAGGTTGGTGTTTGAGCTTTCTGTATAAGACAATAACAGGTGTTTTTGAGGTTGGACATAGTATGGCGGAGATAATGAGCATCTTTAAACAATTAACATCTTCACCTATTCAACAGAGTGTTTTTCATGGACTTTTCCTTGCGATGACAGTGGGGATTGTTCTTGCTGGGGTTCAGAAGGGATTGCAGAGATGGACGGAGATTCTCATGCCGGCGCTTATTTTAATATTAGTTGGACTTGCTGGTTATGGGTTGACTTTGCCGGGCGCTCAGGAGGGATTGAATTTTCTTTTGAGCCCTCAACCAGAGAAACTTACCTCGCAATCCATTCTGTCGGCAATGGGGCAATGCTTCTTTTCACTGAGTCTTGGCATGGGCGCTATGTTAACCTACGGAAGTTATTTGCGGGCTAATGACAGGGCGTCAAATTCATCCTTATGGGTGGTTTTGATGGACACAGTAATTGCATTGCTTGCCGGCTTTGTGGTATTCCCTATTGTTTTTACTTTCACCCATGAACCAGCCCAGGGTCCAGGGTTGGTTTTTGTTACCCTACCAGCTTCCTTCTTACAGATGCCGGGCGGCACATGGATAGCCCTTGCGTTTTTTATTCTGCTCTTTTTTGCAGCCCTCACATCTTCTATCTCGCTTCTTGAGGTTGTAACAGCATATTTTATTGATGAACATAAGATGCTTCGTTCTGCTGCCGCCATTATGCCAGGGGTGGTTTGCTTTCTTATGGGTGTAGGCTGTGCGTATAGCGGAGGTTATTTTGATTTTTTGGATAAACTTGCCTCTAATTATCTCCTGCCTTTAGGGGCTTTAATCATCTCGCTTTTTACGGGCTGGAAGCTTGATAAGAAGTTTGCAAAAAATGACTTTGGAGGGACATGGTTTTACGGCTTTTTTTATCCATGGCTGTGGTGTGTCCGAATTATCGCCCCTTTACTTATAACACTTATTTTCCTCAACGCACTGGGTATATTTTAAGGCGAGAAAATTCTATTCATAGATGGCAAACTCATCCATCAACTTCTTTTCAGCATCCGTTGTGCCTATTATAATAAGAATATCCCCAGCTTTAAGAGGAACGTATGGGTCGGGGCTGATAGTTATTGACCCATGGCTATTTATAGCCACAACGCTGCATCCGGTTCTCTGCCTTATGCCTGTTTGGATTAGGTTTTGCCCAACCATCAATGCAGGGACAGGCACGCTGAAGACATTGAGACCCTCTGTAAGCATCAAGGCTTTCTCTGGCTTTAGTATGTTAATGATGGTATTGATGGCTATCGAGGCATAAGACATAACCAGATCGGCGCCAGCCTTGTGCAGTTTGCTTATATTTCTCTCGAGGGTCGCCCTGCTGATTATCTGTATGTCAGGTCTGAGTTTTCTGCTGTAGATGGTCAGATATATATTTATATCATCGTCATGGGTGGTTATGAAAACGCTTGGGGCTTCATTAATCCCTGCACGGATAAGGGTATTAAGATCGGCGGCACTTCCATAGATGTAGTTTTCTCTATTTTCTATAAGTTCCTTATCGCTTTCGATAACCCGATAATTAATCTGGCGTTCGTTAAGGGCCTCTGATGTAGCCCTTCCTACTCTGCCTCCGCCGATTATTACAACAGGCTCAGTGAATACATACGAACCGCCTATTATTTCATCATAGCTATTAAGCTGTTCTTCGGAACCAACGAGGACAAGCACTGTTGTATCGTTTATGCGGCTATCAGGCAGGGGAATCTGGAAAGCGCCTCTTTCCCACATACCAATAACAGTGACACCTGTTTTATCTCTGAGCCTTGTTTCCTTCAAGGTCTTACCCTCCAGAGGCGTTCGCATTGCAGGGGCTTCAGCGATGAGCAGGTCTCCGAATCTGCCAATTATGTTAGCTTTCATATTTGACCCTACCGCCCGCCTTGCAAGGGCATTACCAAGCATTTTAGCAAACTGAAATACATATGATGCACCAGCGAGCTGGAGAATATCTATGGAATCGTCAGAATCTGCAGTTGCAACTATAGGGACATCTTTTGAGAGAGACCTGATAGTAAAGGTAATATTGGTATTAAGCATATCATTATTGTTTACAACTACAAGGGCTGCATTATGAATCTGGAGATTTCTATAAGTCTCAGGCTCATCCAAATCCCCAAGAACAATTTTATAGTTCATATCGTGCAGCTCAAGAGCTTTTTGGAGGTCAGAAACAAGAATTGCATAATTGTAGTTATATTGAGTCAGCTTTTCTGCAAGGCTGAGCGAAATGGGATCATAATTAGTCAGGATTACGTGACCGTGCATATTGGATGGGAGGCTTCTGGGTGTCCGAGCCTTAGTTTGTGCATCGAGCCATGGTGCATAGAAAAATTGTATAAAGGTAAAAGGAAGCATTACGAGAAGAAAGATAACTCCCGAGAGCAATACTACGACGGAAAAAGCCTTGCCGATATCGGATGTAAATGTTATATCACCGAATCCAAGAGTTGACATGGTTACGAGAGTCCAGTAAACCCCGCTAAGCCAACTGAATTCCCTGCCTTCATATTCCATTATGTAATGAAATAATATGCTGTATAAAGATATCATTGTAAGCAGAATGAGCAGGAACTTGAGGAGCACTTTGATATTCCTTCTTGCTATTGCGCCTTCCAGAAGATAAACGATTTGTGACGGTATATATTTCATATTTAGTTTAATACTAAGATAAACCCACTGTTTGTTTATTATATGGAAATATAACCAAATTTAGCGATGGGACTACAAACCTGTTGTGCTGTCCGTCATTGCGAGAACCCAAAAATAAAGCTTAAGGTTTCAAGTTTAAAGTTATAGAAGCTTAAATAAAAACCTGCAACTTGAAATATTTCGCTCCGCTCACAACGTTAAAATCCTATCGCCGAATTTGGTATATAGCGAAATTTAGCGATAGGAAGCAATAAATATATTTAGAGTAGAAACTCTAGATGTTTATTGTTGACAAAACCTTTAGCCTTTTTTACCTTTTTTCCGGTCATCATATAAAACCAAAATTGTCATTAAAAAATCTGGGTCTTTTAAAAAGTTGTTAAACAGACATTGTATTTTTTTAAATTTTTGATGTTATGTCACAACACAGGTTTCCAAAATAATATTCAAGCAGGGATATGACACGATTTCTTCGCCCAAGAGGGGTATTTTCGGGACAATGACCACACTCAACATTTACTTAACCAAGAATTGTCTTTTTTAATGACTGTTATTGAAAAAACTGTTTGATTTTTATAGTATTTTCTCTCTAATGACAATTCTGTATTAAATCTTTCT
>DAIQAO010000021.1:0-29005 GCA_036781645.1 Dissulfurispiraceae bacterium
TATGAATGTTTATTTTTCAATAACTTATGAAATTAAACTGATAAAGTCAGGAAAAGGGACAAGCCGTTAATAAACGAGTTGCCCCCCAAAATTTTTGCTAATATTGCTACTCCCTAACTGTAAGCACAGGGCATGAAGAATTTCTTACTACTTTTTCAGCAGTGCTGCCGAACAATACCCTGTCAATGCCTTTTCTTCCGTGGGTGCCGATGACAATAAGGTCGATATTATTATTCTTGGCGAATGTCAAAATTTCCTCGTAAGGAACCCCTCGACTTACAGAATATTCAACATCCTTTAAATCCTCTCTTTCTTTTAACCCAAAACTCTCGAGTTCCTTTTGGGCGGTTGCCCGCAAATCTGAATACATAACATCAACAGATGTGTGCGGTATATGCAGCCCAGAGGCGGTGGCGATATCATAAAGCACATGGAGAAAATACAGCTTTGCTCCATAAGTTCTTGCCATATCAAGAGCATAAGGCAATGCATTTTTTGACCCTTCAGAAAAATCGGTTGGGAAAAGAATCCTCTTAATCTTCATAACTAAAATCTCCTCCTCTTTACGCATCTTGATAAGATGCTGTTTTATTAAAAAGTTTTAAGCCTTTTGTTTGTAAGTATATCAGCCTCATTCCTTCAAAAATTAGATTTGGTCTCAAAATGTGGTTTAATTTTAATATAGGGGATAGAATTTTTGCAAAACCGCCAGTAAGAATTATTTTTAGTTCGCATGCAATCTCACCCTCAATACCTTGAATTATATTTTCAACTGCTCCGGCTGTGCCGTGAATTATCCCTGTGGTTATGGCAGACTCGGTGTCTCTGCCCAGAAATCCCTTGGGTGTTTTAACTGCAATATCAGGCAGTTTGGCAGTGCCTTTAAAGAGGGCTTTTTGCATCAAGCCGATGCCGGGCATGATCGCCCCTCCGAGTATGTCAGCATTCTTTCCGACGACAGTCAGCGTTGTCGCAGTGCCACAGTCAACAACGGCAACAGCTTGATTAAAAAGAAAATATCCAGCAACGGCATTGGATATCCTGTCAGCGCCGATAGTTTTTTTTCTTCTTAAATTCAGCGTTAGACCGCCCGTTACTCTGTGACTCACAACGAGAGGCTTTTCAGCGCCCAAATCCTGTAAAGCCTCGACTATTATTGGAGTAATAACAGGAACAACAGATGAGATTATAACTGCTTTATGTTCGGAATTTTTTATAAAACCACGGGCAGAATAATCTTCTATAAAGGCTTCAAATATTTCCTTATAAAGCGCTGCTGTCTTAAGAGGGGCTGAAGAAATTTTCTTAACAACAGATAATTTATTGATATGCGGTTTCAAAAACAAGGCAAAACCAATAAATGAATTGCCTATGTCAATACAAATGAGCAATTTTTATTAATCCTCTGGCAATGGTTTTAGAACAATACAGGGCTTTATCATTCCCCCTCTCTTAACATTGTAACGTCTCCGGCATCCACTTTCATAAATGAACCATCGAACAGCTTTAGTATCAACAATCCTTCCTGGTCTATCTCTTCTGCAATGCCTTTGAAAACCTGATTTCCTATGGTAACCTTCACCTTTCTGCCGATGGTTGATGAACAATCGCGCCACTCTGAGAGTATATCCTTCTTGCCGTTTGTAAGAAGAATTTCGTACCATCTGTCAAATTCCTTCAAGACCTCAAGGGCAATCTCTGTCCTCCCAAATTGACTGCCAGTCTCTTTTTGCACAGAAGTGGCTATTTGTCTGACTTCTTCAGGGAAATCATCAGAATCAGCATTAATATTAATCCCAATTCCAATAACTGCACGGTAAATTTTATCCATATCAGCGCTGATTTCTGTCAGTATCCCGCCTATCTTTTTATCATTGGCTATGAGATCATTGGGCCACTTAAGATGTATAGGAATCAACAAAAGCTTTCTAAGGGCAATACAGCAGGCAACACCTGACATCAGCGTCAATATAGTCGCATCCCTTGGGGCAATAGGGGGAATAAGCAATATGCTCATATATAAATTCTTTCCCGCAGGCGAGACCCATGTCCTGCCAAGCCTTCCCCTGCCGCTTGTTTGTTCATCGGCGATGATTACAAGGCCTTCTTTTGAGCCTTTATGAGCCATTTCCACACATAATGCATTGGTGGAGGCAACGGTCTTATAAAAAAGTAAATTGCTTCCAATCTTGTGTGAACCCTTGGAAAGGGCGTTCCTTATTTCTTCAATAGATAAGTCCGGTGATTCAATCAATTTATACCCCTTTGTTGGCGAACCCTCAATAAGATACCCTTTCTTTCTGAGTGCATTGATTCTCTTCCATATTGCAGCCCTTGTGAGACCCAATCTGGCGCCTATCTCCACCCCTGAAAGATATTCTCTTGTTCCCTTGAGTAGTTCTATGACAGGTTCAGTTTTTATCTGGTTTTTCATTCAGACTGAAAATACCGCTATTGCTGCTCTAAAATTACCACCTCTACCTTGCCTTTCAGTGCCTTTGCAAAACTTTCTGCATCATCCTTGCTTCCCACTATTGCTCCAAAGTGCATGGGTATAGCGACCTTTGGCTTAATATCCAGTGCCGCCTGAACAGCTTCCGGTGCTGTCATTACATAGGTGCCTGAGACTGGAAGGAGGGCAACATCAATGTCTTTGAATGTCTTCATCTCGGGAATGTAATCCGTGTCTCCCGCAAGATAAATCCTCTGTCCGTTAACCTTAAAAATATAACCTACCCAGCCGGTTTCTTTCGGGTGAAATTGCTTGTTGGTATTATATGCAGGGACGGCTTCAATTTCTATTCCCTGAACATTAATTTTATCGCCAACTTTCACAATCTTGATATTGCCAGATAATTTTTTGGCACAGTCAGCGGTGGCAACTATTACAGTCTTATCCCCCTGAACCATTTTTACATCTTCAGGGACGCAGTGGTCGAAGTGATCGTGTGTTATAAGGATAATATCTGCTACATCTTTCTTTTTAATCTTAAATGGATCGGTGTAAATAATCTTCTCACCGACTATCTTAAAAGTATCATGCCCCAACCATTGAATGTTTTTGACCATTGCACTAACCTCCTTCTTCTCCGCCCATGTTATAGAGGGCAGTATTAAAATAAGTGAAATTATGAGAGAAATAATCTTCATAGCGCACTCCTACTAAAGATTTTTGATAATTATATCATATCATTTTGCTCTTTTAACACCAGTATATATGACCCAAAAAATTAGCGATGGGAAGGGCTGTTTCAGAATTTTTATAATCAACAAGTGACAGGTGTCCAAAATAATATTCAAGCAGGGATATAAGAATTTATTTTGGATGGGTATAGAAATAAACTTTTTATTTTCATATCTTTGTAAAACTTCCGCTCTATCGCTCTTCAGCTCTGACACTGACCTCATAAGGTGTCGTATAGAAATCCTTCACCAGCTCTTCCTATCTAATTTGTGGACTTTAAAACGCTTTTTAGTTCTATCACCGCTTCGGGATGCTCGAAAAAATAAAGGTAGTTCAAGGGTTAAAGTCTAAAGTTTAAAGTTAAAGAGCTATCAACACTATCACTGTTTTTCGGTATAACCCAAAAACGGTGTTTTTCTGACGCTTAAGACACTAACTTGCTATTCACTACCCGACTTTCCATCATAATAATCATCCTCAACAACTATCCCCCTTTTGACCATTATGTTGTAAATATGCCTTGAGCGGTTCTGGACATAAGATGATGGAGCGGCAGGATTGTATTTTCTTGGATTTGGCAAAACGGCAGCGAGTCTTGAGGCTTCTTCTGCCGTAAGCTCCGAGGCTGGTTTGCCGAAATAGTGTCGGGATGCAGACTCGACGCCGAAAATGCCCTCTCCCCATTCGGCTACATTGAGATAAATTTCAAGTATTCTCTTTTTTGAAAGATTTTTTTCGAGCCTCCATGTCAGAATAGCTTCTTTGAGCTTCCTTACAGGATTTTTGGATGGAGTTAAATAGAGATTTTTGGCAAGTTGCTGACTTATAGTGCTGCCGCCAAATTTAAATTTTTTTTCTTTGATGTCCCTCTCTATCGCTTTTTGTATTGCCTCAAAATCGAATCCTTCATGCCTCCAGAACTTGTCGTCTTCAGCTATAAGAACCGCCTTGATTAAATACGGAGATATCCTGTTAAGGGGAGTCCAGATTTGTTTTATTTTTATATTTTTGCCTTGCTGCTGCCACTCTTTCTCTCTGTATTCCATAAAAGAGGTCTTTTTGGGATTTTCCTTTTTTAATCTGGAGACATCTGGAAAAATGAAATAGTAGCCGATGCTTGCGGCAGCTCCAGTGAAGGCAAATATAATTATAACTAAGATTATCTTTTTCACATTTGTATCCCAAGAAATATTTGATAAGGGATATGAAACGATTTCTTTTCCACCGTGTCAAATCGAAGAATTTTGGATGGTATTTCTTTGTTTTTATTCTTTAAAACAACTCAAAAGGACATTAAAAAGGATATAGCTACTTCTTATCAGCTTGTTCAGTTACCCATTTTATAATTTCATTAACCATCATAGGAATTGTCGCCTTTGCAGGCATTATATCTACCTTTAAGCCCGCCTTCTCGATTGCCCCGAGAGTTACGGGTCCTATAGCTGCAATCTTTACATCTTTTAGAAAACTTATCGCTTCATCTCCCAGGATAGATATAAAATTGTTAAATGTTGCTGCGCTCGTAAAGGTGGCTATTGTGATTCTGCCTTCTTTAAGAAATCTCTGGAGCCTTTTCCCGTGTCTTAAGGGTTTGACCGTCCTGTATGCTGGAGGAGTGTCTATTATTCCCCCCCTCTCTCTTATTTTATCAGGGAATATCTCCCGAGCCTCAAAAGCCCTCGGCAGTAGAAATCTTAGCCCTTTTATTCCATCAGACTTAATGCTTGAGAATGCCTTTATAAGCCCTTCTGCATTGAATTCATTAGGGATAAGATCAACCTTTATGCCATAGTTTCTGATGATTTCCGCAGTTTTGGCGCCTATGGCGCATATTTGAATACCCTTCAGGTCCCTAATATCCCGACCCTTTTCAAGCAATCTTTCAAGGAAATAAGTAAATCCGTTTTTGCTCGTAAAGATAAGCCAGTTATAGGATTCAATGGTGTCTATAGACCTGTCGAGCTGGCTATAGCTTTCCGGCGGGATGGTTTTAATTGTTGGAAATTCCAATACCTCAGCGCCCAGTTCTTCAAGGGGTTCGTAGTCTGTCGAATATTCTCTGGTTATCAATATCCGGTGACCAAAAAGAGGCTTTTTCTCATACCACTGAAGGGTCTCTCTCAATTTCACTACATTGCCGATAATCATCACAGCAGGCGGCTTTATCTCAGCACCCCTTGCGTCTTCGGCTATCTTTCCCAATGTGCTCACAATGGTCTTTTGATCAGGTCTTGAACCCCATCTAACTAATGCCGTTGGGGTCTCAGATGATTTGCCATTTTGAAGGAGTTTCCCCGCAATATTAGGTATATTCTTAACACCCATCAGAAAAACAAGGGTGTCAAAGTTTTTGGCGAGTCCTGCCCAATCTATCGTGCTTTCTGGTTTGGTGACATCTTCATTCCCTGTTATAACTGCAAAAGATGAAGAAAATTTTCTATGCGTGAGAGGGATTCCTGCGTATGCTGGCGCTGCGATAGCAGAGCTTATGCCCGGAATTATCTCAAAGCTGATTCCCTTATCAGCTAAAGCCTCAGCCTCCTCTCCGCCTCTGCCAAAGACAAAAGGATCGCCGCCTTTCAATCTGCATACAATCTTGCCCTCCAAAGCCTTCTCTATAAGGGCTTTATTAATCTCCTCCTGAGACATCGCATGGTGCCCGCCCCTTTTGCCTGCATAGATGAATTCAGCTTCTCTGTTGATATAATTCAAAATCTGGGCGTTCAAGTGAAAATCATAAACAACAACATCAGCTCTCCTTAAACAGCGAAGCCCCTTTATAGTCAAAAGCCCGATATCTCCTGGTCCAGCCCCAATTATATATACCATACCTTTTTTCATCTGCAATACACCTCATCAAGGATCTGTCTTGCCCCTTTTGACAGAAGGTCTTCAGCAAGTTTAATCCCAAGGGATTCATAATCATCTAGTCCGCCCTCGATACGCCCCTTTATTATTCTATCTCCTGATATACTTCCAACAAAACCATCGATTATTAGTGAATGGCCATTGGTAGAATTTTGAATTTCAATTTCTTTACCTTCCCGCCTTATTATTCGTGCATGAGCAGCGATAGGAACCTGACAGCCCCCCTCAAGTCTCTTTAAAAAAGCTCGTTCAGCTTTAACGCATATAGACGTTTCATGATGATTTAAGGGTTTAATAAGGCTGTTGATAAACTCATCTTCAATCCTTGTTTCAATACCAATAGCGCCCTGTCCTACAGCAGGAAGGGATTGTTCAATGGAGAGCATTTCGGTAATACGATGTGGCAAGCCAAGCCTAATGAGTCCAGCAGATGCAAGGATTATTGCGTCAAACTGACCATCGTCAAGTTTCCTTAAACGGGTATCGAGATTGCCCCTCAATTGAACTATTTTTAAATCAGGGCGGGTGTTAAGCATCTGGCATGAGCGTCTTAAACTGCTTGTTCCAACTTTTGAGCCACTCGGGAGCAAGTTAAGGTTTTGAATTTTGAACTTTGATTTTTCAATCCCTGAGACAAAGGCATCTCTTGGCTCTTCCCTTTTGCAAATAGCAGCAAGATGAAGTCCTGCAGGAAACTCAGACGGCACATCCTTCATGCTATGGACTGCTATATCCGCCTCTCCCTTTAATAATGCCTCTTCTATTTCTTTGACAAATAGACCTTTGCCCCCAACCTTTGCGAGTGGAACATCGAGGATTTTATCCCCTGTCGTTTTAATTTTATTAAGCTCAACCTGTAAACCAGGATGCAATCTTAGCAGTTCGGCTTTCACCCATTCCGCCTGCCATAAGGCAAGTTTGCTGCCTCTAGTGCCTATAATTATTCGTCTCATGAGCTAAGACCGCCTGCATACTTAAAATTATTCCCCATTCTTCCGCTCCCAGGTATCATCCCCATTTATCCCGTATAATTTCTTGATAACGGCTATTAGTTCATCCCTGTCTGCGCTATTTTCCTTTAATGCAGCCATAGGTGGGTGAATAAGTTTGTTAATTATGGCAGTAGCGACATGTTCGATAGCTTTCATTTTTTCAGCATCAAAATCAGGGTATTTATTCCTAAACTTTTCCAATTCTTCGTTCTTAATCTCCTCAGCCTTCTCGCGCAAAGCAACAATGGTGGGGACTGAATCGAGGGAAGCCATCCATTTTTCAAATTTTCCAACTTCCTCGTCTATTATCTTTTCAGCCTTTTCCGCCTCTTTTTTCCTCTCAAGAATATTCGTATCGACAACTTCTTGAAGGTCGTCGATATTATAGAGATAGGCGTTGTCAATACTATTGACATCGGGGTCAATATTTCTGGGAACGGATATATCAATAAGAAAAACGGGCTTGTATCTTCTCTCCTTCATTATCTTCTGCATCTGTTCTTTTTTAAGAACATAATCTGGAGCCCCTGTGGAACATATCACAATATCGGTATTGACTAATTCCTTGTGAAAATCCTCAAATCTCACAGCCCTTCCGTTAAAATCCCTTGCAAGCTCACATCCTCTCTCATACGTCCTATTTGCTACCTTGACATCTGTTACTCCGTTATTTAGTAAATGCCGTGCTGCAAGCTCAGCCATTTCGCCGGCGCCTAAGAGCATAAAGGATTTTCCTGAGAGTTCCTTAAATATCTTTTTGGCAAGTTCGACCGCTGCGAAGCTGATTGACACCGCATTTTCAGCTATCCTCGTCTCTGTCCTTACTCTTTTGGCAGCAGATATTGCATTTTTCATGAGTCTGTTAAGAATAATACCTGTTGTTTTTTTATTAAGGGCAAAGTCGAATGCTTCTTTGATTTGTCCCAATACCTGTGGCTCTCCTACTATCATGGAATCAAGGCTCGAGGCTACCCTGAAAATATGACGGACTGAATCCAATCCGCTAAAAAAATAGAGGGCTTTATCAAAGTCATCTCTCTTTATAGAATGAAATTCGGATAGAAAATTCTTAATCGAATCTAAAGAATTGGAGGCATCTTTTGCGAGGGCGTATATCTCTACCCTGTTGCATGTCGATAATACAGCGACCTCGCTGATTTCTGGCAGTGCTTTGAGTTTGGTAATTCCCTCATCGAGTTTTTGACCGTTGAAGGCGAGCCTCTCCCTAACGTTTACATTGGCAGTTTTGTGATTAAGCCCTAAAACCAGAATAGTCAAGGTATTCCTCTCATAAAGTTAACTGAAGGAGTGCAGACTCCTGAGCAGCAGATTGACCCCGAAAAAGGTGAACAGCACTGATAAAAACCCGATAATAGAGAGAACAGCTGCTTTTTTGCCCCTCCACCCCTTAGCAACTCTTAGATGTAAAACAAGCGCATATATAAGCCAGGTAACAAGGGACCATACCTCTTTTGGATCCCACCTCCAGTAACCTCCCCAAGCGCTTTCTGCCCAGAGAGCGCCTGTTATGATGGCAAGGGTAAGCAAGGGAAATCCGAATGTGATGAGTCTATAGTTTATCTCGTCAAGTATCTGAAGATTCGGAAGTCTTTGAAAAAGCCCGCTCAACCGCTTTGCCTTCAGGTAATGTTCCTGCAAAAGATACATCAACCCTACACCTGCTGCGATAGCGAAACTTGCATTTCCAGCAAAGGCAAATATGATATGGATGTTGAACCAGAAGCTCTGCAAAACAGGGGATAGGGGAATAATTTCTCTTGGGAATGTAGATGAAGAAAGCATCAGGACAAATACTATAGGCAGGATAAATGCACCCATTATGCCTATTTTGTAGCGGTATTCGAGGAAAAAAAAGATCAGAACAATACACCATGCAAAAAATGATGAAGCCTGATGCATCCCTGCTACAGGCAGATAACCCCCGGCGTAATACCTTACGATGAGGTTTGCTGTATGGAATATAAAGCCGCAAATAGCGATAATCAGTATCAATCTGGAGAGTCCCTTGCTTTCCCTGAATATCTCTATTAGCCCTATTATCGTTGCGGCAAAATAAAAGATGAGGGCAAGTTTAAAGGTCAAAATTTCCATCAGAAGCAGCCAAGCTCGCAGTTACTGATTTTTATCCTCAGGTCATCTGCAAGTTTGCCAACACTGGAATATGGCAGTCCAGTCTCCTCAGCTATTTTTCTCGCCTCGGCACAGGAGATTCTTTGCTCTACTGAACGTTCAATTATAAGTTCTTTAGCTTTTTTTTCATTCATCAAGGTTTCCATATAATCAATTACCTCTTTTATTATTATATCGTTATCATTGTTTTTATTAAAATTCCATGTATCAAAAACCTTACAATTAAGTAAAATATTGGGATATACGGTAAATAACGGAGAGTCCGATGACATTATAACAATTTTAGCCTTATTGAGGAGGCTCCAAGACGACTGCTTGATATCTTTGTTACCCCCGGTAGATGCGAATACTATAACATCGGGGTTGACAAATTCAATTGCGCTGTTGCCCTCTATGATAATCCCGTCTAAATGATAGAGTCTGTCTAATGCAAGAGGCATGACCTCAGAAAGATTCTCAGGGGGCGATTGAACCCACAAAACCACTTGAGCCCCAGCCT
Source organism: Dissulfurispiraceae bacterium (assembly GCA_036781645.1). Classification (GTDB taxonomy): domain Bacteria; phylum Nitrospirota; class Thermodesulfovibrionia; order Thermodesulfovibrionales; family Dissulfurispiraceae; genus DYHD01. The sequence goes on from DAIQAO010000021.1 coordinate 9,695, forward strand.
CAATTAACCTCTGAGTGTCCTTATTAGGTTCGTTAAGAATTTCAGCGTCGTCTATTATTGATGAATAAAACTCGGTCTTTGTGTATTTTATTGCCCCCCATCTCTTTTTAGCCGAGAGCTTTAAGAATGATGCGTGTTCATTAATTTGGACTTCGGAAGCATTAAGCCTGCCAGAAAGCGCTCTGATAAGCGCGGAAGCAATTGTCGTCTTACCTGAAGAACTGCCACCCCCCCCGACTCCTATGATAAATGGACCGCCCATACTCTTAAAATAGCTTATATATCAAATTCTCTGCAAGGCTAAATGTCTGTAGTATAGGATAAGTAAAAAAATTACTATTATCATTACGCAATTTCAGGGTACACCATAACTAATTGCTGATGAACTAAGTAAGCTGCCCCCGGAATACGGGGGACTTAAATAGAGATAGAAAACTGTCACCGTAAGCGGAGTAAAGCGAAGGAGCCTTGTCCTAAGCCTATCGAAGAGGAAGCAATCTCGCCTTTTATTATTTAAAATTTGCTACGAACCCTACGGGTTCTCGCAATAACCTGTAAATCCAAAGGTTTATGATCCTATCGCTATTTTAGAGACAGGGACTAAGGTAGTTCTTAGGCAAAGAAATCGTGTCATATCCCTGCTTGAATATTCTTTTGGACGCCTATGTTTTCCAATATTTATTTAGCCGTTAAGCTGAATGTATAATAATACTTAAAGCCCTTACTCAGCGATTACACAAGGGAGGACATAAATGAGAAGGTTAATAACAATACCGACAATCTTTCTTGCGGTATTTTACATATTTCAATGTCTGATTTTTTCTGCTGGTTTTTTGAGTGATAAAGTTTATGCTGAAGAGCCGAAAATTTCCAAAGAGGCAATTGATATACTCTCTCGCACAGGACAAGCAATGGCTGAGGTCGTGGCTGCCGTGAGGCCTGCCGTCGTAAATATCTCAACGACGAAGATTGTCAAAATACCTGGAATCCCTCATCCTTATTTTGATGATCCCTTTTTCAGAAGGTTTTTCGGCGACGATTTCAACAATATGAGAAAAAAGAGGGAGCATAAAACCACAAATCTCGGCTCGGGTGTAATAGTAGATAAAAATGGTTATATCCTCACAAACAACCATGTCATAAGAGGTGCTGACGAGATAATAATCAAACTGTCTGATAAAAGAGAATTTAAAGGAAAGATAGTGGGCACTGACCCTAAAACGGATATTGCTGTAATAAAGATTAATGCCGATAGGCTCCCTGTAGCTAAATGGGGCGACTCAGACAGGTTACGAGTCGGTGAGACCGTTATAGCTATCGGTAATCCATTCGGTTTAAATCAAACTGTAACATCCGGTATTATAAGCGCTACTGGCAGGGCTAATGTTGGGATAGCTGATTACGAGGATTTTATTCAAACTGATGCCGCCATTAATCCCGGCAACTCCGGCGGAGCCCTTGTGAATGTGAGGGGCGAAATCATTGGAATAAACACCGCAATATTCAGCACCTCAGGGGGATATCAGGGCATCGGATTTGCAATCCCAAGCAACATGGCAAGGTCTGTTATGGAAAATCTTATCAAGAAAGGCAAGGTAATCAGAGGATGGCTCGGTCTAACAGTTCAGCAGCTTACACCCGAACTCTCGAAACAGTTTAAAATTAAAGATGGTAAGGGAGTTCTTGTAGCAGAAGTAACAGAACAGAGCCCTGCAGATCAAGCAGGGATAAAGAGGGGGGATGTTATTGTCGAATTTGACGGCAGGGAGGTCAGTGAACCCGCCGTACTCAGAAATCTTGCAGCGAATTCTCAACCCGGCAAGGAGGTAACAATTAAACTCATCAGCAATGGGGTTACAAAATCTGTCAGGGTCGTTATCTCGGAACTGCCTGCAGAAAGGCAAAAGAAGCCGGAAATATCTCAAAATCAACTCAAAGGCGTTCATGTCCAGAATATCACCCCTGACATCAGAAAAATGCTTCAAATACCTCCAAAGATAAACGGAGTTATCATCACCCATATTGAGACAGGAAGCCCAGCAGAAGATTTATTAAAAAAGAACGATGTAATTGCAGAGGTGAACAAAAAAAAGATAAATAATGTGGCTCAATACAAAGAGGCTTTAATGGGCATAAAAGCGGGTAAACAAATACTGCTGCTTATTTACAGAAATGGAGCATTTGAATATCTTATTTTGCCGTCGAAATAGATAGTTATGTGCGACAATAAGAGACCCAACATAAGGGCTTTTTTTACTAATATGAAAGTCCCAATGCCCCATTTACAAGGAAGTTGTATCTGCTTGTCAGAAACAATGCCTTAAAAATAATAAAAAGAAAAAACTGCTGTGGCAATCATGGTGAGCCTGGCTGCTGACAAACCGACAGCAGGGTCACCGGCAGGTGACCAAAGTAATTGAATTCCTTAGACATATAGCGAGTTTTGTCTTTCAAAGTTATACGCCGCCACATTGCAAGGCATATGGCTAATGCTGCATCCTTCGACAAATTCAGGATGACAGTATGAATATTGTTGTAGGATGACAGGATAAACTTTTTGGAGGAGAAGCAGGGGATTGCTAATCCCATGCAAATATGACAAGAAATACTTAATGTTAAACAAAAATTATCTCCTACCTTCAGAGGCGCTAAAAATATTAATAAACGCACTAAAAAAGGTTGACCCCCCTTTTGAGAGATGTAAAATTGAGGAGGGCTTTGGACGCATAACAGCGACCGATATAGCGTCACCCGAAGATTTGCCCCCTTTTGCACGCTCAACGGTTGACGGCTATGCGGTCAGTTCAGCAGATACCTTTGGGGCATCAGAGACTTCACCTGCCTATATTACCGTCAGACATGAGGTCAAAATGGGCGCTGCCCCTGATTTTACTGTGAGATCAATGGAATCAGCCATTATTCCAACAGGGGGGATGCTGCCAGAGGGGACAGATGCAGTCGTAATGCTTGAGCACGCCCAGTTTATACCTCCTGATATGATTGAGATTATAAAGTCCGTCGCTCCTGCTGAGAATGTCATTCAAAGGGGTGAAGATATAAAGCTGGGAGAAATCCTCATTCATAAAGGGAGTAAATTAAGGGCTCAGGATATTGGCGCTCTTGCAGGGCTAGGGATTACAGAGATAGATGTCTTTAAAAAACCTTTAGTATCAGTTATCTCTACAGGCGATGAGATAGTATCCCCTGAAATGCCAGTCAAACAAGGGCAGATAAGGGATATCAACTCCTATACCCTGACAGGTCTTATTAAGGATGCAGGTGGAATTGCACTTAGGAAAGGGATAATCAGAGACGAATACAAAGCGATCAAGGGTATCATTGAGGAGTCTGTAAACGATTCCAACATGATTTTGCTGAGCGGAGGCACTTCGGCAGGGGCTCAGGATATGGTCGCTTCTATAATAAACGATATCGGCAGCCCCGGAGTTCTGTTTCACGGCTTATCTCTTAAGCCGGGCAAGCCGATGATAGGCGGCATAATTGGCAATAAACCTGTTTTAGGGCTTCCCGGACACCCTGTTGCTGTTGCTGTATGTTTCGATCTTTTTATCAGACCATTAATAGAAGCCCTTGCAGGGTTAAGGCAAGACAAATATACATATAAGACAATAAGGGCGAAAATGACAAAGAATATCGCATCTGCTGCTGGGAGGGAAGACCATATAAGGGTCTATATTGAAGAAAAAGACGGAGAGATATACGCACATCCCGTATTAGGGAAATCTGGGCTTATATCGGTGCTTGTAAGGGCGCAAGGTTCAGTAGTTATACCCCATAGCAAATTCGGATTGGACGCAGGAGATGAGGTCACAGTAAGGCTATTCTGAAATATCAAAAACTAAGTGACACCTTAATTGCCCACCCGATAACCATGTCAGAACTTTATAAGCTTATACATGACCATGCCACTCAAATACTTAACCAGCTTAAAGAATCCACTGTTAAAAAAATCTATAACCTCTCTATTCCACATTTTGCTCTGATTCTTCAGTTTTTGGGCAAGCCTTTCATAGCGATAGAGGACTCTCCTGAGAAGGCACTAAGGCTTTACGGGGACTTTCTTTTTTTCAGAGACGCCTTATCAAAGGGAAATAGAGAACCTGTGTTTTATTTTCCGCCGCCTGACAGTCCTGAAAACATCGGCATGAGATGCAAGACTTTACACAAACTTACATCGATGGAGCCATTTGTCTTGTTTACCTCTTCCGATGCTCTCATGACTGGATTTGAAATTTCGTCCTTAAAAGATAAGGTTTTGCAATTTAAAAAAGGGCTTTCCTTTGAGAGGGGGAAGCTCCACGAAAGCCTTAATACACTTGGATATAAGGAGGTAAGCCTCGTTGTAGAAAAGGGCGATTATGCCAGAAGAGGGTGGATATTCGACATTTTTCCGTCAACTGAAGAAAACCCTATAAGGGTCGAATTTTTTGGAGATGAGATTGAACTGATAAGGACTTTCAACATCGAAACTCAGAGATCTATGAGAGAACTTGAGGAGATCTTGATTTTCCCTTCTTTTGAGGAGGCGCCTGTTACACACTTGATTAGTCAGCTAATTAAATTGGACGAAGTAGAAATCTTTTGTGAATCTAGTGTTTGCAAAGAAGCAATGGGGGGATCGGAACTCCAAGTTTATAAAGCTATCTCCCTATCTCACTTTCCTTTTATAACAGACGGAGTAGATTCAGGCGAGAGTTCCCTGAAAGGATTTGGAATAACATATGATGAAAGGAAATCAATCGAGGAGCTTGTCCGTCCAGTATCAGAACTTGAAAGGGTCGTCATAGTCCTGCCTTCGGAATCGCAGTCGCAAAGGCTTAAGAATATTTTCCGTGAAAACGACATTGTCATTCCTGCTATAGAAAGGACTGCCTTGCTCCACTATGATGGCTCGAAATGCATCACTACAGGCAATCTTTCAGGGGGTATCAATATTTCAGGACTACTGATACTTACCGATAAAGAAATCTTTGGGGAGAGACCAGATAGACCCCGAAGAAAATTAAGAACGACAAACCTTCTCTCCCAGATAGAGCATCTCGATATCGGCGATTTCGTTGTTCATGAAGAGCATGGCATAGGAAGATTTGCCGGGTTTGAAGTCAGGTCAATAGAAGATTATGAAGAAGAACTAATAATCATTGATTATGCCAACGGGGATAGACTTTACACCCCTACTTACAACATAGACAGGCTTCAAAAATACAGCTGTTCCGAGGGTCATCTGCCTACGTTAAGCAGGCTCGGCACCAAAAAGTGGCAGAAAACTAGACAGAAAGTCAAAGAAGGAATAAGGGAGATGACGGAGAAGCTGCTCAGGCTTTATGCAGAGAGAGCGGTTGCAAAGGGTTTTGCTTTTAGTGATGATACCCCTATGCACAGGGAATTTGACGAATTTTTCCCCTATGAAGTCACAGATGACCAGTTAAGATCGTTCGATAAAATAAAGAGACTGATGTCTTCTGAAACTCCGATGGACATGCTCCTGTGCGGAGATGTGGGTTTTGGCAAGACAGAGATTGCCATGAGGGCAGCATTCAGGGCGGTTTATGACGGAAAACAGGTTGCCGTAATAGTTCCTACTACACTTCTTGCAGAGCAGCATTACAGAACCTTTAAGGAAAGATTTTCAGCCTTCCCTGTAAAAATAGATTATCTGAGCAGGTTCAAAACAGTGGGTGAGATTAAAAAATGCCTTACAGCCCTTTCAAGGGGCGAGATTGACATTATAATTGGCACCCATATGCTTCTCAAGAAAGATATCAACTTTATTAACCTTGGCATGCTAATAATAGACGAAGAGCATAGATTTGGCGTATCCCAGAAAGAAAGACTCAAGGAACTCAAAAGGGGAGTCGATGTCCTGACCCTTACAGCAACTCCGATCCCACGCACGCTGCATCTCTCCCTTTCAGGCATAAGGGAGATGTCAACGATAGAAACGCCACCCGAAGAGAGACTTGCCGTAAGGACATTCGTAACCACCTTTTCCGAAAAAACCATCAAAGAAGCCATTGAAAGGGAGACAAGAAGGCAAGGGCAGGTATTTTTTGTTCACAACAGAATAAGGGATATAGATAAAATGGCTGACTTTTTGAAAAGACTGCTTCCAGACATACGCATTGATGTTGCTCACGGTAGGATGAAAGAGACTGACTTAGAAGGCAAAATGCTAAAATTTCTCGACAGGCATACGGATGTCCTGGTATGCACCGCAATTATAGGTTCCGGACTGGATATAACAAACGCCAATACCTTAATAGTGAATCGTTCAGACTCATTCGGACTCTCGGATTTATATCAGCTAAGAGGAAGGGTTGGCAGGGGACCGACTCAGGCTTATGCTTATTTTCTTATTCCCGGTGAAGAAATTATCTCCGCAGAGGCAAAAAAAAGATTAAAGGCTTTACAGGAGATGAGTTATCTGGGCGCTGGGCTCAAACTTGCCCTAAAAGATCTGGAGATAAGGGGTGCGGGTAATATTCTCGGCAGGGAACAATCTGGACATATCCATAATGTCGGATTCGATATGTATATGGAGATGCTCGAAAAGACAGTGGCTGAACTAAAGGGAGAGATTCTCCCTTATGATTTTGAACCGCAGATAAGATTTAGATTTACATCCTTGATTCCAGAAGATTACATATCGGATGTAACTTTGAGATTAAGCATATACAGACGAATCTCGTCGGCGAAATCACCTGAAGAACTGCTGGACTTAAAAGATGAGCTGACCGATAGATTCGGGGCATTGCCCAAAGAGACGACTAACCTCCTAAATATAATGAAGATAAAACTTTTTGCAAAAAACCTTTATATTAATAAAATTATCGATACAGGCGAAAAGGTAAGATTTCTGTTCATTGTTGACACTGAAAATGTCTATAAAATTCCTTCTGATTTTTACGATAGTATCCTTAAAAAACTCTTTACCCTAACATCAGGGAAACAAAAGAACAATATTCGTTTCCATCCCGAGGGTTTTGAGCTGGTTACCTCCGGGATGCAGCCTGACGAAATAATCAAATTTAGTGAAGAGATATTAACGCTGCTGGTTAAGAAATAGACTTTTTTGAATACTGGCATGATATAATATTTGGTTTTAAATAAATCTTTTATTGTTTTTTCATGCCTTAAGAATTTAAAGAATGTTCAGATAAAATTAACTGGGGGTAAACAAATGAAGAAAGTAACAAATATACTTTTTGCAGGAGTTGGAGGTCAGGGCGTAGTTCTCGCAAGCGCTATTGTCGCCAAGGCTGCCTTTGATAACGGCTATGATGTTAAAGACAGCGAACTCCACGGTATGGCTCAAAGGGGCGGGAGCGTCGTGAGCCATATCCGTTATGGAGATACTGTCAACTCACCTCTCATACCAAAAGGCAAAGCCGATTTTTTTGTTGCTACAGAAGAACTTGAGGGTCTCCGTTACGCCTCCTTCGTAAAGTCGGGCGGTAAAGTAATACTAAATAAGCGGAGAACTGTCCCTGTTACTGTCAATCAGGACTGTCCTTATCCCGAAAATGCCAAGCTTGATTTAGAAGCTATGAATCTCGATGTCCTCGAGATAGACGCCTCTGAAGTCGCAAAGAAAATTGGCAGTAGCAAGGTAGAAAATATAGTTTTGATAGGTGTTCTCTCATCTTTTCTGTCGCTGCCAGTTGAGAAATGGCGGAACGCCATAAAGGAGATGGTGCCTCCCAAGACCATAGATCTCAATTTAAAGGCATTTGAAGAAGGACGGAAAATAGCTGAAGACAACAGAAAGTAAGTATTTGTCCAAGAGTAGTAAGAGTGCCTAATTAAGATTTGCTCGTCATCACCGCAGAGCAATCTTTTTAAATAAACCAACATACAAGGAGAGATGATGTATTGGCAGGAGGAGATAGAAACTATTGACAGAAATAACCTTGAGAAAATACAGCTGCAGAGACTTCAACAGACAGTCAGCCGCATTTATGAAAATGTTCCTTTCTATCGTGATAAATTCAATGAAAGCGGGCTGAAGCCCGATGATATAAAATCATTGTCGGATGTTGTTAAACTGCCTTTTACAACGAGAGAAGACTTGCGCAATAACTATCCTTACGGTTTACTAGCAGTGCCGAAAACCGGCGTTGTTCGTCTCCACACCTCAAGCGGAACAACAGGAAAGCCCAAGGCTATATTTTTCTCACGAAACGACGTGAACCAGTCTGCTGAGCTTATCGCACGCTGCCTTATTATGACCGGCATCAGGAGCGATGATGTCCTCCAGAATATCATGACATATGGTTTGTTTACAGGCGCACTGGTTATGCATTACGGCGCCGAAAAGGTTGGAATACTCGTAATCCCTGCAGGACCCGGCAATACAGAGCGCCAGATAGCCCTGATGCAAGACTTCGGCTCTACTTCACTTCATATTACTCCCAGCTATGCCCTTTATCTTGCAGAAGTAATGGAATCAAAGGGGATATTGCCGCAGAGAGACCTTTCATTGAGGAGGGCATATATAGGCGCTGAGCCTTATTCTGAAGAGACGAGGTTGAAACTCGAAAATATGCTTGGCATTGATGTTTATAACTCTTATGGTTTGTCCGAAATGAATGGCCCTGGTGTGGCTTTCGAGTGCACAAAAAAAGACGGGATGCACATATGGGAGGACAATTTTATTGTCGAGATTGTTGACCCTGAAACCGGCGAACAGTTACCGGATGGGAGTGAAGGCGAGCTTGTTTTGACAACCCTTTGCAGGGAAGGAATGCCATTTTTAAGATACCAGACAAAAGATATAACCAGGATTATTCCAGACAGGTGCGAATGCGGCCGCACACACAGGAGAATAACCCGCATCACCGGCAGGGTGGATGATATGTTCATAGTAAGGGGGGTGAATATCTTCCCTCAGCAGATCGAAAGAGTGCTTATGGGCGTCAAGGGGGTTGCACAAAATTACCAGATTCATCTTGACGCTTATGATAAAATGACTGTGAAGGTAGAAATAGAACAAGACTTCTTCGACGGGAGTATTGACCATCTTTTGAGCTTAAAATCAAAGATAACAGAGAAATTAAAGTCCGAAATTCTTATTACTCCCAAGGTCGAACTTTTGGAGCCCGGAACCCTCCCAATAAGCGAGGGCAAGGCACAGAGGGTTATAGACAACAGGACATTATAGAAAGGAGTTTTTATGGCTGGACTTAGAGAGATATCAGTATTTGCTGAGAATAAACCCGGCAAGGTCGAAAAAATCACAGGGGTTCTTGCCAGAGAAGGAATTAATATACTTGCAGTCTCCATAGCGAGTACGAACGGTTTTGGGATAATTAAATTTATCGTTGATAAAACAGAACTCGCCTTTACAAAGCTTAAAGAGAGCGGTTTCACTGTTTCTCTTAATGAGGTGCTGGCTATCGAGATGCAGGATGTGCCGGGACAGATAAATGAGATTGCCAAAGTCCTTTTGAGAAATGATATTAATATGGAGAATGCCTATGTTTTCGTTGAAGAGTCAAGGAAGAAGGCTTATTTAATAGTGCTGGTCAAAGATATTGAGTCTGCAAAAAGCCGCCTGAAAAATGAAAGTCTTAAACTATACGAATGATTATTAACAGGAGGAAACATGATCTGGGACAAAGAAGCTGAATGCATGCCTTTCGAACAAAGGCGAAAGCTTCAACTTGAGAGACTGCAAAAAATAGTTAAAAAAACTTATGAGAAAGTGCCTTATTACAGAGCCCGCTTTGACGAACTTAAGGTAAAGCCTAAAGATATTAAAACCCTTGAGGATATTTCGAGACTTCCTTTTACAACCAAGACAGATTTGAGAGAGGGCTATCCTTTCGGGATGTTTGCTGTGCCCTTTGGAAAGATAGTCGAAATCCATACATCTTCAGGCACAACAGGCAAGCCTGTTGTAGCAGGCTATACTAGAAAGGACATAGATGTATGGGGAGAGGTAATGGCTCGCGCCCTAACGATGGTAGGAGCTGGCAAGGATGACATTATTCAAAATGGATACGGCTATGGGTTATTCACAGGGGGGTTGGGTGTTCACTACGGGGCACAAAAAATCGGCGCTACCGTGCTGCCAATCTCTGCAGGAAACACAAAGCGTCAACTTGAGGTAATGCTTGATTTCGGTTCTACCATAATTACATGCACCCCTTCATACGCCTTGCATCTAGCTGAAGTCGCTGCAGAGCAGGGTATAGACGGCAAGGATTTAAAATTGAAGGCAGGCTGTTTTGGCGCTGAGGTCTGGACGGAAAAAATGAGGGATGCCATCGAGGAAAAGTTTAATATCTTAGCGCTTAATATTTACGGCTTGACTGAACTCATAGGCCCCGGAGTTGCTCAAGAGTGTGAGGATAAGAGCGGACTTCATATCGCAGAAGACCATTTTTATCCTGAGATAGTCTCTCCCGAAACCCTTGAGCCTCTGCCTGAAGGACAGAAAGGCGAACTCGTCTTAACATCTCTCACGCGAGATGGAATGCCGATGATTCGGTTTAGGACACGGGATATCACCTCGCTAAAGCGGGAGGTTTGCAAATGCGGCAGGACGCTTGTGAAGATGGAAAGGGTTATGGGTAGAAGCGATGACATGCTCAAAATCAGGGGTGTGCTGATATTCCCGTCGCAGATAGAAAAAGCCCTTCTTGAAATTAAAGGCATAGAACCTCATTACCAAATCATAGTCACCCGTCCTCACCACCTCGATGAACTCGAAGTGCAGGTAGAAACCTCAAAGGATATATTTTCTGATGAGATAAAACATCTGGAACAAATGAAGAAAAAGATCGAAAACCATATTGAGAAATCGATTGGGTTAAGGGTTAAGGTGACCCTTGTTGAACCCAGAACCCTACCACGAAGCGAAGGCAAGGCTAAAAGGGTATTTGATAAAAGGGAATTATAAGGAGGCATGAAATGAAGATAAAGCAAATTTCAGTTTTCCTCGAAAACAAAAAAGGCAGGCTTCTGGAAGCTACCGAAGCACTTGCAAAGGCTGGCATCAATATAAGAGCCCTTTCTATAGCGGACACCTCGGAATTCGGCATACTCCGCCTCATCGTGCCGGATCCAAAAAAGGCAAAGGAAGCTCTGGAAGGCAGCAATTTTACGGTTAGAGAAAACGATGTCATTGCGGTTGGGATTTCTGACAGTCCAGGCGGGCTTGCCGGTATCCTTAAAGTCCTTAATGATGCAGACATAAATGTCGAATATCTTTATGCCTTTGTTCAAAAGAGCGGTGAAAAAGCTGTTGTGGTTCTCAGAATAGAAGACCCGGAAGCAGGTTCAAAGGCGCTTATAGACAGAGGCATCACTCTGCTTTCGAGCGATGATGTATATCAGTTATGAATCACAGGTGCCCAAAATAACATTCAAGCAGGGATATGATGCGATTTCTTTGCCAAAAAACTATCTTCTTGCATATGTAAGCCTTTGAGAGACTTCATACTTAGTTTTGCAATATCGGCAGTTGAGGCTTCCCTTCGTCTTCAGCCCCTTTGAGATACCTGTGGCTTTGGCTCCAGAAATTGCATCATATCCCTCGGATTCGAAAGTATATAAGAATTTATTTTGGATGGGTATGGTTATAAATATAAATTAATCAGCCTTGCGGTTTTGCCGTGGGGCCGATTAATATTGCCGCCACACATGCCTTTGCTAAATACAAAACAATAAAGATGGAAAATTGAACTGGTTTGTTTATTTGTCATTCCGAGAACCCGAAGGGGTCATAGCAATAGGCGAAATCCTTTACCTATAGAGACAGTGATCCAGAAGTATTAAGAACTGTTCAAAAATCAATTGTGCGACAGTTTCAATCCAATAATCCCCGCAACAATCAGAATTACCGACACTATCCTCATAAGGTCTGCCGAATCTTTGAATAAAATAATCCCTGTTATAAAAGCCCCCACTGCTCCAATGCCAGTCCATACCGCATAGGCGGTTCCCATAGGAATATTTTTTTGGGCTAACCACAAGAATAAACCACTCAGTCCCATCGAAATTACCGCAACAAAAATCCACATAACCTTATTTGAAGTGGCTTGTGACAGCTTTAGACCAAGGGGCCAGCCAATTTCAAAAACGCCAGCTATTATAAGAAATATCCAAGACATGTAATATTTTCCCTTATTTTATATAGATTTTAAGATTGAAAGAAATTAATAATGCAGAAGAAAATAGTAAAATACTAAAAACAGGGTTCGTGCAATAACACGAACCCTTTGATAATAAACTCAGCATGCTAACAGTTTTCACTGTTAACTGATTATAAGCCCTTCAAGAACTTTAAATTTAGCGATAAAAAAGATTATCATAGCAACCCAGAGCGAAGCTAAGGGGGAAGCAATCTCCTCTTTTATCATGGGATTGCCAAGAATCTGCAAGGTTCTTGGCAATAACCTATAAATCAACTAAACTACGCTTCTATCGCTGTCAGCCTATCCTGTTGATTTCGAAGAGTTGTTTAGTCCTATCGCTAAATTTAAATAAAAAATCAAGCCTTCTCAAAATTATCTTTGGAAGCTCCGCAAACTGGGCATACCCAGTCTGCAGGAAGCTTATCAAAAGGGGTCCCTGCTGCAACACCTGAATCAGGGTCGCCCTGAGCAGGGTCATAAACATAACCGCAAATACTGCATTTCCACTTTTCCATACATTCCTCCTTGTTTTTTAGCTTAATTGAAATACTATTCCAAAGCTTCATTATTGTCAATAGTTTCGATCTTTACCTTTGAGATCCTCTGTCCAGCCATCTCGATAACCTTTAACCTTTTGTTTTCAATATCCAGAGTATCGCCCGTGACTGGTATCCGCTGCAAGTGCATAACAATAAAACCTCCCAACGTGTCATACTCTGTTGACTCTGGAATGCTTATATTATAATCATCCTCTAAATCTCGGATGCTTATTGAGGCATCTATAATCAAAGAACCATCAGCAAGTACAATAACAGGGCTTTCCGTATCGTATTCATCCCTTATCTCTCCCACTATCTCCTCAAGAAGGTCTTCTAGAGTTACCAAGCCCGTGACTGTGCCATATTCATCTATCACTATAGCCATATGAACCCTCTTTTTCTGCATCTCTTTCATTAGTATGCTTATCTTCATGGTCTCAGGAATGAATAATGGTTTTTTCATAATCCTGCGTATATCAACCCTGTCTTTATCAGTCTTTGAGAGCATGCTGAGGAATTCCCTCGCATGCAGGATGCCCTGCACATCGTTAGTATCCTTATCGATGACCGGATACCTCGAAAACTGCTCCTCAGAGATAATATCTACAACCCTGTCAAAAGGAGTATTAATTTGTATAGTTACCATCTTGGGCAACGGAACCATCACTTCCTTGACAGAGGTATCTGTGAACTCAAAAACCCCGTGAATAAGCTCCTTTTCAGCAGGTTCAAATACACCCTGTTTTCTGCCCTCCTCAAGCATAAATTTAACATCTTCCTCAGTGATATACTCTTTTCTGGTAATAGCCTTTTTGCCGAAAGGCTTTAGAAGAAAATTGGCGCTTACGGTCAATATACATACGAGTATATTTGTCAGCCTCGAAAACCACTCGAGAAAAGGAGCTACTGAAAGACTCACTCTTTCTGGGTATGCATGTGCTAAAGTCTTGGGAATCAGCTCGCCAAACATTAGGCTGAAATATGTAACGAAAAGCACAACTATACCTATCGCTATAGCATTGCTTGAAGCAGAAATAAAGGATATGGGAATATCACTTATTATGGGACTAATTGTTTCGACTGCTGCTGCTCCTGCGATTGCAGATGCGAGAGCCCCCGCGGTCGTAACGCCTATCTGGATGGTGGCAAAAAACTTGTCAGGGCGTTCCCTTAATTTATTAAGAGGTTCGGCGTTTTTGACTCCGTCTTCTAATAGTTTTTTAATGCGGATCCGGCGCATTGAAACGACTGCAATTTCAGACGCTGCAAAAAAGCCGTTTACAAAAATAAAGACACAGATTAGTAATATCTCAAGCCACATTTTTAGAGTTTGTTGATTACGGCACTTGCTGCCTCAGTGGTGGAGACGGCTGAAGGATCATTTAAGGGCTTTAAATCATAAGTAAGATAAACGCCTTCCCTTATGACCGTTGCGACAGCGTTTTCGAGCCTGTCGGCAGCGTTGAGTTCGCCAAGGTGTCTCAGCATCATTACGGCTGATAGTATCATGGCGAAGGGATTCATTTTATTTAAACCCTTGTACTTGGGCGCACTCCCGTGCGTTGCTTCAAAGACGGCATATTCATCGCCAATATTAGCACCGGGCGCAAGTCCAAGCCCGCCTATCAGACCGGCAGCCAGGTCTGAAACGATATCGCCATAAAGATTCGGCAGAACCAGAACATCATACAGCTCGGGCTTTTGAACGAGCTGCATACACATATTGTCAACAATTCTGTCCTGAAATTCTATATCCTGATAGTTCCCTGCAACGCTTCTTGCAACCTCTAAAAATAATCCGTCTGAATGTTTCATTATATTTGCCTTATGAACAGCGGTCACCTTCTTTCTTTTATTCTTGCGTGCATATTCAAAGGCAAATCTTACAATTCTCTCTGTTCCATAGGTAGATATTGGTTTGATGCTGATGCCTGAATCAATCCTTATATTTTTGCCGGTTTTTTGCTTAATGAAGTGAATTATTTCAAGCGTTTCTGGGTCGCCCATTTTGAATTCTATCCCGGCGTAAAGGTCTTCGTTATTTTCTCTAATTATTACTATATCAATATTTTCGTATCTTGAGGGAGCGCCTTTAAATGTTTTGCACGGCCTAATACAACAGTAAAGGTCGAGTTCCTGTCTCAAGGCGACATTGATGCTCCTAAATCCTTTGCCAATCGGCGTTGTAACGGGACCCTTTAGGGCAACCTTATTTGTCTTTATCGAATCTATAACCCTTTGAGGCAGAGGAACGCCTTCTGAAAGATAGGTATCCTCGCCAGCATTCTGTATGTCCCACTGAAATCCAACGCCTGTAGCTTCAAGAACCCTTATTACCGCCTCTGTAACTTCTGGTCCGACACCGTCGCCCGGGATAAGCGTAACTTTATGCATACTGCCAGTCTCTCCTTACGGGCATACTGATAATATCTCCCTGACTACATCAGGATAGTTGGCGATGAACTTCAATTCATCATCAATCAAAGGCTTCTGGGTATGCAGATTTGCATATTGAACAAGCTCTAATATCCGTCGTGCATCGCTGTCGTCCTGAAACTCTATCCCAAGTTTTTCGTAAACATGCCTGAACCCTTTTATTCCTCCATACTCGCCTGTGGTTATTAAACGTCCTGTGTGAGCGAGTTCTGGCTCTCCCCTGCCGACATCCTCTGGGTCGTAAAGTTCATAGTTTCTGCGGTCTTTTAATGCGCCGTCTGCATGGATGCCGGATTCATGCGCAAATGCGTTAGCGCCAACACCCGGCTGATTTATAGGAATAGGCAAATTGAAGGCATATGATGCATAGCGCGCAATCTGCCATGCCTTAGTAAGGTCAACGTGCTCATCCAAGGGGATTTTGCCTTTGAGTCCATGAGAAAATTTCAGGGCTAAAATTGTGGATACGAGGTCGCAATTGCCGGCTCTTTCTCCATAGCCGTTTATAGTGGTATTGATGTATGCATCGATTCCTGCCTCTATTGCAGCCTGAGCTCCAGCTATTGAAACAGCCTCCGCCATGCCAAGGTCATTATGGCAGTGCATCTCGATAGGGAATTTTGTGGCAAGGGCAAGGGTCTTTATCCTTTCGTATATTGTGATAGGGTCGTCCGTTCCCAGTGTATCACAATACCTGAATCTGTCGGCGCCGCTCTCCTTGCCTGCCAAAATAAACTCAATGAGTTTATTCAGTTCCGTCCTTGAACCATCCTCTGCATTAATCCCGATAGTTTGAGCCCCAAGACTTCTGGCGAGCTTAACAGAATCCGTAAGAGACTGTAATATGTCTTTCCAGGTTTTTTTCCCCTGAAATTTCCCCTGAAGCATTATATCTGAGGTTGCCATTGATATATTTATATGCTGCAAGTCGGGGCAATTGCGAAAAGACAATTCTACATCCTCAGGAACAGCCCTACACCAGCCTTCTAAATGAAGCCTCTTTATTACCCCCATCCTCGCCAGTTCAAGATTTGCATTTATATACCTTACCTCGTGCTTGATGGTAGGGAACCCTATCTCGCTCTGATATATGCCCATCTCATCGAGATAAATATTGAGCATTGTTTTTGACAGCTTGGGCAGAAGAATCCGCGAAGTCTGCACGCCGTCCCTGTTGGTCACATCCACTAAATATACTTTACTGCTCATCCAATCCTCCCTTTATTTTCATAAATATAATTGTGCTTTTGCGGTAAAAAAATCTTGTTTTATACCATTCTATATTCTCTTTTTGATTGTCTCCCTTGCAATAGCAACCTTGCCAGTTCTGACGAATTCCTTTATGCCGACCGGTTTCATAAGCTCAATAAAAGCTTCGATCTTTTTCTCATCACCTGTTATTTCTATTGTATAGGTTTGAGGACTTGAGTCAAGCACCCTGCCTCTAAAAATCTCAACTATTCTAAGCACCTCAGACTTGACTTCCTGCTTAGGCGCAACTTTTATGAGTATCATCTCCCTCTGGACATGGTCAACCTCTGTGAGGTCAACGACTTTGATTACATCAATTAATTTGTTGAGCTGCTTGATAATCTGCTCTATAATCCAATCATCGCCGGTTGTGACAATAGTCATGGTAGATATCTGGGGATCAATCGTCTCCCCTACTGAGAGACTCTCGATATTATAGCCGCGCCCGCTGAAAAGCCCTGCAATCCTCGAAAGAACACCAAATTTATTCTCCACAAGCACAGAAATCGTATGCCTCATAATAATAGTCCTCCCCTTTTCTATTTAACGGCTTTCAATTTCTTTTCAGCCTTGCTTTCCTTTTCCAAAAAGAGCATCTCATCCAAAGAGGCCCCGGCTGGCACCATCGGATAAACCTTTTCCTTCCAGTCGCAGACGAAGTCCATAAAAACCGTCTTTTTAATCTTGAAAGCCTCAGTAAGCACAGGTCTGACCTCGCTCGGTTTTATAGCCCTGAATCCGACAGCTCCATAAGCCTCTGCAAGTTTAACAAAATCAGGAACAACATTGAGATATGTGTGTGAGTACCTCTCGTTAAAGAAGAGTTCTTGCCACTGTCTCACCATTCCAAGATACTGATTATTCAATATGGCTACCTTCACAGGTAGATTGTGAATAACAGCAGTTGCGAGTTCCTGTATGTTCATCTGGATGCTGCCGTCTCCTGCTATGTCTATAACGAGTTTGTCTGGATTGCCTATTTGGGCGCCTATGGCGGCAGGGAAGCCATATCCCATAGTGCCGAGTCCACCTGATGATAGCAACGTCCTTGGCTTATTGAATTTATAAAATTGCGCCGTCCACATCTGGTTTTGACCAACTTCTGTAGTGATTATTGCGTCATCTCCTGCAAGTTCGCATAACTGTTCAATCACAAACTGAGGTTTAATCACATCAGTGCTATGGTAATAAATCATAGGCCTTTCGGCTTTCCACTCAGCTATCTGTTTCAGCCATGCCTTTCTTATCTCACTCCACTGCTCCTTTGCCTCATCCTTTAAAACCTTATTCAGGGATACAAGAACCCTTCTTACATCGCCGACTATCGGCACATCAACCCTTACATTTTTTCTGATAGAAGTTGGGTCTATGTCTATGTGTATAATCTTTGCATGCGGAGCAAATGCCTCGATCTTCCCAGTTACCCTGTCGTCAAACCTCATCCCGATTGCTATCAGTAAATCAGTGTTCTGGACGCTACGGTTCGCATAATAAGTTCCATGCATACCCAGCATACCAAGACAAAGGGGATGGGTGCTCGGAAAGCTTCCAAGCCCCATTAGTGTCATTGTGACGGGGATGTTTGTGAACTCAGCCAATTCCCTCAGTTCTTCAGAGGCGTTGGAAAGTATGCATCCGCCGCCTGCAACGATAACAGGTTTTTTGGATTTGGTTATCTCGTTTGCCGCTTTCTCGATCATCCAACGGTTACCTTCGTATGTAGGGTTATAGCTTCTTATATATACCTTCTCGGGCCATATAAATTCAGTTTTTGAGGTGCTGACATCCCTTGGCATATCAATAAGCACTGGTCCTGGTCTTCCAGCTTTTGCTATGAAAAAGGCCTCCCTCATCAATCTTGCCACATCCTTTACATCTTTGATGAGGATGTTATATTTTGTGCAGGGTCTTGTTATCCCGACTATATCAGCTTCCTGAAAGGCGTCGTTGCCTATGAGCATTGTCGGCACTTGTCCTGTAATGACTATCAGCGGAATAGAGTCCATATATGCGGTGGCGACTCCTGTAACTGTATTGGTAGCTCCGGGTCCTGATGTAACAAGCACTACACCTGGCTTGCCCGTAGATCTTGCATAACCATCTGCAGCATGAACGGCTCCCTGTTCATGTCTGGTAAGGATTAGCTTTAAATCTTTATCGTCATGCAGTAAATCAAATATACTCAACACTACCCCGCCAGGATAGCCAAAGATATATTCAACCCCTTCTCTTTTAAGACACTCAATAATTATCTCAGCGCCCGACATTTTCATTTTTTTCCTTGCTCCTTGAATTTTAATCTGTTTAAAGGTGTGATATTCAACTTAACATAAAATATATGAACTTTTCTATATGTGAGAACTTCCCTAAAACAGCTACAGGATCATAAGCCTATGCTATGGATTTGCAGGTCATTGGGAGACCCCGTAGGGCGCGCAGGCGGGGTCAGACTTGACTCTTGACTTTCTACTTGAAGCTCGAGGCTGGCTGTGCATTATTGGCTTTAGCCGAAGAAAGTCAAAAGTAAAGACCTGAGCCTATTTTCTGTTACATGATTTCAAATGTGGATTTGGGCGACAGCCTGTAAAGACCTGAACCCAAGTTTCCTCGCTCATTCACTAACATCTTCGTAGTCATTTCGGCGCAATATAGTATCATACAGCCCGATATCCTCTCCTTCGTGCTTGTTGATACCCATATACACCAAACTGGGGTCTTCATAGCGCTTGAATTTATAAACCGCATCGTTCATCAGGGCGCTGTTGAAAACGCCGAGACTGACCAGGAGTTCAAAATTTTCCACCGTTAGCCCTGTCACTTTTTTGAACAAGCCGGGCTCTAATTTGGTAATCACATCCCGCAAAGTGCGCTCACGGTAATCGGTCAGATACATGAAGACGGGGAGCCGCGTGGCTAATTTGATG
>DAIQAO010000022.1:0-6535 GCA_036781645.1 Dissulfurispiraceae bacterium
GCTTTGTCTCTTTGGTCTCAATGTGTGCATCTGAAGTCTTAAAAAGCAGTTTCTGGAAATCCTCTGAATACTTCCCTAAATCATGCCACAGTCCCGCCAAGTATCCCCATTCACCAGAGCCGAATTCAGAGGCAAAATTCTTTGCAAGCTCTGCAACATTTAAAAGGTGTTCTTCGAGTTTATGCCATTCATCACAAGGTTTATCTTTTAAACTATGGGCATAGTATTGTTTCAATCTATCCTCCAAAATTTCTATCTAATATTGGGTCTGCGTTCTTTGTCTGTATTCAATCAACCTGTCTTGTCCATCTATGTTTAACAGAATATATATTAATGCTCAGTTGTCTGTGTTATTCGATTTTTCCATTATAGGCAAATTTATTATACAATCATATTCGTCTAAAATAAATTCTAAATATTGGGTGTATTGCATTTATCTAGCTTTATTTTTGAGGTGCTTGCGTCGAGGTAGGTTTCTTGCTGAAAACTTCAATGACTCATCGTCTTTTAAATAGGGATTTTGGCTGAGGGCTATGAAGATTTATAAAGGCACTGAAAAGCACAAGCATGTTCTATAAATCTTGTAGAAATGTAAAAAAGAGGCTTGCAAATGTGCAAGCCTCTTTAAGTTCAAAAGCGTCCCCAGCGGGATTCGAACCCGCGTTACCGCCTTGAAAGGGCGATGTCCTAGGCCGGGCTAGACGATAGGGACATCATCACCAGTAATGGTGAACTGTGATTGCAGACAAGGGTTTAAAGTATAATGACAGTGAAGTTATCACTATCCGCATTTCACTCTGCTTTAGTGATGAGCCGCGTTGGATTCGAACCAACGACCCACGCCTTAAAAGGGCGTTGCTCTACCTACTGAGCTAGCGGCCCATGTCCTTGCCTCAATGCCTCAATAACTACAAAAAAGATTAGTAGCTACTGAAAGTTAATTTGATATCTTAAAATTTTTAAGGTTTTTTTGTCAATTGAATTGAATCTCGGTAGCGTAAAATTTTTTGTGTAAATTTGAAAGAGCAAAGAGATAGGGTGTATTCTCCATTGTTCTAACAGGAATAAAAAGAAAGGAGGATACACCCATGTCAGTAAAGGAACTGACGAAGATAACATTAACAGATTTATGGAGAGAATACAACAGCATTGAAGGAGATTTTTGGGAGAAACAGGAGGAGGCAGTAAAGGAATTCCGGAGGACATTTATAGAAGGAGCGCTTGAAGTAGAGCGGGATATGCTGATAGGCTGCAAGGCCTATGAGCGACAAACCGGACGGAAAGACTACCGTAACGGCTACTGGAAGAGATGGATAACGCTTAAGGATGGTCGCCTTGAGATAAGAATGCCGAGGATAAGAGGCATGGGGTATGAGAGCAGCATAATACCTCGTTATAAGCAGAGGGTAAAAAAAGTAGATACTGCATTAATGAAGGTATTTCTATATGGAGCATCTACAAGACTAACAGGGGAGGCGCTGAAGCCACTATTACGGGAAGGTGTAAGTGCGCAGACCATTTCCAACATAGCCAGAAGTCTTGATGTAGAGTTAGAGAGATATCATAAACGTAAGATAGAAGACAGGTATCTGTGGTTATTTCTTGATGGAATAGTTCTCAAAAAGAGGGAGATATGGGTCAAGCTGAGAACGACAAATGTCATAGAGAGGGTCTTCAGGGAGGTGAGAAGAAGAACAAGCCCAATGAGTTGTTTCAATCATGACCAGAGTATTGAGAGAATTGTATATGCAGTGCTGAATCACCTAAACGAACAATGGGGAAAGAAACCCTTAAAGGAATTTACACATAAATCTTGACACTACCTTGGCGCAACAAACTGACCTACGAGCGGATAGAAGTCGTTTCGTTCACCGGATGGAGCTATCGCTTCAACAAGTTCGGGCGCTATATAAGATAGATGTGCACCAGTATCGAATATCGCCTTGGTTCTTTGACCTTGAATCGTCAAGGGGAATACTGGAATTCCCATCAGCGTGTCCATCTCCGACAGAATAGGACTGTGCTGAATATCATCGCCGACATCCATAACACTATCGCCCCACCTAAAACGCAAGGTGTGAGACGAGAGAATATCGCAACCTATTAAAATATCGATCTGAAACCCCGACAACTCGGACATCTTGCGCGAGGTCACGCCCATGATGTTCGAAGGCGAAGAATGGCGCAACCCGAGAAATTCAAACGGTTCGGGCGACATACTGGCTGGCGACCCTGTGTCAATGATGGCTCTCTTTTCGCCAATCAGTAGCATTAGGTGGTCGCGTTCCTTTAGAATAGGCATCGTTTTCATTGTGACCTCATTTTTGCGAACATACTATTCCAACTATTTACAACAATATTAGCATATAAATACAAAAAATAGTGATATTGTCAAATCTTTTATGCAAATTTTTTCAATGCTTTTCTTCTCAATCGCATTTTCCAAAATGTTACCTTTTGGAAAATGCGATTAATCGGGATCTTCCAGTTAGCTCCGGGATTCGGTAAGGGGCAGAACCCTACAATACTATCCAACATTTCAGGCAAAGAAGCAGTAAAAATCTTTGAAAATGCTGGCTATATATTGGATCACCAAACCGGCAGCCATATGATACTTTACCACGAATCAAGACCTACCCTTTCAATACCTGATCATAAAGAATTAGCGCCGGGCTTATTGCGGGGACTCATCAGAAAAAGCGGTCTAAGTGTTGATGAGTTTTTAAAAAATAAATCATAGATAAGCTGAAATAGTCACTAAAGGCTTTTGCACATGTCTTTCCTGTCACCTTCTTTAAGCATTATGAAAGTCCATTTCCGTCTGAGGCAAAACATATCCTTTTAATAAAATATTTTAATAAAACATTCTTCATTCTCTCTTCATTCTCTTTTACAGCTTTTAAGGTCTCATCTTTATCTTCAATTTCTTTGTTATTTTCGTCTTTTTTCTTGATTGACACATCAACATTTAGCCCTACAACTCCCAAACAATGATTATGCTTACTGTGTTCAATTTTACAAAGTCCTTCTTTCTCATCCTCACAAGGTGTTACAAATAATCCAATGGCGTCTTTATCTCCGAACCTGCTAAGGTAAGTTACCATTTGATAGAGGTCTTCTATTGATACAGCAGATGGTTCATTGGATAAAGAGTCAATTTTCTTATACCACTTATATTTTGCGTCAATTATTGCCACTACCTTGCCATGTTTTTTAATCAATATGTCAGGGCGTATTGGCCGCTTGTCTCCTTCAAACAAATAGTCGCCACCCACAAGGTTGGGACTTATAACATCAAAACCATCTAAATTTCTTACTAAGAGTTTGTAGATATAGTTCTCCCACACCTCTGACATATCCAAAAATACTGCAAAATCACTTGTCATTCTTGATAGAGGGGCATTTTCAAATGATTTGTAGCTTATTATTGCCTTACAAATCTCCATTAAAGGCTTATAGGCAATGTTCATGGGCGAATATCTAATATTCTCAATCTGTCTGACGGATATAGGGTCGTTTGAGACGCCAAAGTCTGCAAGCATCTGGTCATGTTCTGCAACTCCTTGCAAGATAGCCCTATATTCCTGCCATTTTGAGAGGATGCGATAAGTGCAGCGAATTGCCCTATTAATGGCGCTATCAAGAGAAAACTTTGAGTAAGTGCAGTAAAACCTACTCTCATCCATGAAGTTGTGTCTTATGTGTTCGTTCACAAGGAGCCTTCCCCTAAAGTATCTCTGGTTTTGTTCAAGCATTTTATAAACTCTTGGTATGTGGCTAAGGGTGAGCGCCTTTTCAAGATTGACCTTCCACATCAAGGCAATGAGCCACAGGTTTCTTTGCTTGTCCTGTGCCTGCTGACTTTCGCCTTTAGGGACATATAATCCAAGTGCATTCTCAAATAGGTAATTCCTGACAGCATTGCCAAAACGGGGATTTATTGTGATAGATACACTTTGATTTTCAATTGAAGTTGTATAAAAGCCAACATAGTGAGAGGTATAGAATTTTACTTTTTCAAATTTATAAAAATCATGACTCCCGTGTTTTTTAGTTTTTTCTATCTCATACCAAACAAATTTTCGCAAATCCATTGGTTGGTATCTTTTTGGAGTTAAGGGGATTACTTGTATTGATTTATCCTTACTTTCTACCAGTCTGTTAAGCTTATCAACTGCTCCAAGGATGTAACCTGAAGGATTTTCTTTTACTTCGCCTTCAATTTGACTATCTTTAAGTTCAAGCTCTAATGGATTCATCTTTTTTAGTCTTGATTAGACTGTAAAGGTTTTTATAAACTCAGTCTTGATACCCTTTAACTTCTTCTTAATCTCCTCACTCTCAAGGCTCATGCCGAGATACTCCTCAAGCAAAGGTTCAAGATGATATTCCCAGAGTTTTTGAAGATGGGTAGGGTTAATGTATTCTATTTCTTTCTCAATGTATTCTTTGATTTTCAGAAAATAGGCATGACCTATTTGATAATTATCGCTTAGATAAAGGGTTAATTTGACAAAATCTTTATTTTCATTCTCTTCTAACGGTTTATTGATAATAATCCTGTTTAGCAATGCACATCTATCTACAAAAGCATCAGTGTTTTTATAAGATAGTTCATTCTGTAAGACACTCAAATCTGGCTCTAATCTGTAAAATCCAAATCTCCTTCTCAAAGCGAGGTCAAAGGTTACGAGGCTTTTATCAACATTATTCATCGTGCCGATGATATAGACATTTTCAGGGATTACAAACTCTCCAAAGTATGGAATTGATATAGCCTTGCCCCGATACTCAAGGGCATAAAGCAGTTCACCAAAGACCTCTGAAAGATTGGAACGATTTATTTCATCAATTATGAGAACGAAATTTTGTTTTTCATTTGCCTTTGCAGCTTCACAAAATCTCTTAAATATACCCCCTTTGAGTTCATATTTTATGCTGCCATTATTATCCCCAACATTAGGGAAGATACCACCTATAAAATCATAGTAGGTATAGCTTGGATGGAATTGAATGATTTCATAGAGTCCGTGATCCATAGTTTGATTGTTAAATTCTTGATTCGTGTTTAATGGGAATTTATTGATAAATCTGTATTCATTTTCAAAGTTTTCTGCTTGTGTATTTTCATTTTGAGTTATAAGCTTCCGAGCCACATCCATAGCAGAGTAGGTCTTTCCCGTTCCAGGCGAACCATACAGTATAATCTGCTTGCTCACCCTCAAAAGCTCTTCAATATTTTTCATATCGGTATCCTCAACCATGATTACAGAGATGAGTTTTGAGATTTCGGAGATAAGTTTTTTATTCTCCTCTTCTTGTGGTTGTGCGTTTTCAGGAGGATTTGCTTCTGGCGTTTGCCCATTGTTAAATGATTTAACTTTTTCAGTGAATTTTTTCCATATCTTCACAAAAATATCAAAATCTGAGTTTGTGACGAGTTTGGGTAGGTCGGCATCATGAGCACCTTGATAATTTGTGTTTTCAGCAATTTGTAAATTTTTAATATCATTATCATTTTTAAGTCCAATGAGTATTGCTTTCCCAAACTCACTTTTTATAAAATTCCTAAATGCCATGAGGCTAAAGGGATGAATGACTTTATCCTTATTTGCCCACATCCAGAGGAATTTAAGAGGAAAACGGCGTTTTAAGACTTTTTTTTGTTCCTTTTCTTCATCGTTGGCATCTGTATCAAACTTGCCATGCTGAATGTCTTTATTACTAATCGCCCCTCTCCCATCTTTTACTGGATGTCTTAAAGCAATATTATAATTATAAACTTGTTGATTGTCAGGGACTGACAGTTGAAAGTTTTCTGATTTAGCATCTTGAATAAATCTCATAATCTCAAAAAAATAGTTGTTATCTGCAAAATGCGAAGATGGATGTGCAGATTGACCATAACTGGTTAAAGTTTTTGTAAAGTCATCTTCGTCAGATATAGCATTTGAAATTATCCTGTATTCATCAAACATTTTTGGTGTTTTTGTTATGTCATTTACAAATTCAAACCCACCAAGTAGAGATAAAATATTTATAACTCTTTTGTAGTTATCAGTATTTTCACCATAGAAAGCTTTCGCTTGGTTTGTTATCCCAGTAAATCGTTCGCCTGCTACCAATCCATCTTTTGCGGGACCGAACATTTTAGCGATATGTTTTTTTACTTCATTATTTATCTTAATTGTAAGATCAGTTTCTCCAAGTTTAACAGAACCATTTTCGATAACAACTTTATTCGCATATCCGTTGTTGCCATTTTTAACGATATAATCAATCAATGTTTTTATCGCATCGAATCTGTCAACTAAACGGTTTTTCTTCTTAAATATATCTTCTTTATTCTTCCAAAATTTCTTAAAGGCATTTTCATCAAGGTATATTCCCCTATTTTCTGACATATATGGCAGCCTCCTTACGTTAGGATTTGTAAAATTAAACGAAGTATTTTAACTCACATCATGTTTTTAATACATATTTCTCTCCTACCCCAAAATCAGCGATAGAAAGTTTATCAAAGAAGTCATAGAAA
>DAIQAO010000022.1:6635-28887 GCA_036781645.1 Dissulfurispiraceae bacterium
TTTCTCTCCTACCCCAAAATCAGCGATAGAAAGTTTATCAAAGAAGTCATAGAAAACATTGAGAATAAGACCTTTGAAAGATCTTGTATAAAAGACTTGACAGTATCCTATTTTCACTATTAATACGCTAATATTGTTGTTATAAATGAAGTAAATACCAAGTTGGTATATAGACAAGCTCAGCGACGGGCGATAGCCCGTCCGCTGGAGCGCCTTGTTAGGCGATTGTTTATCTAAAGTCGAATCCACACCAAGCACGATCGTTGATGTCATCAATCTTCACGTCAAAGAACTTTTCGTCCTTCCGTATCATTATGGTTACTCCGGGAAGATTATGACTGTCGTTTAGGCTATTTCCAAGCCTTCGGAACAGTTCCAAGATCAGCACCAATACAGCACGAGCCTTGTCGAAGTCATTGGCATCAGGAGTTCGGAAAATGAACACGTGCGCATTTGTCCCTTCGACCGGAATGTCTTTTCTCTGTCCATAAACCTTGCAGTCTTCGAGCATCTCTTTAATAAGTTCATTCGCAGGCTGATTCTGGTCAGGACGGGGATGACGTAGTTGGTTTGTAATGTATTCTTGAACATCATCAAAGGTCAGCGGCTTGAACTGCGAACATAGAATAGCAGCGGGTGCATTTTCAAGAAAGACTCCCCAATCATCGCCAAGATTCTGCGTTGCTACTATAGCGTGATATGCGGCTGGAACCTCAAGTTCGACATATTTCCCGTTCCTTATCTCGTTTACTGCGTCTTGAAGATTTTGCATCGTGTAAACCATTTTGTCCTCCTTTTTAACGTCTTCTTTTTTATACAAAAACCGCATGGGTTTCAAGATGCCTGCCTGATCGCCGCCCACTCCTGATACTCTGACAAAACCGTCCCAGGGTTCAGTATCTTCACTGATTAGCAGCCATTGAGGAAACACTTTAGAACGAGTTGCTATGAGGTGCAGCAAGCTCCCATGCCCAAATCTATTGTAATTACTATTGATAAATCCACGGTCTTGCAACAAAAGTGCAAAAGGTGGTGAGAGACTGTCTTTTTGGCAGAATAGAGCGTCGTAAGCGGCTATTCCATCAGCACCAAGAAAAAGGACTGCCAGCCGTTTGGGACCGTGAGAGTCGTCGAAAGCCTCCTCACGTTCAAGCACTTCGAGGAAGCCGAATAACTGGACTGGTTTTGATAAATCAAGGGCTCGCTCCACGTCAGAGTAAGTGATATGTGGTGTCCATCCATTAGGCACCAAATCGCTCTCGCGAATTTCTAAACGATGCAAAGTGCGGTATCCCTTGAAACGATGCCTGGGATGCTCCAATACCGATTCGATTTGAGCACGCATCAATTTAGGATCTGCATACACGAAGCAATGGGAGCTGTGTGTTGAGCCAAATAACTTCACAGGATGTCCATCAGTCTCTGTCTCTGACCCAGGGTAATAGACGAGGCGAGATGTAAAAAAGTTTTGGCGGGAGAATGGCTCGTTAAATTGGAATCGTTTAAGCCAATCAGGCATGGGCTCTCGCATGCTGTGCAGATATTCATATAGGGTCATTTCTACATCTTTTGTGTATCCCTTTTCAGGGGCTAACTTAGCCAATGATAGTATATAACTCTCCAAAGCATACCGTCTCCTAGTAAGCCAATTCCTAACATGTTCGTAGCGCTCTTCTATAATATCTAAGTATTCGTATCTTTTTGCATTCTTTTCATGAATAATAAAGGGAGGCAAACCGCCTTCATTTGAACGAATTGCTTCAGACAGTTTTTGAGAATACTCTAAATAATTACCTCCCATTCCCCCTCCGGGTGCAACATGCACAAGACACAGCGGTGCAATCTTTCTCCTTGCAAAAACGTATTTATATGTCTCTACTCCTTCGTAGCGAGCAAACAACAACTCAAATGTTTCTGGTCCACGCTCAATACTAAGCTCAGGCAAGCGCTTGAACCTGTAGAGTATGACAAAAGGGTCGGACACATCTCCATAATATTCATGATGGCGTTTTTCCAACATATAGCGAAGTTTGTTCCAAGACATTCCAAAGATGGCTTCAGGACTGAGTTCAATTGCTTCACTAAGTTCGTAGCCACTAATAAATTCATCTTTAAAGCAGTCCTCAAGGTCTTCACGAGAATAGCCGTGATCAACGTAGAAAAATCGTTGACATAATTTCTTTAGAAGCTGAATCGGGTTTTCATGGGACCCCGAACAGGGGTAGAAGATGCACCCTTTCAGAAATTGTCTAATCATTTTTTCTGTCATTTTTATATCCCTCCTATAGAAAACTATCTAATTTTGTGGTTTTTTTAACCTGATAGCTTTTATTGAAATCACAATTACTATAGAGGCTCTTGCAAAAGTCACTAAGTTGTCACCCTGAGCTTGTCGAAGGGTGGGGCAAGCAATTGCTCGACAAGCTTGCCTTGAGCGGTCATGTCTCCTTCGACAGGCTCAGGATGACATGACAAGCCGAAGGGCTCACCATGATAGGAATGGCATTTTGTCAGACTTTTGCAAGAACCTCTTCAACTGTTTCAATAACATTTCCTGTTTATTAAAATAATACCAAATCCTCCATGACAGCATTATGGCAGTTTGAAATCATTGAATCATGCCCGTCCAAAATAAATTCTTAGATACTTTGCAATCAGAGGGATATGATGCGATTTCTGGAGCCAAAGCCACGGGTAACCTCAATGAGGCTGAAGACGAAGCGGAAGCCTCAATTGCCGATATTTCAAAATTAATATGAAGTCTTTCAGATGCTTACACATGGACGAAGGTAGTTCTTTGGCAAAGAAATCGTGTCATATCCCTGCTTGAATATATTATTTTGGACACCAGTGTCATTGAATATAAAATTAATATCATTTAAGATAATGGTATGCAGACATTCGACATTAAAAAAGAAAACGGTCATATTCTATTGATGATTGACGGCATGCATGTGCTCATAGACACGGGCTGCCCCTTTAGTATGGCGCCTAAACCTCTAAATTTCCTTGGAGAACTTTATGAGTTTCCTAATAATATCAATGAGATAACCCCTCAGAAGCTGTCCAAGTTAGGCGGCTTTCAGATAGATGCCCTTTTTGGCTGTAACATCTTATCTAAACACACCTTGCGTTTTCGGTGGAGAGATGGTAAGTTGGACATCGGTGATAATGTTCCTCATGGGCTGATTAAATCGGAGTTTTTAACCTTAGATAAGAATTCAAATTTCCCTATTGTCTTTCCAGTTACCATTGCTGATGTGCATACGAAGGCGATTTTGGATACCGGTGCGCACTTGTCATATATAGACCCAACTCTTTTGCAGGGACTAACCCCGTCAGGTCAACGTGAAGATTTCCATATATTTGTGGGTAGGTACACTGTTAATACTTGCACTGTCGCTACTGCTCTGGACAATGTGCCAATAGATATTGAATACGGATTTGGATTACCTGAACCTTTGCAGATGTTTACCTCTACTGCTATGAGACAAACAAAATCTCGTGCAGTGCTTGGGACGCAGCTTTTCGAATTCTTTGATTGCACTATTAACTGGCAGCAAAAGCTGATATCATGGGAAAGGAGATAGAATTCTGCACAATTGTTGCACCTGCCTTTTGCTTTCCTGACAAAAAAGGGTTAAGTGTTTATCAAGCCTATGACGCAAAAGATATTTTAGAATTTGTGTTTAAGAGTATTTCAAGATAAAATATATAAATTTTCTGCATAATGACATTCAAATAAGTCATGATAAAATCAGGGACAAAAAGGGGGATATAAGATGACTTATAAAGTAAGTGTTATTATTGAGAAAGATGAATATGGATATTATGCATTTTGTCCAGAACTTGAAGGCTGTCAGACACAGGGAGATTCTTTGGATGAGGTTATAGCCAACATAAAAGAGGCTGTAGAGCTTTATTTAGAGACTTTGTCAGAAGATGAAAGAAAAGATTACTTAAGCAAGGAAATTTTAACTACTTCCCTTGAGGTGCAAGTTGCCTAAGCTTCCACGGCTGACGCCTCAAGAAGCAGAATCATTATTACTTAAGGCAGGATTTATAATGATTAGAAGCAAAGGCAGTCATAAGATTTACTTAAAGGGGATTAAAAGAGTTGTTGTTCCCTTTCACACGGGCAGGATATTGCATCCAAAAATCGTTAAACAAATTCTCAAATCCATTGAATCAGACACACTTTTCTAAAAATTGTCACCCCTTTCTTAACAGATAATCCAAAATTTGTCTTTAGAAAATCTAACACATTGTTTTATAAGTATTATTTATAATTCATCAGAAGAAACTATCTGATTTTTATAGATTTTTTTGCCTGATATCAATTTTTTGTAAAAGATATCCTTAATACCATCATTCCGCACTTGCCTGCCCTCGAAATTTTTAATCGAGGGATGCGGAATACAGAGGGTTCAACGAGATGGGTATGAAGATGAAATACGGCTGACAAAGCAGAATGAAAATATTTTCCCCCTTTGCAAAAGGGGGATGAAGGGGGATTTTAAAAAAATTCACAAAATCTCCCCTTGCCCCTCTTTGCCAAAGAGGGGAATACACCCTTAATCCCCTCTTGTATAGATGCTAAACATACCTCCCGGCGCCTGCCCCGAGCGCAGTCGAGGGGTCAAAGGGAGGTTAGGAGGGATTTTATAATTAATGTCTTCATCCTTATAACCCCATTAGTAACTTTCCTAAAACTTTTATCCCTTTCTTAACCGACAAAATTCAATGACACAATGTTGGCAGTGACATATGGTAATATTATACTAAATATAAATTTCGCAGGAGGTGAGTTAAGATGTCTTATAAATTCGACTCGCTGATTATCATTCTTAACAAACTTGACAGCGGCGAAACCGTGACTGTCAATTCACTGATTAACGAACTTGAGGTAAGCCAAAGAACTGTTCACAGATACATCCGGACCTTGCGTGTAGCTGGTTTTCCAATCAACTATATCAGAGCTCAAGATAGCTATTCATTCGAGGATGGCTACAGTTTAAGAAGGACAAACTTGGCAACAGATGAAATTCTTGCCTTTGCTCTTGCTAAAAAAATGCTCCATAACTTAGGCACAGGCATAGGGCAGAGTCTTACCAGTATTGAGAGCAAACTTTGCGTTGGCGAAACGCAGCTGCCTCGTCATATAATCCTAAAACCTGAACCCCCCTCTTTTGAGATGCGTTCATATCTCACCGATATTCATAATGCCATAATGAATTTTCAGAAAATCAAGGTCACATATGACGCCCTTCATTCTAATAAAGAAAGCTCTCGCACAATCATGCCGCACTATCTGTTTTTCAGCGATGATTTTTGGTATTTAAGAGGTTATTGTGAAGACGCTGAGGCATTCAGGACATTTGCCCTTGACAGAATGAAATCACTCGAAGTGCTTAATGAAAACTTTATACCTAAAAATATAACGCCTGAGGAAGAGTTGTCATCATCATTCGGTGCATGGCTTGACGGCAAGACCCAGGAGATAGTCTTGATATTCGATGAAGAAGTTAAGTCTCAGGTTTTAAGGCGCAAATGGCAGCAAAATCAGCAAGAAAAAGAACTCAAAGACGGCAGACTTGAAATAAAATTTATTGTGAAGGGCTTGGGGGAAATAAAGAAATGGATTTATCAATGGATACCGCATGTGGAGGTAAAAAAGCCTCTTGCACTTAGAAGGAGTTTTTACTCAGACCTTAAAATGACTTTGGAGAGGAATGTTACTTCAGATAATCAGAACAAAAAACAATTGATTACTCTAACAAGGATTTAAACGGAGATATTAACCCGAGAATTGTCATTAGAGGGGAAATACTTTAAAAATCGAGTAGTTTTTTAATGGTGGTCATTAGAAAAATGACAATTTTGGGATTAATTTTCTGTTTAATCTGTCATACTGTTGGCAGTGAAGTCTGTTATTATTAGTGTATGGAAAGAAATAAACCTAATACATTTTTCAGCAAATCCCTTTTCCTCAGGGGATTAAAATGTTACAAGTCCCTCTATCTTCAAAAATATCACCCTGAATTGAAGGATGAATTACCTGAATCACAACAGAGATTATACGAGACAGGCTTCAATGTAGGATGCTGCGCAAGACAACTTTTCCCCGGCGGGGTTGAAATCCCGTATGAACGCCTTTCTCTTCAAAAACAAATACAGATGACGAAAGAAGAAATCGAACATGGGACCTTAACTCTTTATGAATCTGCTTTTCAATACAATGAAATATTTATAAAGTCTGATATCTTGCATAAAGGTTCTGATGGGTGGGAACTATACGAAGTAAAAAATGCTCTCAGTATAAAGGATGATAATTTTCATATAGAGGATGTGGCAATACAATATCATGTGCTGAGGGGCAGCGGGTTGCCTGTCACAAAAGCGTTTCTTGTTCATCTGAACGGTAAATACATCAAAAATGGTGATATTGAAATAGACAAGCTTTTTACTATAGAAGATATTACAGAATCTGTTAAGGGAAAACAGCCATTTATTGCTGAAAAAGTCAGTGAAATGAAAAAAATGTTAATGGGAGACCTTCCGCCGATTGATATCGGAAAGCAGTGCAATCTAAACGGCAGCTGCGATTTCCAGCAATACTGCTGGCAAGATATACCTGATGATTCTATATTCAGATTGTCAGGCATAGGCATTGATAAATACGCATATTATCAAAGAGGCATTATCAAACTCAGTGAATTCCCGTTGGATAAATTAAACAGTAATCAAAGAATTCAGGCAGAGGCATTTCTCAATAAAACCGATTATCTGGATAAAAAAACTTTGAAGGATTTTCTCGCATCACTGTGGTATCCGCTATGTTTTCTTGATTTTGAGACATATATGTGTCCCATTCCTATCTATGATGGTTCAAGGCCGTATCAACAGATACCTTTTCAATATTCTCTGCACATTTTAGAACATCAAGGCGCTGATATCAAACATATTGAATATCTCGCCGAGCCTAACAGAGAACCCAGAAAAGAACTGCTCACCACCTTGCTTGAACATATACCTGCTGAATCTTGTGTATTAATGTATACCGATTTCGAAAAACATAGATTGAGGGAACTCGCTGAAAATTTTCCTGAATATTCTCATGAAATCAATCGAATTATTGAAAACCTTACGGATTTGGCTGTTCCTTTTAGAAAAAGAGCATACTATCACTATGCAATGAACGGTTCCTCCTCAATAAAAGCTGTTTTCCCAGTGCTTATTCCCGGTGAAAGCTATGGCGGTCTGGAAATAAATAACGGTATGATGGCAATGGACGCCTATTTCAGGATGTGCCAATCAAAAGATACTGAAGAGATTGAAGCAATCCGTAAAGCCCTTCTTGAATACTGTTATACTGATACATTAGCTATGGTGAAAATCTTCCATAAGCTCAGAGAGCTTGCTTGCTAATATTAAAAGTTCTATGAAAAAGTGCCTTAAAACATATTAAAGTATAAAAGAAACCCCTCACCCGCAAGGAGGGGATAGAATAGAGAACTCTTCCACAAGGGGAGAGGGGAAATAACTTTTGACAATACGGCTTGCTTCATAGGAGGTTTACATGAAATTATGGATTTTAGGAGATATAATAAATAAAGCCCATCAAGAGGAATGGACTGATTGGGATTTTTACGGAGTTTTTCTACTTAAGGAAGAAGCCCTTGGAGCCTTCGAGAAACTTAAGACTACACATCCTGATACATTTTTTGTCGTTCCTATAAATGTTGGTGAACTGTTATTTGAGGATATTGTCAATTTCCCAGGATTTGAGTATATCAAAGGGACGGATTACACACAAAAAAGCGATAGTTGATATCGATATTATGAATATTATCATAAAGAATTGCATATTTTTCTTTATATTTACTTTTACTCTCGCCATCTCATCAGCGCATGGAATTCCCATTGGAGAAATACGCCCAAAAACTGGGGCATCGCTCTCTAATACGTATATCTGGGATGGAAAGGAGATAAAACCAAAATCAGGCGGCAAAACAAGCAATACATGGATATTTGATGGAAGAGAGCTAAAGCCAAAATCCAATGCTTTACTGAAAAACACCTTCGTATGGGAAGGCAAAGAACTGAAACCCAAAAGCGGCGCAAATCTATCAAATACTTATGTATGGTATGGCGGAGAGTTGAAACCTAAATCAAACTCAAAATTATCAAACACATGGGTATTTAACGGAAATGAATGGAAGCCAAAATCAGGAGCTACCACAAAAAATACCTGGGTCATTAGCGGTTCAGTCCCTGTCGCAGTTTGTGCACTAATTCTTCTAAAAATAATAAGATAGCGATTTCGTTTATCCAAGAATTGCTTTTAGAATTGTAAAGTAAAATTAGCAAGCAGCAAAAAAGACATGTACCTGTCAAGACTTGATCTGACAACTCCTTTATCCTTATGCTACTGACTGAAAGTCGTACCCTATCATTTTATCCCTTGTTATTGGCAAAGAATCAATGAAGGTCTGTGATATGGTGAATATCCCCTATTTGCCCCTGTGCAGGCAGTTCAACCCCTCTTAAGGCATCATTAAATCCTATCTTTTGAAGCATTCTGTTGCTCTGCTTGCCTTTGCGAGTGACTGAACAGCAAATAAGATATAGATTTGCAGGGTTTCAAATAAGTGTATTTTTTAGATTTTTGTTTTAATATAAGGCAGCAAGCCACCATTAAGGATTAATTCCATTTCTCGCTCGTTTAGATTCGTCATGACCTCAAATGTATAGTTCTTAGTTATGTTATTCACCTTGAATCTTTGTTCGCCCTTGATGCCATCAATTATATTATCTATTGAAATAGTATCGCCCTGCGCGATTTTATTATAGTCCTCTTCTGAGGTGAAAAGCATCGGCAAAATCCCAAAATTTATTAAATTAGCCCTGTGTATCCTCGCAAAAGATATTGCTATTACAGCATGAAGCCCGAGATACATTGGCGCTATGGCTGCATGTTCTCTAGAGGAGCCCTGTCCATAGTTTTCCCCTCCAACCACTACTCCACCTCCCAGATTTTTTGCAGCCTTTGCGCGGGAACTGAATGTGGCATCTATATTTTTAAATACAAAATCTGACATAGCTGGAATATTGGATCTGAATGGAAGCACTTGTGAACCCGCTGGCATTATATCGTCAGTTGTGACATTGTTGCCAAGCTTTAAGAGCACTTCAGCCTTTATTTTATCCTTTAAGGGTTCTTTGACTGGAACTTCCTTTATATTAGGACCTTTAATTATTGTAATTCCAGTTGAGTTGTTAGGCGGTGGTATAATGAGATTATCGTTGATGATAAATCTTTCTGGTTCGCTAACCGTTGGTATTTCATCCTTGAAATCTTCCAATCTAACAACTTCTCCTTTAACAGCAAAGACTGCACAGGCAACAGGGTTTGCAAGGTAAACCAGAGCATCCTTGGTACCCGATCTCCCTTTAAAGTTGCGGTTATAAGACCTTATTGAAACATGCCCTGAGCCAGGAGCACCCCCCATGCCAATGCAAGGTCCGCAAGCCGACTCCATTATTCTCGCCCCTGAAGCTATCATGTCAGCCATAAGCCCCTCACGCGAAAGCATCTCATATACTTGCTTGGAGCCCGGGTTTATTAAAAGATTTACGTCTTTGTGAATGGTTTTTCCCTTTAGATACAAAGCAACAGTTTTCATAATTTGGTAAGATGAGTTTGTACAACTTCCGATGCAGACCTGATTAACCTTTAACCCTGAAATTTCTCTGAGAGGGATAACATTATCTGGACTATGTGGTTGAGCAACCATCGGCTCGATATTATCTAAGTCTATTGTTATCATATCTTTATAGTTAGCGTCAGTGTCTGCTTTAAGCTCGAACCAGTCCCTTTCCCTTCCTTGAGCCTTAAGGAACGAAAGAGTTTTTTCATCGCTGGGAAATACTGAAGTAGTCGCCCCTAATTCAGCCCCCATATTTGTTATGGTTGCCCTTTCGGTTACACTGAGATTTTCTACCCCTGAACCACCATATTCGAGTATCTTGCCAACGCCGCCTTTAACCGATAGTAGTTTAAGAAGGGTGAGTATAACATCCATAGCAGTAGTATATGGTTTTTTAAGCGAACCTTTAAGGTTTATATGCAAAACCTCTGGCATAACGATTTGAAAAGGTGCTCCAGCCATTACTGTAGCAGCCTCAAGCCCACCTACGCCGATTGAGATCATGCCAATTCCTCCACCTGTAGGGGTATGGCTGTCGGTGCCAAGTGCGATTTTGCCAGGCATCGCAAAACGCTCGAGGTGAATCTGGTGGCATATGCCGTTTCCAGGTTTTGAAAAATATGCACCGAATTTAGCTGCGGCAGTCTGCAAGAATACATGATCGTCAGCGTTCATGAAATTAGACTGGAGCATATTATGATCAATATATGAAACAGCCAATGGAACTCTGATTCTGTCTATGCCAATGGCTTCAAACTCAAGCCAGGTCATAGTTCCTGTAGCATCTTGGGTATATACTTGATCAACCTTTAAACCAATTGTGCTGCCCGCCTTCAATTCTCCATATAACAGATGAGGCTCGAGAATCTTTTCAACCAAGTTTTTGCCCATTTAAACTCCTTTTGAAAATTCATTGAAATATCCTACATCAAGCAGTGAGCTGCTTAGAGTAAAGCAATATAGTTAATGATTATTAAAAAAACTACTGTCTTTCGCCAAAAATTGCTGTGCCAATTCTGACAAGTGTGGCGCCTTCTTCTATGGCTAACTGAAAGTCGTTTGACATGCCCATTGAGAGTTCGGGGAGGTAATATCCTTCCTTACTTATGATATCCCTTATTTCCCTTAAACGCCTGAAATAAGGTCTCGCATCTTCAGGGTTTTGAAAGTATGGAGGCATAGTCATTAAACCTAATAATTCAATATATTTGAGTGATTTTATTCCATCTAACAATCTTGATAATCCTTCTTCAGTAATTCCGTGTTTAGTTTCTTCATCAGATAATTTAACCTGAATAAGAACCTTTTGAATTTTGTTAGTTCTTTCAGCATGCTTATTAATCTCTTCAGCGAGTTCTAATGAGTCAAGGGTATGGATAAGATCAAATAACTGGACTGCAACCTTGACCTTATTCTTCTGGAGATGGCCTATTAAATGCCATTGAACATTAAAGTGGCACTTGATAAAGTATTCTTTAAGTGATTGAATTTTTGATTGAGCTTCCTGAACTCTATTTTCTCCGAATATCCTGAGCCCGATATCTGCTGCCTTTCTGATTGTATCTTCCTTCACCGTTTTGGTAACCGCAATGAGCTTGATTTCTTCGGGATTTCTTCCTGCCCGCATCGCTGCATGGCTTATTCTTTTTAAAATTACAGAGGTATTTTCCAAAAGCATTTTAAGCCCTCAAATTACACCTTTCATGTAATAATCCCTCGAGAATACCAAAATCGCTTACTATTGTTTTATTACTTTTAGAAATCTCCATGAGGCATAAAAGTATAAGCAAACCGGTAATTATAATGTCTGCCCTATCTGGCTCAAGTCCTTTTATAGTTTGCCTAATTCTCAAAGGCATTGTGATTAATTGTTTAAAGAGCAATTGAAGGGTAGGGCGGGAAATTTGGTGAAGATGTATCCTATCGCCGTCATATTCATCCAATCCCATATCAATCGCTGCAATAGTTGTAGCAGTGCCCCCTGTCGCTACAAAATTAAAATCTTCCGTAAATGAATTATTTTGTAAGCATTTAGTTAAATCATAATCAGCAATAACCTGATAAATATGATATTTTAATCTATCAATATCGTTTTGGCTTGGTGGGTCGCTTTTAATAAAATTTTCATATGTTTTGATAGCGCCGATAGGAATACTCCCTTTAGCCTGAATTTCATTTTGAAACACCCATTCTGTGCTTCCGCCGCCTATATCAACTATTAGATAACTCCTGGTGGGGTGGGGATCAATCTTATCATCAGAAAAAAAATTAGACATTACACCTTTTACGGTCAATTCTGCTTCTCGCATGCCTGATATGATATGAATATCAAAACCTGTTTTAAGCTTTACCTCTTCCAAAAAATTTTGGGTGTTTTTAGCTTCCCTTAAAGCGCTGGTGCCAACGGCATGAATTTCACTTACTTTGTAATATTCACATATAGATTTAATTTTTAGAAGATAATCAATTGATTTATTGATATTATCTGTATTTAAAATCGAAGTCTGTAAGATATCTTTGCCAAGCCTGGTTACTGCCCTTGAGTTGAAAACCCTGATGATTTTGTTATTTTCAGTATAACCAATTAAAAGTCTGATTGTATTTGAACCGACATCGATAGCGGCGATTAATTGACGGTCTTCAAAGCTATTCTGTTTCATAATAGATTTTTACAATATCAGCCTCTGCATGTTTAAGGTTTATCTTAAATATTTCCTTGGTCCGCCTTTTCTTGACCTCAATGTAATTGTTTTTTAGCGACCTTTCGCCTATTATTATCTGAAGGGGAATCCCAATAAGATCAGCATCCTTGAATTTAACACCGGGCCTAACATTTCTATCGTCTAACAAAACATCCATATTTCTATCGGTAAGGCTATTGTATATTTCAGAAATATTTCTGTAAAGCTCTTCTGATAATTGAACTGTTTTGCCATCAGTCATGTTCAGGGGCAATATGTGGATATCAAAGGGGGCTATTGTCTTGGGCCAAATTATGCCGTCATCATCATGATTTTGCTCAACTGCAGCGGCAGCAATCCGTGCAGGCCCTATACCATAGCTTCCCATTATCATTGGTCTTTCAAGACCTTTGTTATCGAGAAAGAAGGCGTTCAACGGGATCGAATATTTAGTACCAAGCTTGAATATATTTCCAATTTCAATTGCTTTTTCAATGGATAACATACTATGACATTTGGGACAGTAGTCTCCAGATTTAGCAATATGTATGTCATGCCATTCAGGGTTAAAATGAACACCAGCCTTAATGCCTTTTATATGATAATTCGGTTTGTTAGCACCTGTTATATAAAAACCTTCTTTCAAAGATAAATCTGCGATTATGCGCCCCTTAAAGTTTAAAGGGCCGA
Organism: Dissulfurispiraceae bacterium; assembly: GCA_036781645.1. Taxonomy (GTDB): domain Bacteria; phylum Nitrospirota; class Thermodesulfovibrionia; order Thermodesulfovibrionales; family Dissulfurispiraceae; genus DYHD01. Next base: position 19,717 of record DAIQAO010000022.1, read on the forward strand.
TAAACCCGGCTTCAACTCCAAGGTATGATAAAACCTCATCCCTATGAGCGATGCTAAACTGTCCGATAATTTTAGATACCTTCTTCTCATGGAGTTCCTGATCGCCTCGGAGTAGGGTGAGAACATAGCTGTCTTGACATACAAGAAGCAAGGATTTAATAAAAAAAGAGGGCGCGATATTTAAGAAATTAGAGACCTCTTGAACCGTCCTCTTATCAGGGGTGTATAATTCTTCTAATGGACATTCAGGGAAACCTGAAGCAGTTGGAGTAGATTGGGCTATCTCAACATTAGCAATGTAATTGCAATTTGAGCAGATTACTATATCATCTTCACCGGCAGAACTTGGAGCCATATATTCATGAGCACAGGCACCACCCATCATACCAGGGTCAGACTCTACTTTGTAGAACCTGAGACCGCATCTGTTAAAAATTTTATCGTATGCCTCAGCGTGGAGATTATAGCTTTTCTCGAGACCCTCTTCATCAATGTCGAAACTATAACTGTCTTTCATAATAAATTCCCTTGTTCTCAATATTCCGCTTTTCGGCCTCGCTTCATCCCTTAATTTAGTTTGTATCTGATACCAGATTTGTGGCAGTTCCCGATAGGAACGAATCTCTCTGGATGCAAGCCATGTCATGATTTCCTCATGGGTCATCCCGAGGCACATGTCTCTATTATTCCTGTCTTGGAGCCGGAACATCTCTTCCTTTATTTCATACCAGCGGCCAGACGTCTGCCATATCTCGGCAGGGTGTAATATGGGCATCGTAATTTCTTGTGCATTAATTGCTTCCATCTCTTCAATTAAAATCTTATTAATCCTATTTAAAACACGCCATGAAAGTGGCAGAAATATATATAAACCTGCGGCGAGTTGCCTGATATAGCCTGCTTTGAGTAAAAGTTTATGGCTTACTGCCTCTGCATCAGATGGTACCTCTCTAAGGGTAGGGATAAAAAACTTAGTATAGCGCACAATAAATAAACCTCCATAAAGTTTTTCTATCTAAAAAACAGGCATGTCCACTTCAAAGGTAACGAAAGAATATGGACAAATATGTCTTTCAATATATCATTAATAGTTTTCAATTGACAATACCAAAATTATATAAAATCTACATAAGGGTTTCTAATCACAACTGGAACGGCTTTGAACGAGCTTTAAATGCATCTAAACAAGCTCTCAAAGAAGGGGAGAGCGGGAAAACATTTATCAACTAATATACAGTTAATCTGTCAATAAACATAACACATCCAAATTCGACGGCAGAAAGTTTCAGGGTTCAAGTTAAAAATTGAGAGTTCTTTGAACCGAAAAATAGAGATAGAACAATATAGAAAATGCTGATATGACAATGGGAATAGCTTTGAGCGGCTTTCACCATCACAAAAGACTCACCAGGATGGTGAGGCGTGATGGTGACCTCGGAGGAAGGCAAGGACACCTTCCGAGAATGAGCGAAAGGCTATTTCCATTGTCGTGAAAATCCTATCGCTGATTTTCCCGAACTTAAACCTTTGAACTATCCGTAATTGAGATTGTCACGAACCCTCCGTGTTTTCACAACTGGGTAACTCCTTTATGTTTTTTTTCGCTTTTTAGGGCAAAAAGTTCACAATGAGACTTAGCTAACAAACTATAATCTCTTGAATACAATCAATAGTTAATATTTAGGAAAAGACCAGAAATATTATCTTCGATTCCAAATAATTTTACATAATATATCTTATCAGACATAAAAAATAAACCAAAAATGTTAATAAGCTGTCATTAAATCTGTTACTAAATCATTTAAGCTTTGAATAGACGCAGGCTTATTTGGAAATGTATTATTTGTAGGCAGGATAAAATATCATATTTTTGAACTGGTTTATAGATTATTTAGTGGGCGTCCGGTTGCATAGAAATTTTTGCTGCCATCAATCAAAACATTTATCAACATTCCTTCTTTAAGCATGTCATTTTCTGGCAGATATATCTTGATATAGTTGTCAGTGGTGGCAATAAATCCTGAATCTGTTTTAGTTTCCACAATTGCGGCTTTGATTTTACCGATATTATGATTGATATATATAAGTTTTTTAGATTCACCAATCTTTCGCAATATTGCAGAACGAACCATTTTTGTTTCTTCATCCACCTTATCAGGTAAATTAAATGCCAAAGTGCCTTGTCTTGCCGAGAAAGGGAAAACATGCAAATAAGAAAAGGGCAATTCTTCAACAATTTGTTTAGTATTTATGAACGATCCCTCATTCTCGCCGGGAAATCCTGTAATAACATCTGTCCCGACCGCTATGTCATTAAAGCGACTGAAGATTGTATCTAACATTTTCTTATACTCTTTTGTAGTATAGGTTCTTTTCATTCTGGCCAGGATTTTGTCATCTCCACTTTGGAGTGGTATATGAAGGTGTTTGCAAATGCGTTTTTCATCCAAAAGTTCAAGTAACTCGTCATCTATTTCATTAACTTCCAATGAACTCAGCCTAAATCTAACTTTCTTGGTTTGTCTTAAAATTTGTTTTAAGAGTTGGGCAAGAGTTACTTTTTGAATAAAATCTTGACCATAAGACCCTAAATGTATACCTGTCAAGACAATCTCTCTATAATCTAATGATTCATAAAAAATGATTTCTTCAACAATATCTTTAAAAGGCATACTTCTTGACCTACCCCTTGCCATAGGAATTACGCAATACGAGCAAGCATTGTTGCAGCCATCCTGAACCTTAACGGCAGGCCTATGGCGGGGGTGGTAATACGGCTCTATGATACCATCCAGCTTAGGAAAGAGAGTGTCAATAAGATTAAATTTTTCATTATTTTTTAATATATTAAGATTGGGGATACTCTTATGCATGTCATAATTCAATTCTATATAACAACCGGTTGCTATAACTCTTATATCATTCTTTAAGTATTTCTTGATGAGTTGTCTTGATTGCTGGTCAGCTTTCGATGTTACAGCGCAGGTATTGATTATACATATATCAGGTTTCTCAGAAATATCAGCTTTTTTATAGCCAGCTTCTAATAATATTTTTTCAATTTTATAACTTTCTGCTTGATTGGTTTTGCAGCCGAGGGTTTGGACGATAAACTTCATAAAGGACTAAATAAAATCACCGAAAAGGGAATGCCGTTTGGCTTTAATTACTTTAGCAAAAACAAGAGCGCCGGGGCTGATATCATGATTATACGGTGCAATAAAAATCTTGTTTCCCCTTGTCCTACCCGTAATCATATCACTGTTTTTTTCGTAGTAGCCTTCTATAAGTATCTCTTGAATAGTTCCTTCTAAATGCCTGTTTTTTCTATCAGTTATGTCGTTTTGAAGATCTAATATCTCTGAAAGCCTAGCTGACTTAATCTTGTCCTCCAGTTGACCGTCCAAAGAAGCAGCCTTAGTCCCTTGCCGAGGAGAAAACTTAAAAGCAAAAATACCATCAAACTCCACTTCTTTTAGGGCATTTATTGTTAATTGATGGTCTTCATCTGTTTCTTGAGGAAAGCCAGCGATAATATCGGATGTAATTGCAATATCTGGTATTTCTTTTTTAATTTTCTCGACCTTTTGAATATAATCCTGATATGTGTATTTTCTGTTCATCAAGGTGAGTATTCTGGATGAACCAGATTGTAGAGGTAAATGGATATGTTCACAAACTTTCTCGAGGTTTTTGATAGCAAAAATTAACTTATCTGAAAGATCTTTAGGATGTGAGGTAATAAAACGAATCCTCTTAATACCATCAATTTTGTTTATCTCGGAAAGAAGTTCTGGGAAATCAAGTTCACTTTTATAGGAATTCACATTTTGTCCAAGAAGTGTTACCTCTTTGTATCCTTTATCTGCAAGATTTCTTATTTCTGTTAATATCGCCTTAGCCGCCCTACTCTGCTCTCTACCACGCGTATAAGGAACGACACAATAGCTACAAAAATTATTGCAGCCATACATAATATTAACAAGAGCCTTTAACTTATCCTTTCTATCTGCCTGAAATTCTAAGTCTGCAAGATTAAAATTGTCGTCAACAGCAACATTAACAGATCGTTCTTTAATCATGCTAGGGATTAAATGAATATTTTGAGGTCCTAACACACAGTCCACATAAGGAGCCCTTTCGATAATTTTGGACCCTTCATGTTGAGCTATACATCCTGCAACAGCAATTTTTAGTTCGGGTTTTCTTTTTTTGAGTCTTTTAGTTTTACCAAGCTGGCTAAAAAACTTTTGTTCAGCTTTCTGCCTAATACTGCAAGTATTGAATATAATAATATCTGCATCAGTAGGCTCATAGGTCTCAGAATAACCTTCGGATTTTAAGATTCCTGATATCTTCTCAGAATCGTGTTGATTCATCTGACATCCAAAAGTTCTTATGTAGTATTTCTTCACCTCAATCCTATCCTTCATTCATTGCCATTTGTTGTATTGTTGTATTATCGCACAAGGCTGTAATATCGATCAATTTGTAAAAATATTAGACTTTAACTTTTTAATGATTCTCTAATACCTGAGGCTAATTCTTCAGGCAAAACAATCATAAGCTCTGAATGCAATATCTTTTGCAGATAGTAGTCGTCGTTTCTGTAATTAGGATAGAGATTCTGCCTCGTCATCATTTTAAAGTAACAGTTAAAGCCTGTTGAATTTCTACTTGAAAAAAGCGTGAAATTGAAGCTCAAAAACCCCATTTTTTCGTAATAGCTTAAAACCTGAGATATCCCTGTGGCAATATCCTTCATATCAGTTTCTGTGAGCCCTGATATATCGGTTTCTGACTCATGAATGGCTATTATCTCGTTACTGCCGGAAGGTGCAAAAGAGGCAGCAAAATGCCACCTTCCATACTGTGAGATGTATCTTTCACCCCGTTTTTTTTCTTCAAGAATTAGATCATTAAAGTAGTTGCTACTATTTTGTTGGTAATAACTCAAGCATGCATCGATAAGTCTTTTATGATAAGAATAAGGGATTGATGTTATAAGTAGCTGCAGATGAGGATGGACGAGGCTTGAACCCGAAGGAAAGAGGTAGTTGGCATTTAAAGTAATATATAAAGGATGAAAATCGATTTTAAGGACATTTCTTACAAAATCACGGGCACATAAAAAGGCATCAATAAGCAGTTGAGGAGTGAATTCAGACAGCCTTAGAAAATGCGCCTTAGAGATTGAAATCACGGCATGATATTTGCCTATTGGGAAGAGATTGGGGAATAAGGTAGCCTCACCTATTTGGATACGACCTGACTTAATGATCTCTTCGGGGTATTTGGGGGTACTGCTTTCAATCTTGCCATTGCACAAAATACAGTTTACCGCACTTTGTTGCACCATTTGGGCAATCAAATCCTCATCGGAGGTACCAAATATTACATTAAGTTTCCCTTTAAGTAGTTTATTATAAACACTTGTATTACCGAACAGTGGATCATATCGAACCTCTACCTCAAAGGGCTCTCTGGCGTAGCCTTTAGTGACATTCAGAAATTCCTGAGTTTGTATGACTTTGTCAAACTTAATTTTCGACATACCTAAAACCACCTGATTATTAGCCTAATTATTCGTCTCTCCCCTCTACCCGGATGAAAACTGTTTTTTCAGAAACAACTTGCAGCTCGTCAATCTCTTTAACTGCCTGGAGCACATCCCTTTCTTTTGCCTTATATGTGAGAACCACCACCGGAACTGCCCCCCCTATCCTTCTGCCTTTCTGTATTACCGATGCAATGCTGATATTATAGTTGCCAAGTATGCCAGAAATCTTAGAAAGAACACCGGGTTTATCGAGGGCTGAAAACCTGAAATAATACTTGCTCTCGATATCTTTGATGTCCTTAATTTTTAAATTTTTATCTGCCCTATTTGGGTTTATAACTGTGGTGTCAGGGGTTTGGCTTCTGATAATAATCTTACCGATATCGACAATATCAGCCACAACCGCACTTCCAGTAGGCATATCCCCGGCGCCTCTTCCATAATAAAGGGTAGAGCCAACAGCGTCGCCTTCCACATAAATAGCATTAAATACGCCGTCAACTTTGGAAATCAAATATTCATTGGGAACCATAGTTGGATGCACCCTCATCTCTATCTCGCCATCAAGTGCCTTTAGAATGGCAAGTAGTTTTATCTTATAGCCGAGTTCAATAGCAAACTCAATGTCCTGAGCAGTTATTTTGGTGATTCCCTCTTTGTAAACATCATCGAACATAAAAGGAATTCCATAAGCAAGGGATGAAAGTATCGTGAGCTTGTGCGCAGTATCTATGCCCTCTATATCAAAGGTGGGTTCGGCTTCAGCGTACCCCAGTCTTTGCGCCTCCTTGAGGGCTACTGAAAAATCCACCTTTTCATCAGTCATTTTGGTCAAAATGTAATTGGAAGTTCCATTGATAATCCCGTAAACTGCAACAATATTGTTGGCAACCAGACCTTCTCTGATTACCTTTATTATGGGTATCCCACCCGCCACTGAAGCCTCAAAACCAACACTCACTCCGTTTTGTTGGGCTTCCGAGAGAATATCATTTCCTTCTGTTGCTATGAGAGCTTTGTTAGCAGTAACGACATGTTTTTTATTTTTGATTGCCTTTATAATAAAATCCTTAGCAGGCCTTATACCGCCCATAAGTTCAACCACAATGTCAATATCTCCATCGTTCAAGATATCTTCTGCATTAGTTGTCAGAATACCCTTTGGGATTGTTATACCACGATCCCTTGTGATATCTAAATCGGCTATTCTTTTGAGATTAAACTCAATACCGCTTCTGTCTTGAAGAAGCCGTGCATTGTTTAATAATATTTTTGCTGTGCCCGACCCAACAGTCCCAAAGCCAATTATCCCAACATTAATTCGATTATTTTTCATTTATTTTCCCCTTTTTAAGATTTCACTTGTTTAGGGCTTTTTTAATCCCCTTTATAGCCTGCTTAATCCTGTGTTCATTTTCAACAAGGGCAAACCTGACGTATTCGTCCCCGCCTTCCCCAAATCCTATACCAGGAGATACTGCAACCCCTGCATTGGTAATCAGATACTTACAAAACTCAAGTGACCCCATGGGTTTAAATTTTTCTGGTATCTCTGCCCACACAAACATTGTGGCTTTTGGTGGTTCAATCTTCCAGCCGGCTTTGTTAAGTCCGTTTATAAGGACATTTCTTCTTGATTCATATACACTTCTGTATTCCTCGACACAATCCTGAGGTCCTCTAAGGGCAACTATCCCGGCTATCTGAATCGGCTGAAACATCCCATAGTCAAGATAACTCTTAATTTTGATGAGAGCTCCAACGATATCTTTATTTCCAACGCAAAAACCGACTCTCCAACCAGCCATTGAATAGCTCTTTGTAAGAGAGAAAAACTCTACTCCGATATCTTTAGCCCCTGGCACCTGAAGAAAACTCGGAGCCTTATAGTCATCAAAAATTAAATCGGCATAGGCAAAGTCGTGCAGGACAATAATATTGTTCTCTTTTGCAAAGTCAACTACCTTTGTGAAAAACTCCAATCCTTCGACTACCATTGTAGTAGGGTTATGCGGAAAATTAATAATAAGCATCTTTGGCCTAGGCCAGGTCTTCTTATATGTCTTCTGCATCTCAGCAAAAAAATCCACGCCTCTGCCAATCGGGATGCTCGTTACTTCACCACCAGCTATTATGACGCTGTATGGATGTATCGGATATGCAGGGGTAGGCGTCATCACTACATCGCCGGGTTGCACGGTAGCAAGGGCGAGGTGAGACAATCCCTCTTTTGAACCTATCGTCGCAACGGCTTCAGATTCAGGGTCTAAATCAACATCAAACCTTCTCTTATACCACTCGCATATAGCCATTCTTAGATGTGTTATGCCTTTGGAGGCAGAATACCTGTGATTTTTCGGATTCTTTGCGGCTTCACAGAGTTTATCAATAACATGTTTAGGTGCCGGCATGTCAGGATTTCCCATCCCAAGGTCAATAATGTCCTCACCCCTTCTTCTATATTCCATTTTAAGATTGTTGACTATCGCAAAGACATAAGGCGGCAGTCTTTTAATCCGATTGAATTCATACATTAAGCATTACCTCCTCCAGCGTAAAGTTAATCGAAATTATAACATTTTTATTCACTTATCGGCTAAATCAAAAGCCTCATGGGCATTCCAAGAGCTTCTCACAAGGGGTCCTGAGGCAACATATTCAAATCCCATTGAGAGGGCTAATTCCCGAAATCTCCCAAATAATTCTGGCTTGATATATTCAATTACGGGGATATTTCTTTTTGAGGGTCTGAGATACTGCCCTATTGTCACAAAATTACAGCCAGACTCTCTAAGGTCGCATAATAGTTCAACCACCTCATCATAAGTCTCGCCGAGTCCAACCATAAAACCCGATTTGACCTTTTTAGATGAAAAAGTCTCTGAAGCTTTCTTTAAAATAGAGAGCGAAAGTTTATAATCAGCCTGAGGCCTTACCATAGGATAGAGCCTTTTTACTGTTTCGATGTTATGGCTAAATACATCCGGCTCGGCTGAAAGCACAGTTTTCAATGCCTCTAAATTGCCTTTAAAATCTGGTGTCAATACTTCAACCCTTACATTAACAAGATCTTTCTTAATTGTCTGAATTACATCTGAAAAGTGTGATGCCCCTCCATCAGAAAGGTCGTCTCTCGTTACAGAAGTAATGACAACATATTTGAGTCTCATATGTCTTGAGGCTTCACTAATCCTTGCAGGTTCGTTATGATCAATCGGCAAAGGAATTCCACTTTTTATGGAACAAAAGGAACAACTCCTCGTGCATGTATCGCCTAAAATTAAAAAGGTCGCTGTAGGTATTGAAAAACAATGACTTTTATTGGGACATCTACTCTCTTCACACACAGAGTGAAGGGCGTATCTTCTTAAAATATTTTCCGTAGGACGAATTCCCGACATATTCACTTTAAACCATTTTGGCAAACGCATAAATACTAAAATAAATAATAATTGGAAGAAGATGCAACTTAAAACCTGAAATCCAAATTCTAAAATGATACAAATCCTGAAGGAGTCCTTCTTATCGCTAATTAAGGGTTAAAATCACTGGGGTCTAAAATAATATTCAAGCAGGGATATGACATGATTTCTTTGCCAAAGAACTACCTT
>DAIQAO010000023.1:0-28442 GCA_036781645.1 Dissulfurispiraceae bacterium
GCCTGCCCCCTCTGATTATGCCACTGAAGTAATTCATATCCGTCCTTCTCTTTTTTGGTTAATTTAATGTGATAAAGATTATCTTTTATACAAAAAAGCGTGAGAAAAAGGAAGGTGTTTTAGGTAAGATAATGTGAGAGGGGACACACCTACCAACTTATATGGATTTTTTTTGCCGTCTCTTTTAAAATATTCCTGAGCTGTTTTTACCCATAAAACATAATAGAGGCGGGGTTTTATGAAGATGATATTAATTTTTTTTAGCTTTTTTTTGCTTGCAGTGAATCTATCGTGTATGATCCCTAAAGCCCATGCAAAATTGGAAAAAGCTGATAAGGTGGTAGTCTTCAAAAGCAAGAGGATAATGTTTTTGCTAAGGGAAGGAGAAATTATAAAGGCTTATAAGATAGCCCTTGGCAAAGACCCCATAGGGCACAAGGTTAGGATGGGTGATAATAAGACACCTGAAGGGAATTATGTCCTTTCATCAAGAAAGATAAGCGATAAATACCATCTCACTATTTTCATTTCCTATCCAAATGGTTCGGATTTACAGAACGCGAGGGAGTTGGGCGTATCTCCAGGTGGCAGCATTGCCATACATGGACTCCCAAAAGATATGGAGCATCTCGATAAACTTCACAGAAAAACCGACTGGACACATGGATGCATTGCCGTCACAAATAAGGAGATTGAAGAGATTTGGAGTCTTGTTGAAGACGGCACCCCAATAGAAATTAAACCTTAAAAATTATACTTACTCTTTGGTGTTCTTCATCTATATAACAAGTCGAACAAGCTTTCAGCTAGTTCATTATCTGTTTTGGTCAGGTTGACATATTGATTAAACGCTTCTTCATTATCGCCGCTGAGATAAAAAAGAAGCCCAAGACTGAAATATGCTTGTGGGGCAGTCTCACCGTAGTGTATAGCTTGTCTATAGGAGTCGATCGCTTTATTATAATCTCCGAGCATGAGATATGAAGTTCCTATCTTGTTGTAAAGCAGTTGTTTATCCCCAAAATTCTTGAGCACATAATGATACGCTTCGATTGCATCAACATAGTTACCAATAATAAAATAAACATTCCCAAGACTTATATATGCCTCATAAAAATCAGGTTTTAATCTAATAGCCTGTTTAAAAGCATTTTCAGCCCTTGCAAAATTCTTTGACTTAAAATGCTCTATTCCCTTTTTGAACCAGTCATGTTCGTTATAGGACTCCCCAATTTTTCTTTGATCTTCCTCTTTTACTTGCAGAGGCGACAAAGGCGTAAATGGCTCCGTATGGAAGGAGACACTATCTTTTTTCAGGTTGCAAAAGAGTATCTTGCCAAGCCCCAAAAGTTTGCCGTCTTCCGTCGTAATTTGGATAGTGCTTTCAGGTTCTTTAAGATATTTAAGCATCAAACTGCACTTCGTTGCTACTATGCCTTTAGGGTTCATTAAACCCCTTTCAGAGACAAGTTTTTTTGAATTTTTATCGAGAAGATAAACTGAAACAGGTTTTTCTTCAGTTTTTTTCGGGGCAGAAAACTTTTTCTTTGCTTCGACCCATTGAACGGAAAAACAAATAAAAAGCAAAACAGTTAAAAGATAGAGAACAATTCTCATTTTTTAACGCTTGTCTTTACTTCAAAACCGGGGGGGTTAATAATAGTCTTTTTAACAGCACACTGATCCGCCACCCTTGTTATTGCCTTGAGGTATTTTTCGGGGAAGGTCGGAGGAACTATTATATCCAAAACGATTTTATCGAGTTTCACCTTGCCTTCTTCGATAGGTATATAAATCATTTGCTGGTTTATTGAGATGCCATCGGTAGGAATTCCCCTCTCCTGGCAGAACCCGAGGACATATATGCCAGCACAGGTGCCGATAGATGCAAGAAAATGAAGAAAAGGCGACGGAGCTGAGCCTTCACCCCCGTATTCCTTAGGTTGGTCTGTCTTTATTATCATTCCATTTATTTCTGCAAATACCTTTTTGCCGCCGGGAAATGTAATCTTAATGTCCATCAATGCCCCCCCTAGTAATATTTTCATATTTTAAATGAAAATATGCTCAAACTGCAAACTAACTGTATAAGCCAAATCCGGCGATAACCGTTATTACACATTACTACTCCTGTAATTCCGAACGCCCCAAGGGTGTGAGGAATCTTTGTCGTAAAGCATGAAGGTTTCTCGCTTTGCTCGAAATGATATCTTCTTATCGCTGGATTTAGGTTTGAATATTTTATCTTTTGCCTTTGTCAAAGGACTTATGGCATTCTATATTTTAAGAAAGTTTCAGTAAGGGAGGCTTTTTTGGAGCTTAATAAATTAACTATATCAGATTTAAGAATCCTTCTCGATAAGAAGGAAATAAGCCCTTCGGATATCCTTGACGACATCTATTTACAGATTGACAGGGTGGAAGAGAGAATAAAGGCGTATTTAACCATTACTAAAGAACATGCTTACAAAATGGCATCTCAGGCAGCACAGGAAATCGCCATGGGGAATATTAATCCCTTAACGGGCATTCCTATGGCTATAAAGGACAATATGTGCACTAAAGGGATACTGACGACATGCGCATCAAAAATGCTCTATAACTTTATACCTCCCTATGAAAGCACTGTTACCAACAGATTAATTAAGCAGAAATACATTTTAGTTGGCAAAACCAATCTTGACGAATTTGCCATGGGCTCTTCTACTGAGAATTCAGGTTTTTATGCTACAAGAAATCCTCGGAAGCTGGATTGTGTCCCCGGAGGCAGTAGTGGGGGGTCAGCAGCTGCCGTTGCAGCAGATGAATGCATAGCTGCTCTTGGCTCTGACACTGGTGGTTCCATAAGGCAGCCTGCGGCATTCTGTGGTGTTGTAGGTTTAAAACCAACGTATGGACTCGTCTCCCGTTATGGTTTAATCGCCTTTGCCTCTTCACTTGACCAGATTGGGCCTATAACCAAAAATGTCAGGGATTCTGCCATAATTCTTAATGTCGTGGCCGGCAATGACCCGCTTGACTCAACATCAGCGCCCGTTAATATCCCTGATTATACTGAGGCATTAGGCAAAGAGATAAAAGGACTGAAAATAGGAATACCAAAGGAATTTTTTATCGAGGGTATAGATAAAGAGGTTTATGAGATGGTCTCCCTCTCAATCAAAAGCCTCGAGTCTTTAGGAGCAATTCCTGTTGAAATATCACTGCCTCACACGCCTTATGCAGTTGCAGTCTATTATATAATCGCAACATCAGAGGCATCTTCTAATCTCGCCCGTTATGACGGTGTTAAGTATGGTTTCAGGGCTGAAGGGAAAGACCTCCTTGAGATGTATATGAACACAAGGTCTAAGGGATTTGGAGAAGAGGTCAAAAGAAGGATAATGCTCGGCACGTACGCCCTATCTGCGGGCTATTACGAAGCCTATTATAAAAAGGCTCAGCAGGTCAGAACATTAATACGAAACGACTTTGATGCCGCCTTTAGAAGGTGCGACATTATTTTAACCCCCACATCACCCACAACTGCCTTTAAGATAGGTGAAAAGACCACCGACCCTCTACAGATGTATCTCTCCGATATTTTTACTATCTCGGTGAATCTTGCGGGATTGCCAGCAATTTCTATCCCATGCGGTTTTACTGGTGAGAATCTGCCCGTGGGATTACAGATAATAGGGAAAAGTTTTGACGAAGAAACCATCTTTAAAACAGCTTATGCCTATGAACAAATCACAGATTTTCACAAGAGAAAACCGTCTTTATGAGAAATTGGCAGATTTATTCAGATAAACATTTTAGCGTCAAGCACCAGCGCCCCTTTCGGATATAAAACGATAGGATTTAGGTCTATTTCAACAAGCATACCTGAGGCAATTATTTTTGATAGGGCTACTATCATGGCGATAAGGCAAGGGATATCGGCTGGTGGGCTGTTCCTGTAGCCTTCAAGAAGTTTGTATCCCTTGACCTGCTTTATCAGCCATAGGGCGTCTTTTTCCTTTGCAGGCGCAAGGACAAAGGCTATATCTTTGAAAAGTTCGACATTCAAGCCGCCAATACCAAACATCACAACAGGACCAAACTGATCATCCTTTATCCCCCCGATTATCACCTCAATACCCTTTGGCGCCATCTCTTCAACCAGAATACCTTCGCACGACTCAATGTCTGAGAGCTTATCTATAGCAGTTTTCAATTCCCCTTGATTTTTTATATCTAAAACTACACCTCCCAGATCGCTTTTCGAAGAGACCTTCGTGGAGGAAATTTTTGCAATCAAGGGATAACGAAGAGAATGCTTGAGGTCCGTGCTCCCCTTTTTTAACAATACAGCCTTGGGCACATTAAACCCTAGACCCTTCAGAAAACTCTTAATCTGATATTCAGTAAAATATCCGATACCTTTTTTTTCTTTAATGAGCTTTCTAAGAGTAGATTTAACAGCCTCACTTGAGAGGGTCAACAATGAAGGTTTTCTAAGGGTCATCAAATAATTTTATCAAAGATTAAGGTCTAAAAAACAACTATGCGAGCTTTCTAGAATCGACTATAGAACAAAATAACTTCATAAAAACAACAATATAAACAAGGCTCAAATTTAGCGATAGGGAGGGATAGTGAAAGAATTCTTACTGTTAGAATAGTATTATGCCATTTTTTGTAAGATACCCTAACATTTTAAGAAAATTTCTTATGCTGGTGATTTTATAATTTTAAAAATAGCTTAAATTTTCTCGTATTATTAATCCGCAGGCTTTTTTCACACTTTTTTAGATATTTGGATTTTAGTCTCAATAGCGTATATACTTCAATTATAATGACCAAGATTAGACCGTCATAAAGGTTCTTCAAAGTTCTTGTAGGATCAAATTTTTTTAATTTAGAATATATTTATGGGAAACTTGTTTGTCGTAATAGTATTAATTTTTGTTCTTTTGTCAGATTACGGGATGAGCGCAACTATCGGTGAAAGATTTCATGAGGATACATCTCATACATGGAAGCAGGTATTAAAAGATGTCGTAACGCCAAAACCAGCTATGCCGCCTCAGTTTAAAGAATATAAAGGGTCTAAAACAGCCTTGCCAAAGCCTATTTTCAAGGGTATAACTGTCGAAGAGGCATTAGTCAAAAGGCGCTCGATAAGGGATTATGTAGATAAACCGTTGAGCCTTCAGGAGGTTTCTCAACTTGCCTTTGCGGCACAGGGAATTACGGGCAAGCTCTACGGCACTCATTTAAGAACAGCTCCATCTGCCGGCGCGCTTTATCCCTTTGAGATTTATCTGATCGTCAATAATGTGAGCGCCATAAAAAGAGGCATATACCATTACTCGCCATTAGACCACTCAATTGTGCTGATTAAGGAGGGTGATTTCAGGAAAGAATTGATGCAAGCCTCTCTTTCGCAAGAGATGATGAAAGATGCAGGGATTGTTATAGTCCTTTCTGCCATATTTGACAGGATGAGGTCAAAGTATGGAGAGAGAGGATACAGATATGTATACATGGAGGCAGGATACATCAGCCAGAATATTTATTTACAGGCTACTTCTTTAGGATTAGGTTCTGTGGTTGTGGGGGCATTCATCGATAAGGATATAAACAATTTAATAGGAGTTGACGGCAAGAAAGAGGCTGTTATAGCTTTGCATGCGGTAGGGGCTATCAAAAAATGAAGAGGCATCTCGACTCGTTAATAAGTATCTTGCTTATTTTTTCACTGGTCATTACAGGAAGCACGGGCTACATACAGTCGGAGCTTGAGCTGAGAAAGTTTGTCCCTCATAAGTATTTTGCCTATTCGACCTTGATATTAGGCTTTTTGCATATTGCTTTTAAGTACAAGAAATTACTGAATTATTTGAAGCAAAGAACGTGAGCTTTTCTTTTCAATAAAAGCTACATTATCCAAAAATAGCTATAGGAAGGGCTGTTTCAAGATTTTTATAATCGACAAATTTTATTTTAATTTTGCTTTATTTTTATTAATTCAAGGGCTCTTGCCGAAATTCCAAAAAGCTTTCTTTATAAGGTGTCGTATAAAAATCCCTCACCAGCCCTTCCTATCTATCTTGTCAATTTTAAAACTTTTTTAGTTCTATCGCCGAATTTAGAACATTAATGGAGACCAACTCGGGTTGGAAGCTTTTAGACCTTTAGGGGTTATTCTCTTCTGCCCGTTTCCATCAGCCCTCATTATATATATTCCCTTGACGCCGTCCCTGTCAGAGGTAAAGGCGATATATCTTCCATCAGGCGAAAATGATGGCTCTTCATTATTGCCTGTGTTTGTGAGTTGCATCAGATTTGAGCCGTCAGGATTCATCAGAAAAATCTGGTGTCTTCCGTTTGTCATACCCGTATAGGCTATCTTATCACCTTTTGGAGACCAAACAGGGGATGTATTATATGAACCCTCAAAGGTGATTCTTTTTGTATTTGAGCCGTCAATATCAGCAATGTATATCTGTGGACTCCCAGCCCTGTTAGAGACAAAAAGAAGCCTCTTTCCATCAGGAGAGACAGACGGCGATACATCAATCCATGGCGATGAGGCAAGCTTCCTGCCCTTCATGCTTATAATGTCCCCTATATAAATATCCGCATTGCCATCTTTTGAAGAGACAAATACAAACTCCCTATTGCCTGGTAGAAAGTTTCCCGACATGCTTAATCCCTTAAGTGTGACTATATTTTTCTCCTGCATATTGCTCATATCGAGCAGGAAGATTCCCCATTCACGGTTTCTCTGCTTTGAATAGATCAACTTTGAACCATCCGTTGCCCATCTGGGGGTGAGCAATATTTCGGCTTTAATGCCAAGTTCATTCTGCCTGTGACCGTCCCAATCCATGAGAGCAAGCTCCCTGAACCTCGATTTTTCACTGGCAAAGGCAATCTTTGTCCTGAATATGCCTTGTTGTCCCGTGAGAATTTTATATATGTCATTAGCTGCGGCGTGGGCAAGAGGACGGTAAAGTTCATGTGATGCTGAGTATTCCTTTCTCAAAACCTCCCTACCCTCGGAAACATCATAAACAGAAATAACTAAAGTCAATCTTTTATCCTTTATAACCTTTCCCTTGACTACAATTTCCGCCTGAAGCCCCTTCCAGTTCGCTGGATTAAAAGGCTCTTCAGGTTTTTCAATATGCGCCTTTTCATCTATGCAATAAAATAGACCGGTAAAGTCGATGTCTTCTTTTACTACATCTGATAGCTCTTTGCCTCCAGAAAAGCTCTGTATTGCGATTGGCAGCTTCTTCACTCCTGGTGAGATGATATCGACATATGCCTTCTGGGCAGAGACTGAAGAGACCAAAAAGCAGATTATACTGATTAATAGAGTTGATGTCAAAATTATTGTGCAGGTATCTAATTTATTTTTTTTCATGGATAAAACCTCACTCCCACCTCCATTTCATGGGGAGGCGGCGGGAGAGGGCTTGCCTTATTTATAGCCCTCAAGGCATAGCGGTCAAAGACAGGATTGCCTGAGCTTTTTTCTATTTTATCTATTTTGATGCTTCCATCTTTTGCAATTTTAATGGATATTACTGCCTCGAGGTTGCGGTCGAGATTTTCAGGGAAAACCCACTCCTGACGTATCCTTTTTACTATCATAGAGTAATAGTCACTGCCTGCTGACTGAGATGAGGCGCCGGCAGAAGGAGTCTTGCCAGGAGTTTTCTGGCTGCCGCCTCCGGAGACATTCTTTTGCCCTCCGATATCTATAACCTTCCGCAAAGCCACTATTTTTTCAATCTTTTTCTTCGCCTGCAGGGCTGCGATTCGCTCTTTGACGACATTTTCATCCTGTTTTTTTGATTTCTCAGCCTTCTGTGTTGGCGACAGCTGGGAAGGAGGACTAATCTGCTTGCCTGACGGTTCAGCCGTCTTAACCGTCTTATCTGATGAACTTCCTGAGGGAGGGGCGGCTGTATATTTCATGTCTTCCACGAGAGACACTATGTAAGGCTGAATCTTCTTGTGGGTATCAGAGTGCTTGATTATAAAGAATGCAGCCGCAAACAAAGAAATGTGAATAAAGATAGAGAATGCAAGGGAGCGATATATCAGCGGGGTAATCATTTGAGTGTCATTTTCGGTTCGGTTATCATCCCGAGCTTTTCTATGCCAGCCCCCTTTATATCTCCCATTATTTCAACAACCAAACCATATGGAACATCTTTATCAGCCTTCAAAAAAACATTTGGATTAAGCCTGCTTATAGAGGTGAGTTTGTGGACAAGGTCTTCTTTTGAGATTTCACTATCGTTTAAATAAATCACCCCGCCTTTTTTAATTACTATTGTGACACGCTCCTCCTCACTTAGTTCCCTCCCTTTAGCCTTAGGCAGGTCAACATCTATTCCCTGTTGAAGGAGCGGCGCGGTAACCATAAAAATTATCAAAAGCACAAGCATCACATCCACCAATGGTGTGACATTTATTTCTGACATTGGGGTTTTACGTCTTTGCGTTTTCATTATTTCAAGATATAATCAACCAGTTCTTCAGAAAAATCCTCAAGCTCGACCGTCATCCTGTTTACTCTGCTGAGATAGTAATTATAAGCGACAACGGCAGGTATCGCAGCGAGCAGACCCATTGCTGTCGCAATAAGGGCTTCGGCTATCCCGGGAGCTACAACTGCGAGCGAGGCAGAACCCGCTCCACCTATGCCTCTGAAGGTGTTCATAATTCCCCATACGGTGCCGAAAAGCCCGATAAACGGGGTGGTGGAACCTGTTGTTGCAAGAAAATTCAAATACCTCTCAAGCCTTGCAGATTCAAGGGCGGAATACCTCCTGAGCATTCTTTTAAGTTCATCTTTGTCGGAGTACGTCTTTTCAGAATAAACAGACCTATACAGGCTTGCGAGCGGACTCATTGAAAATTTTTTTGTCGCAGTGTATAAATCCTTGGGGTTGAGCGTTGAGCTGTAAACTCTGAAAAAACCAGCTGTTTCTTTATCAGCTTTCCTGAATAATCTCCACTTATAAAAAATAATTGTCCATGAAAATATTGAGAACAAAAGCAGCACAATCAGGACAGCTTTAACTACATAACCCGACTGGAGTATTAATTGAATGATTGAGTGTTCCATGTTTATCCGATATTTGAAACTTTATAAAATTAAGGGGTCAAAAGTCAAATGAAAACACCCAGAAATAGGCGTATTTGCTTTGTATAAGGGATTCATAATTGGGCGGTGAGACAGGTTTATGGATAAAATAATTGGAATCTTCTGGTTCTGATATTTATCAGAATCCCTGCTGCGATAAAATTGCTCAGAAGCGCCGTGCCGCCATAACTCATAAAGGGCATTGGAACGCCGACAACGGGCATCATGCCTAAAGTCATTCCTATATTCACCAGAAAATAGATAAAAAACATGGCTGTTATGCCGGTCGCAACGAGCCTTCCGAATTCATCCTTTGCGAGCAGAGCGGTATTAAGTCCCCGCAAAAATAGAACTAAATAAATTCCCACAAGCAAAAGGCTGCCCAAAAAACCCCACTCTTCAGCAAAAACTGAGAAAATAAAATCAGTATGTTTCTCCGGAAGAAATCTTAACGCCCCCTGCGTGCCTTTCAAATAGCCCTTACCAGTTAAACCTCCTGACCCTATAGTTATTTTGGATTGGTTGATATGGTAACCTATGCCGGAAGGGTCTATGTCGGGGTCCATAAAGGCAATTATGCGGTTCTTCTGATAGTCTTTAAGGCTGTTCCAACCAACATGCCCTATAAATGGGGCTGATATCAAACCAATGACCAGCGCCATAACTACAATCTTTCTGCTTAATCCTTTTGAGAGCAGCAATATCACAAATAAAAACATAATAAGCACGGCGGTTCCGAGGTCAGGCTGTTTGATGATTAACAGAACTGGAATAACGAAAAAAAATATCAGGCTTTTTACAGGAATCGACTTTAGTTGTGTCTCCCCGCGATTTGAGAGGTAGGCCGAGAGGGCGATTATAAAGACGATCTTAAACATCTCCGATGGTTGGAAAGACATAAACCCTAAATTCAGCCATCTCTGGGCACCCATCGTTGCCTTGCCCGCTACAAGGACAATTATAAGGAGCAGAATGCCGCAACCATACAATATAAAAGAGAACCTGTGGAGCCAGATGTAATCAAAGAATACCACTACAAACAATGCAATAATGCTTATCACAAGCCATAGAATCTGCTTCAGATAAAAATCTGGGTGAACCCCTGTCTCTATCGCGGGTCTCGTGGCGCTGTATATGGTTACAATTCCAATGACGGAAATTAAGATAACCAGACCAAAAAGTAGCCAGTCAAAGTTTGTTATTAACCTGCGGTCAAAATTCGGCATTTCGATGACTCAAAAAACGCAAAACATCTCTTCATCACGGGATAAACTCAAAATCGGTGATAGGAAGGGCTGTTTCAGAATTTTTATAATCGGCAAATTTTTTTAATTTTTACTTTACCCTTTTTATGCAACGTCTTTTACTAAATTCCGTGAAGTTTTTTTATAAGGTGTCGCATAAAAATCCTACACCAGCCCTTCCTATCTTACTTTTTGATTTTGTGGAGCTTTTTACTGCTATCGCCAACTTTGGGTATAAAGCTACGCATTGACAAGTTTAATGTTTACCCGAAGTCATGGCTCTTAAGACTGAGAAGAAAAGTATTGAATCCCCCTTTTTCTTTGATAGGTTCAAAACAAGAGGTTTTTAAGCAGGGGGTGATTAATCCCCTGTCATCACTGTAAGAGAAGCTCTTATGGGGATAATAGGAGCTGATAGCCTCTAACGCCAAGCCACTCTCAGGTTTAACAGAAAGGGTTATTTTTAGTTGATTGAAATATGCGTCCATAGCATTGAAATAACTGCCAGCATGAACGCCGATACTTTTAGCCCTTGAATAAAACACTCTCAATGACTTTTCTGCTTTTTCAACATGATCCCCTCGGTCTGCCATAAAAGCGAGTTTTAATAAAAGTATAATTGCCAGAGAATTTGAGGACGGATGCGGTATGTCTTCAACAGCCTTTATCTTAATACCAAGAACTTCTTTATCTGTATCAAAAAAACCACCCTCATCGTCCCATAATCTGTCTATGCAAATATCCATCAGTTTTTCGGCAGTTTTCAAATAGGTGATATCTGCTGTAACCTCATAAGCGGCAATGTTTGCAGCTATCAAATGTATATAATCATCGAGCATAGCCCCGATATCTTCAGAATGAAAAAGGTCCCCATCAATGAATCGCAGGTTCATGATTTTATCGAGGCTTTTGAGGGCAAATTCCTTGAGGCTGATGTCACCCAAAACCTTATAAGCCTCGAAAAAAGATGTTATAACCATGCCGTTCAGTGATGCATAGAGGGTCTTGTCAATGAAAGGCGCCTGTCTTTTATCTCTTTGGGCAAACAGCTTTTTCTTCCCGGTCAGAATGAGCTTTTGCGCTCTATCAACATCAATACCTGTCTCCTGAGCAATTTCATTTATGCTCTTAGACTGGAATATAACCTTTTTTGAACTGTCGTGGTGCATAGAACCACGCTCCCCTAAGAAATAATCCCATATCTTCAATTCATCTTTGCTCAGTGTATCGCTGAACTCCTCGTTAGTCCAGGTAAAATATCCACCCTCATCATCCGGAGTCACATCAGCGTCCTGACTCGCATAGAAACAACCACCTTCCTCCGAGAGAACTTCTCTAAAAAACCTAATTATGCCTTCAGCGGTCTCTTTAAAGCTTTCCTCCCCGAAGACAGCATATCCGTGGACATAATTCCTAAGCAACCAAGCATTGTCATCCGCCATTTTTTCAAAATGA
Organism: Dissulfurispiraceae bacterium; assembly: GCA_036781645.1. Taxonomy (GTDB): domain Bacteria; phylum Nitrospirota; class Thermodesulfovibrionia; order Thermodesulfovibrionales; family Dissulfurispiraceae; genus DYHD01. The sequence continues at coordinate 11,833 of DAIQAO010000023.1, forward strand.
GGAATAATCCAGGCTTCGTCAACGGAGTACCTGTGAAACCCGCCTCCAAGATGATCATGAAAACCGCCCATAGCCATACGATTAAGTGTTAATTTAATAAAATCGCCGAGCGCTTTATCCCCTGTAAAATAATAACGGCTTAGAAAAAATTCCATAGCCCCTGGCATCGGGAATTTAGGGGCACTTCCAAAGCCGCCATTGTCTTTATCAAACTGCTCTGACATAGCTATTAAGATATTATGTAGCATCCCCTCACTGATCTCAGTAACCGGGGCTGAGCTTTGTTGTCTCAAAGTAGCCAAAAGATTATTTGTATAATTACTTATCTTTTCCTGTTCTTTTTGATAAAAATCAGAGACCGTCATTAAAACTTTGCGAAAGCCGGGCTTTCCCCATTTGTCTTCAGGAGGGAAATATGTGCCCCCAAAGAAGGGCTTCTTATCGTGTGTCATGAAGATACTAAGGGGCCAGCCACCTCCGTATCCCATTGCAGAGTTTGCCATCTGATATCTCTTATCTATATCAGGTCTCTCATCCCTGTCAAGCTTGATACAAATGAATTTTTCATTGAGGAGATTTATAATCTCATCGTCATAAAAACACTCTTTTGCCATAACGTGGCACCAGTGGCACCAGACAGCGCCTGAACTCATAAAAACGGGCTTCCCTTCAGCCTTTGCCCGCTCAAATGCCTCCTCCGACCATGGATGCCAGTCAATCTTTTGGTGAGAAGCTTGCTGAAGATAGGCAGACTTTTCTTTCGATAATCTATTCATATCAGGAGGATAATTCCTCAACCTCCTTCCTGCCTTCTTCAAGCTCCTGTGCCTGTTCCTTGTCAATTTTTAGAAGAAGCGTTTGAAATTCCCCCACATGTGTTTTTTCCTCTTTTGCTATATCAAGGAAGATAGTCTTGATAATTTTATCTTTTGCAAGGGCAGCAAGTTGTTCATAGAGATTAATTGCATCTAATTCAGCGATTATTCCGACTCTCAAAATCTCTTTGTCAATGTCTGAAGTTTTGATTTTTGTGAAATCCACAGGTATTTTGGACAACATAATTAATTCTCCTTTAAAAATTTATTTGCTGACATAATAAAGTTTTATTATAAACCTTTTCTCTCGGCTATCAAAAGCACAACTAATGCAAAGATTATAAACGCAGGTATTACAGCCCAGTGTCCGACTCCGATAACATCGGGCAAGGTGATCTTTCCGTAATTGCCCCAGGTTAAAACAGTTTTTTTCAAAAAAGGATAAGCCTCTGCATGGAGAATAGCCCCTGCTACCATCCCGAGCAATCCCCATATTGCATCCCATCTGCCTTCTGCGAGCGCACCCACTTGAGTTCCCGGACAGTAGCCTAAAAGACCCCAGCCAAGTCCAAATATCAAACTGCCGATAATATTAGCGCCGAGTATGGTTGCCTTTAAATCAAGCTTTACGAGACCCATGTCTTTAAGGATATAAATACCGACCATTGAAACTATGATAGCGGAAAACATAAACTTCACAATAGTCATGTCCTTAAAAAGCATCGCCCCTATTTGTTTGTCATAACGAAGAACACGTCCTTTCTGGAGCAGAAAGCCAAAAATAATCCCTGTTACAAGCCCGTAAATCAGGATTTTCATCTTTTCCCCCCTCTGTATAGGAGGTTTGCCATTATAATACCCCCAATAAAAAAGCCCGCCATTGAAATAAAGCCGCTTACAGCAAGTTGAGACAGACCGCTCAAACCGTGACCGCTGGGTCAGCCGTCCGCAAGTCTGGCGCCGAACATTGCTATAGCCCCGCCGACAAAAGCGGTAAAAGCCCTGTTTAAGATGCTCGGGCCAAAGCGTTTCTTCCATGTCTCAGGGACTGCGACCAGGCTGAAGGTTTTGGATGTAATAGATGCGATGAGGGCGCCGATGAATATGCCTATAACAAACATAAACTGCCAATCAATTTTGGGGGCAACCCGTATAAAATATTCCAAATCGGCGAATCTCTCGGGGGCAAAATATTTTTCAAGCAATCCAGCGGTTCTTGAAAAGGTAGTTGAAACCCCGTAAAACTTATCCGCAATACTTACTGACGCAATCGCTAATAAGCCTGTCAAGCCGCCTGCGAGGTACGGACTCCAACCCTTGTCATTTGATTGTCTCATGAAATGACTCCTTTTCACTATAGACTAATGGTAACTGATAGAGTGAGTGATGTCAATAGAAAAATCAGGATGCAAGAGTTTTTTTTAGTTTCTTTGAGATTATATCCGCTGTTCTTAGGGGTTCAGGCATTCTGAAATTGGATGTGCAATTTAAAACAACTTTAAGAGAAGAGCTTATATCGATCAGGTGGCCTGGCGATACAAAAACGGGCTTTACATTCATCCGTGTTCTCAAAACAGCCCCAACTTTACTGCCCTTATAGAATAAGTCCGTCCAGCTGCCTTTTTGAACATCGGGTTCTTTATACTCACCTACAAGTCTCGATTTTGCACACCCTATTGAAGGTATGCCGAGCACCACCCCGATATGAGAAGCTATACCAACCCCTCTTGGGTGAGCGATCCCCTGTCCGTCAAAGAGTATTAAATCAGGCTGCACTGGAAGACCTTTAAGAGCTTTGATGACCGCTGGCCCTTCACGGAATGAGAGAAAACCAGGTATGTAAGGGAAAGAGGTTTTTTCAATTGAATGAGTGTCCGTTAAATGGGATAAGGCAGGATAATTGTATAAGGCGGCAACAGCAATTATTGTATCATGAATAAATGCTGCATCAACGCCAGCTATATAAGACAGATTAATTTTAAGCTTGGTGATGACGATGCTTTTTTTAATCTTTTCCTGAATCTTTTTTGCCTCAGCAATGTTATCCGACCATACCCAATGGCTAAAAGTATTGATGTGTTTGAATAATGTCATAAAATTCAAAAACCTATATTAACTCTAAAACAGGCCATACAATAATTGGCTGTTTACTCCATAGTAGAATTTTCAGGCATTCCTTTTCAATTGGCGAAGGAAAACCACTGATACCGCACAGTCCCTTGTCTCTAAATTCTGCTGCCTTATCATAGGCATAAAGTATCGAGCGGGTATATCCGACGAGCAGAAAAGCGCCGTTTTTGGCAATGAAATAACGCTCAAATACCCTATAAAAGATAGTTTTTGAGTGGCGTTATTGCCCAACCGATTGACAATTAAGGATAGTTTGAAGAGTCTTGTTTAAGGTATTGGATGATTGCTTTGTTCTTCATTGTAATTAACTAAACAATTGTCTAAATATCAGTTGGTTGCTGTTTTATTAGACAATTATAACACCTCATACCCGTCCAAAATAAATTCTTAGATACTTTGCAATCCGAGGGATATGATGCGATTTCTGGAGCCAAAGCCTCGGGTAACCTCAAGGAGGCTGAAGACGAAGCGGAAGCCTCAACTGCCGATACTTCAAAACTAAAGAGAATCAAACCTATCGGCTCATTTTCGCTTTCAGTCATTCCCTTGTCTTTAAAATAATTCAGATAAAAATTCATTTATCCTAAGTCTGCATGTGTAAGTTCATCTATCTTCAGGCCTATAAGAATCATGCGCTTCAGGATACGATTATAACTAGGATAGAAAGGGCTGGTGGAGGATTTTTATACGACACCTTATAAAAGGTTTTTCAAGGAACTTTAGCAAAAGGCATTGCATTATAAAGAAAAAGCAAAATTAAAAGGAAATTCGTAGATCATGAAAATTCCAAAATAGCCCTTGCTATCTCTTTTAGGGGTAAAACTGATTCTTGACAATACGATAACAAACATGACAACATAAATATATAAATAAAAAAGATGGAGGTATGTCTATGAAAAAGCTACTTATTTTGACCGTTTTGTTTGTTTTTTTGATTACAAGCGTTTCCTTTGCATTGGATAAGCAACTTGCTTCAAAATTCAATGCAATGTTCTCACAATTTACACCTGAGATGATCGCAAAGAGACCTTGCGAGGTCAACGCAAAACAACTTTTTGAGATGATAAAGGCAAAGGATAAGTTTGTAATACTCGACATAAGAACGCCTCAGGAGATGGAGATAGTCGACGTGGCTTATAAAAACAGCTTAAAAATTCCAATGAACGAACTTTTTAAAGATGAAAATCTCGCCAAACTGCCGAAAGATGGTAAGATAATCGTGCTCTGCCATACCGGGGCGAGAGCTATAGCTGCTGCAATGGCATTAAGGGCTGTAGGCTTTGAGAATGCTTTTATGTTCAAGGGCGGCATTGCCGAACTGGCAACTGAAGCAGGAAGAAGTGTTGTAGGCATCTTGTGGTAATTAATTTTTAAAACACTGATTAACATCTAGTAGTTATAAATTCATAAATCCCCTCACCCTATCCCGTAAAGGCAGATGGCTGTTAAACAATGCTTTTTGCTTCATGGTTGGGATAGGTGAGGGAGATATTAAAAACAAAAATTCCCTCAAAAAATTCGTTAACGTAACTTTAACTCTCCTGCTCATGCCTAATAAATAATATTCCCAACGACGGCAGCGTTCAATAGGGATTGGTTAAACCAGTGATAAAATACTTGTTTAGTTCTTATCCGCCCGAAATTCCCGCACCCACTGTCTGCATAAATTCCGAAATAGCTCTTTAATACTTCCCCCAATCCCTTTAGAAGGCACTCCAATCTTATAGTTGAATCTTGAAACAGTTTAATATTCGGGAAGTGTCATTTTTTTAATATTTTACTGCATTACCTGTATCCATGGCTGAAGTCTTTGTCATAAAGCCTCGATTTTTTCTCAATATCCATCTCTGAGGCGAGCAAGACATCGCCCACATATATGAGGGCGGTTTTTTTGATATCTGCGGATTTAATTAGTTTAACCAATTCTCTTAATCGCCCCCTAACTACCTTTTGATCCTTCCATGTAGCCTTCTCCACTACGGCAACAGGGGTATCTTCAGGATAGCCTTTGATAAGTTCCTCGTAAACCTTTTCAGCCATCCCTACGCTGAGGAATATAACCATCGAGGCTCTGTGTTTCGCTAGTTCTCCAAGTTTTTCGGTGTCCGGAACGGGCGTTCTGCCTTCAATACGAGTAAATATAACGGTCTGGCTGATTTCTGGTATAGTCAACTCCTGCCCCAAAACGGCGGCGCCTGCCATCGCAGAAGATACGCCCGGCACTATCTCATATTCGATATTAAGCTTCCGGAGCCTCTCGATCTGCTCTGATATGGCGCTGTAAAATGAGGTGTCTCCTGTATGAAGCCTTACAACCCTTTTATTGTTCTTTACAGCTTTATCTATCACACCAATAATCTCATCTAATGTCATGCCTGCTGAGTCATAAATCTCAGCCCTGATTCCCCTGAGCAGTTCTTTGTTTACAAGGCTTCCAGCATATATCACAACATCTGCCGCATCTATAAGCCTTCTGCCTTTAATCGTAAGCAATTCGGGATCGCCTGGTCCTGCGCCTATGAAATATACCTTAGTCATTTTGCATCCTTTGAGTTATATAATCTTTTATAAAGCTCCCGACCTTGATGATATTATCCGATGGGGGAAGCACGGCTAAAAATCTATTAAGGTAGTCCATCTTTTCAAACAATACAAATGAAGCCTTAAAGTTTAAATCGAATACCCATGAAACCTGCAATAGTTTATAATCGTTAAGATTAGAGACATTCGTTAAGGCTATCACTTCATTTTTATAAATTGCGCTTAACAAACTCTCTGTATAGCCTTCTGTGTCGGGCAAGCCGAGAACAGCCGAAGAGCCGATATCTTCTTTTTTCTCATAATGCTCGATAAATACCCTCCAGATATCGAGCTTGTCGGCATCCCTGATTAATTTTAAAAAATGAATTTCTTTGAAATCCTGCAGGTTAGGCATTTTAAAGGCATTATGATATTTCACTGCTTGAAGTATTATCTTTTTTTCATATTTGGGAAGCCTTTCGAGGATGCGAAGCTCTTCGAGGGTCTCAGCGCCCAAAAAGCCGTGATTAATTGAAATGCTGTCACGGAATGTCTTATATTTCTGGAGCTGGGGAAATCTGCCCACGTCATGAAAAAGGGCTATACACTCAGCCAGAATGCTCTCATCTTCTTTCATCATCAGGCTTTGAGTGATATGGCGCATGTTTTCGCAGACTTTTGTAGTGTGGATTTGTTTTAATACAATCCCTTTTTGTTTATCAGGATTTGCAGCGATAAAAGACTTGCTGTAGTCTTTGAACCAGTCTTTAAAAAAATATAGTTCCGCTTCTGTCATAGTTTTCCCAAAATTACGATAGAAAGGGCTGATTCAGAATTCAATTCTATTATTTCTTGACTATCAGAATCGAGAAGTAGTTTAAATCCTCTTTTTTAATCCTCTTGATGTCTCTAGTGATTACCTCTCCCTCCATACCAAGTCTCGAAATGTATGTAGCCTTTTCAAGAAGGTCAAGCTTTAGAAGGGTCTGTATAATACCATCGAGCGTTTTATTAACCTTCATCAGAACAACTGTCTCAAACTCCCGAAGCACGCCTTCAAGGTTATCTGTATATGTAGATGGAAGTATGGCGATTTTTTCGTCGGCAAGCCCAAGAGAGATGCCAGCCGCCGCCGCTGAGGCATTTATTGATGAAACACCTGGGATAATGGCTATCTTTATAGCTGGTTTGAGTTCAAACAGTTTGTCGTAGAGATAAAAAAAAGTGCTGTATATTGAAGGGTCGCCTAATGTTATGAAGGCGATATCCCTACCCTTATCCAGTCGTCTTACGATTGTCTGGGCTATCTCGTGCCATTTGGTGTCAAGATCTTCAAAATGCTCCGCTGATTTTGTCTTTTTCATAGGAAAATGAGTTTCTATTATCTCCTTGCCTGTCAGGTCAATAACCTTGCTCACGATTCCCAGTGCAAGGCTGCTGCCTTCTTCCCTGCCTTTAGGGACGCAAATACATGGAACTTCCTTGATTATTCTCGCAGCTTTTAATGTCAACAGTTCAGGGTCGCCCGGACCAATTCCAATCACATAAAGCACGGCAGGCGTGTTAGTCACTTTCTTGCCCCCCTTATTATAAAAACTGGATTGAGGGCTGAGAGATAATTTCCCTCCCCAATCTTTTTGAGCCTTGAAACGCCAAGCTGGACGGCTTCAACATCGTAGCCCAATGCGTGAAGGGAGGTAAAAGCCTTATCAAGTGTTTCTATTGTCGTAGCGTTTATGACCACAGTCCCTGCATTCGCATCAACCGCAACCCTGATTATCTCCTTAAGCCTCCCCCCGCTTCCACCAATAAAGACCCTTTGAGGCTTAGGCAAATCATTAAGAATCTCGGGGGCTTCGCCTTCAATTATATGTATATTGGCTGCATTGAATTTTCTTTTGTTTTCTATAAGATTCGCTATTTGAACAGGGTCTTTTTCCACTGCATAAATCTTTGTCTCAGGACAAAGCCTTGAGGCTTCAAGGGATACGGAGCCTGAGCCGGCGCCTATGTCCCAGAAAATCCCTTTTGGCAGAAGCCTCAGTTTATGCAATGAGACAGCCCTTATTTCATCTTTGGTTATTAGACCGTTGGAATGGATTATATCTTCCTCTGACAAACCAAATACAGGGTTATTTAAGCTGCACGACAGGGGCGTCTGAGAAGCGTTGGCATTGATAGTCATCGGATTCAATAAAATAACCAGATTCGGCTGTTCAAAGGATAATTTTGCAATCTCTTCAGGCGTCCCTTCCGTTATCTTCTCATCGGTATAGCCAAGCTTCTCGCAGACAAACATCTTGAGAGTGTTTTGTGATGCCGTAGAATAGATAGTTTGAGCTATCTTTGAGGGGTTATTTACATTATCTGTGAGAATCGCAATTTTATTGTGCATCGCCAAGAGTTGTGGAATATCGACAATATCATAGGGCAAGCGTCTCCTTTTGTAGGGGTTGGGGCCGCCGTGCAGACTCATCAAAAAGGCATCTTCCCAAGGTTCCTTTATTTTTGAAAAGGCAAGTTGGATGCTCGAAAGATCGGGGATTATTTCGACAGATTCTTTGCCAAATTCCCTGATAGCCCGCCTCCCAATTCCGAAAAAAAGAGGGTCTCCCGATGCCAATAAGACAATGTGGGATTTAAGGGTTGGGATTTGAGATTTGATAAAATTAAAGGTTTCATCTACATTATTGATAACCCTTATCTTTTCTTTAGCGGTTTCGTATTCAGCATACTGCCTGAAGATATCAAAAAGCCTTCCTGAAGCCAGTATTATATCTGAAGCAGCAATAATATCACTGATTGCTGAGGTATATGGTTTGTACCCGATGCCAATTACATACAGTTTGAGCATCTTAACTGACTATCCTTCCGTCAACGATGGTTATTATTCTATCGGCGTATTTGGCAATATTTTGATCATGGGTGATGAGAATGACTGTTTTACCTTTGGCGTTCATCTCCTTAAGAAGGTTCATAATTTCTGTGGATGTCGCGCTGTCAAGTTGTCCTGTAGGTTCATCTGCCAAAAGCAAATCGGGGTCGTTTATTAAAGACCTTGCGATAGCAACCCTCTGCTGCTGCCCCCCGGATAACTGATTCGGTTTATACTTCATTTTGTCTTCAAGACCTACCATCTTCAATATTTCCTTCGCCCTTTTCTTAAAATCCACACCGTCTTTTTCCACATAGAGAGATGGCAAAAGGACATTCTCTATGACCGTTGCATAGGGAAGCAGGAAAAAGCTCTGAAATATAAATCCTATATGCTCGTTTCTTATAATTGACAGTTCATCATCACTGAGATGGGAGACTTCTTTGCCTGCAAGTATATATTTGCCTGATGTGGGAGTATCGAGGCATCCGATTATATTCATAAGTGTCGTCTTTCCCGACCCTGAAGGACCCATTATAGCGGCGAATTCGCCCTTCTTAATTTTTAGATCGATACCCTTCAGGACGTTTACATCCTGATCACCCATCTTGAATGTCTTTGTGAGCCCTTCCAAAAAACAGATATAATTATTTTCCATCTAAGGCTTCCCCTGCTGTATCGGGAGTATCAGTTTGGTGGCTAATACCTCGCCCTCTTTTACGCCTGATATTATCTCTGTTTTATCCTCGCCGCGCAGCCCTATTTTTAATTCTACCCTCTCAACCTTGTCAGCGCCTATAACCTTATAACCGACATGCTTTCCATTCTCAAATTTAATCGCGGAATTTGGCGCAGTCAGAACATCAGGCTTTTCATCAAAGATAATCCTCACATTTGCCGTCATTTCAGTCCTCAGAAAATCGGCGTCTTCAGGGCTTACCCTTACTATTGAAAGGTAATAGACAATATTATCTTTGACAACCGGCTGGGGATAGATTTTCTCGATACTTCCCTTAAACAGCTTGTCAGGAAATGTATCAACATAATACTCGACATTTTGGGTGAGCTTGACCCTTCCCACTTCTGTCTCATCAATGTATATCCACATCTCGAGCAATCTAGGATTTATAATGGTTACGAGATTAGCTACCTGCAGCCCTGCGACAATCGTCTCGCCTTCCTGTGCAGTAACATCAGAAACTATCCCGTCAATTGGAGCATATATCCTCGTATATGAGAGCCTCGTCTCAGACTGTTCCAGACTCGCCTTCCGCTCGTCGAGTTGTGCTCTGGCAGAATCAAGCTGGCTCTTCGCCTTATCAACCTGGTCTTTAGTCGTATATTCATATTTAAGAAGCTCCACCTGTCTTTCATAGTTGACCTTTGAATACTCATAATTGGCAAGTGCATCTTTGACAGCGGCCTTTTGCTGTTCTATTGCCTTCTGGATTTCCCTGTCGTCAATTAACGCTATCAGCTGACCCTTTTTTACCCTGTCGCCAATTTTGACATTCATTTTTATTATAGTCCCGGTGGCCCTGGCACCGATTTTTACAACAGCCCCAACCTGCGGCTTGATAATACCAGTGGCGACAAGAACGCCCCTGATGCTGCTTTTCTCTATTTTTGCAGTTTCTATTATTTTAATGCCCGGTTTTACGAAAAAGCCCTTGTAAATGAAATATCCTGCTATAACTGCTATCAACAAGACGGAAATAATCAAAATCTTTTTCATTTAAAATACCTCTTATTTGACTGCGCCTAAAAGCTCAAGTTTTTCTAACCCTGCCGCCCTTTCAAGGGCTGTCTTTGCAAGAATCAATGCAAGCTTCGAACCTATAAGCTGTTCCCGTGCGTTCGAGAGGGTGCTTTCTGCCTGCACAAGGGAGAGTATGTCCGCCTTGCCCACCTTGTATTCTCCAAATGCCTGTTTATAGTTGTGCTCTGCTAATTCAAGTTGTTTTTGAGCAACCTGCAGTTTGCCAGCCGCTGTTGAGAGATCTTCATATGCCTTAAATGCTTCAAGCTGCAGGGTTCTTTTTAGTTCGTTGTATCTTTCTTCAGATACGCCTTCTTCCAAATCGGCGGACTTCTTCTTAAAGAATTTTCCAAGCTCGAAGATATTCCAGACAGCTACTATGCCGATAGCCTTATCTTCAAGGGAAGAATTACCCTGAAGGCGTCCTTCAGTCCTTGTATAAGATGCTGATGCCGAAAGAGATGGGAAAAACTCGCTTAAGGCAAGAGACTTGTTATTCTGGGATATTTTCTTAAGATTCTGTAATTGTATCAATTCTGGCATCTGCAATACGGCTTCCATAACGCTCTCTCTCTGTGGCATCTGCATCTCACTCTCGAGGCTTCCCTTTATTTCATTTCTGGCTTCGTATGGCAGTCCTATAAGTGAATTGAGTTCTGATAAGGCTTTACGGTGGTCGCCTTCAGCCTGAATCAGGTTAAACTTTGCCTGCTCATGTCTTACTGATGCCTGCAGGACATCGAATAGTCTCGCCACACCGAATTTGTGCCTTCCTTCGGCAACCTCTAAATCCTTTCTGGCGTCTTCAAGCTGTACCTTTCGCTGTTCAACGGTATCTCTGGTTGCAATTGCCCTGTAAAAGGCATTTTTAACATGAAATCTTATATCAAGAAGGATTTTTCTGAGCTCTTCCTTCTGGTTCCAGAGATTCAGCCTTGCAATGTCCCTGCTTGCATACCTCCTGCCTCCATCAAACAATAGATATGATAATGTCGCCCCGTATGATTTTGAATCGTAATCTAATGATTGCGTATAATGCCTGCTCTTTGCAAAGGAAGCGTCAATAGACGGTAGATAAGGCGAGAGTGTGGCGTCATACAATGCTTCGGAAGATTTTACCTTCAATTCGGCAGCTTTGTATGAAGGCAACTTATCAATTGCAAGCTGCATAGCTTCATCTATAGTTAATGAGTAAGCCTGAGTATAAAAAACCCCGAAGAAGATTAATGGGATAAAGAATAAAAACCTTTTTTTATAGCCTGTAATCATTGTTGTTATCTCCTTAATTTTTTGTTGAACCGTGAACCGTAAAAATTATGAAAAAGCTCCCTAAAGGAGAAGAAGGCAACAGTTTTTGCCTTGCCATATTTGATGTGTCCGAGTTTCACAGAAGGCAGCATTTATTGCAAAAATTCAGGACTGCATACAACTACAGGGATTTTACCATTTTCAGATATTTTTTGGGCAATTGAAAAAAAGTTATTGTTGCTGTATCATTTAAAGCTATGAATGAGAAGACGGATACAGGCGCAATTGACAAATTGAGGGAAGAAATAGACAGAATTGATTCCGAAATTTTGAAGCTGCTGAACAAAAGGACCAATATAGCCATCGAGATAGCTAATATCAAGAGGGCTTTAAACATGAAGTTTTACTCTCCCGAACGCGAAAGGGCGATACTCAAGCGGATAACTGATTTGAATGAAGGGCCTTTTCCCAACGACGCCCTTCGATTTATCTTCAGGGAAATATTGTCTGCCTCCCTATCTCTTGAACAGCCTGTCAAGGTTGCCTATCTTGGACCTGAAGGCACCTTCACCCATCTTGCAGCTCTTAGACATTTTGGCTCTTCTGCAAACTATGTGCCTGTGGAGAGCATAAAGGCTACCTTTGACGCAGTAGAAGGCAACAAGGCTGAATATGGTCTGGTGCCGATAGAAAACTCAAATGAAGGTGTTGTTAGCTATACACTTGACATGTTCATTGATTATGACCTCATGATCTCCGCAGAGATACTTCTTGAGATTTCTCATAATCTTGTTTCAAAAAGCGGCGATAAGGCTAAAATCAAAAAAATCTATTCGCATCCTCAGGCAACTGCTCAATGCAGGGTTTGGCTCGAAAGAAATATGCCTGCAATACCCGTGTTTGAGGCAACAAGCACTTCAAGGGCTGCTGAGATTGCCTCGGCAGACGAAGAGTCTGCGGCTATTGCAAGCGAGCTTGCCGCAAAATTGTATGACCTCAATTTTGTTGAAAAACGCATAGAGGACAACAAGAAAAATTATACCAGATTTCTGATGATATCAAAGGATTTTCCGTCTAGGACCGGCAATGATAAGACATCTATTATGTTCTCCCTCAAAGATAGACCGGGTGCCCTCTATGAATCTCTTCAACCTTTCAAGGATGCGAATATCAATCTGACCAAGATAGAATCCCGTCCTTCCAAGAGAAGGGCTTGGGAGTACATATTCTTTGCCGATATGGTCGGGCATATAGATGACGAGGATGTCAAAAAGGCAATAGAAAAGATGAAAGAAAACTGTCTTTACTTAAAGCATTTGGGCTCATATCCTATAGACAAAAGTTTAGAGAGGTGATTGCTTATGTTGCAGCCGCTTAATTATGTATCTGTTATTAAGCCTTATGTTCCCGGGAAACCCATCGAAGAGCTTGAGCGCGAGTTGGGAATAAAGGAATGCATTAAACTTGCTTCAAATGAAAATCCATTAGGACCGTCCCCAAAGGCTCTTGAAGCTTTGAAGGAATTTTTTGTTAATCCAGATAAGGTTAGTCGATATCCAGACGGTGGAGGATACTATTTGAAAAACGCCCTTTCAGAGAAATTTTCGAAGGCGGGAATTAATATCAGCCAGGAGGAGATAATTCTGGGCAACGGCTCGAATGAGCTTCTCGATATTGCAACAAGAACCTTTATGGAACACGGGGATGAGGCTGTTTTTTCGAGTCATTCCTTTGTCGTATATCCGCTTGCGGTTCAATCAGTCGGGGGTGTAGGCAGAGAAGTGCCGCATCTGAATTACGGGCATAATCTTGATGCCATGGCAAAAGCCATTACTGAAAAAACGAGGATTGTTTTTATCGCAAATCCAAACAATCCCACAGGGACAAGCAACAAGAAAGATGAGTTTGAAAGATTCATGGCTGCTGTGCCAGATGGTGTCCTTGTTATTGTTGATGAGGCATATTATGAATATGTCAAGGATCCGGACTATCCCGATTCCTTGAAATATTTTAGGAATGGGCGGAACATACTTATCCTGAGAACTTTTTCAAAGGCTTATGGTCTTGCGGGTCTGAGAATAGGATACGGCATTGCCAAAAAAGAAATTCTCACTGAGATGAACAAAATCAGAGAGCCTTTTAATACCAACTCTTTTGCGCAGGTGGCTGCAATACACGCCCTTGCTGACGACGAACATGTCAAAAAAACAGTTGAAAACAACGAGATCGGCAAAAAGTATTTATATAAGGAACTGGATGCAATAGGTCTGAAATATGTTCCCACAAACACCAATTTTATCTATATGCCTCTTGAGATTGAATCAAAAAAATTGTTTGACGCCTTGCTCCAAAAAGGTGTAATAGTCAGGCCTGTAGGACCCAAAGAGATAAGGGTGACTATTGGCTTGCCAGAAGAAAACAGAAGATTTATTGAATCCCTGAAAGATGCGCTGGCAAAAATTAAGTGATTTATGATAAAATGAAAGCCAATTTATGAATAATTTCTCTTCAATAAATTCAAACCATCAACTTTCCTTAAACAGCCTTTCTTCATATTACTACTATTACGGCTACCCTGCGTAAATGCGCGCAGGGTAGCTATTTTAACTTTTCAATCAAACAAATGCTTTGACCCGCCAGGAGCCTTCAATCAAGATAGGCTTGCACTTACTGTTCAATGTCCAGCGGGGAATTTTAAAAAATTTTAAAAATGTGTTACCTTTACAGGAGGATTTTATGGATATTATTGTTTTAGAACCAGGAACGCCTGATGCAAATATCAGGAATATTATCAAGAAGCTTGAGAGCAAGGGGCTTAAAACCCATATCTCTCAAGGAACTGAGAGGACTATAATAGGGGTGATTGGCGACACCTCAAAGGTTACCGAAGAAGAAGAAGACGCCATACGCGGAATGACCGGCGTGGAGAACGTTGTCAGGATACTAAAGCCATACAAGCTTGCAAGCAGGGATTTTAAAAAGGAAAATTCTGAGATAAAAGTAAGGGATTTGGTTATAGGAGGAAAGAAAGTCCATGTTATGGCAGGCCCCTGCGCAGTTGAGAATAAAACTATACTTTTTGGGATTGCCGAAAAGGTCAAAGCGGCAGGTGCAACTATTCTGAGGGGCGGAGCTTTCAAGCCGAGGACATCTCCATACTCTTTTCAGGGTCTTGGAGAGGAAGGATTAAAATATCTTGCAGAGGCAAGAGAAAAATACGGTCTTGCCATAGTTACTGAATTGATGGATCCCCGAGACATGGAAGTTATCATGAAATATACAGACATCATTCAGATAGGCGCGAGAAATATGCAAAACTTCAAATTGCTGCTTGAGGCTGGGTCGGCAAATAAGCCTGTGCTGCTGAAAAGAGGGCTTTCTGCGACTATCAAGGAATGGTTGATGTCCGCTGAGTATATCATGTCAAGGGGAAATCAGGATGTAATGCTTTGTGAGCGTGGTATCAGGACATTTGAGACTGCCACGAGAAATACGCTTGACTTGAGCGCTGTGCCGGTTTTGAAGCAGATGACCCATCTGCCTGTGGTTGTTGACCCAAGCCATGGAGTTGGCAAGAGAGATTTGGTAGCGCCTATGGCAAGGGCTGCAATAGCAGCAGGCGCTGATGCCCTCATGATAGAGGTCCATACAAATCCAGAGGAAGCTCTTTCAGATGGCGAGCAGTCTCTCAGACCGTCTTCTTTCAGCAAGTTAATGAGTGAGTTAAAGCCTATAGCAGAGGCAATCGGCAGGGAGATGTAAATTGTTGCATTGAGAACTTTAAGCTGCATTAAATAAATGTTCAGGGAGGATTGTGCCTTCGAGCAGGTATCTATTATAGGTGTTGGATTTTTAGGAGGTTCCTTTGCGCTTTCCATGAAGAAATCTGGGTTGTGTAAGATTATTTATGGCTATGGAAGAAATATAAGAAATCTTGCAGATGCAAAAGATAAAGGGATAATAGATAAATTCAGCCTTGATTTAAAAGAGGTATGCAGCAATTCCGACCTTATCGTTCTCTCAACGCCTGTTGGAGTTTTTGAAAAAATTATCACTGAAATAAGTGAAGTTATCAAAAAGGGAGCTCTTGTAACTGATCTTGGCAGCGTAAAAGGCAAGCTTGTTTATGATATCGAATCAAGAATGCCCGAAGGTGCTTACTACATCGGTTCACACCCTATTGCCGGAGGCGAGAAATCTGGGGCTGAGAATGCGAGAAACGACCTTTTTAAAGGCTCTTTGTGCATTGTAACGCCCACCAAAAATTCTGATTCTGCTTCGCTTGAGCAAATATGCCGGCTATGGGAATCCCTTGGCAGCAGGGTTGAACTAATGGATCCCCATCTGCACGATGAAGTTTATGCCATTGTGAGCCATCTGCCTCATATTGTAGCGTTTGCATTGGTGAATTCAGTAGGAGACATCGACGAAAATTTTATGAAATTTGCGGGCAGGGGATTCAAAGACATGACAAGAATAGCCATAAGTCCTCCTGAACTCTGGAGCGATATTGCACTGCTCAATAAAGAAAATCTACTTAAAATGATTGAGGTCTTTAAGAAAAATGTTTCAAAGATAGAAGGTTTTTTATTGGCAAATGATATAGAGGGGCTTAAAAAGGAGTTTTACCGTTCACGGGAGTTAAGGGAGAGGCTGCAATAGGAGGGGTGCCAGAGAGGTTGAATGGGGCGGTCTCGAAAATCGCTATGGGGGCAACTCCATCGAGGGTTCGAATCCCTCCTCCTCCGCCAGTTGAAAAAAATCCAAACCGATTCCATTAACAGGCTCGAACTTTATTTTGGGCTAGAAGTGGGCTTTTCTTTTCCTTGATAGAATTCATATTTTTATATAATATTGGATGTAAAATTATCATTGTACTATTATACAACCAAAACTTTATTAGTATGACAAGTGGAAAAGTTATAAGCGAAAATATCAAAAAATTAAGGGCTAAACTTGGCTTAACACAAGACGATTTAGCCAAGAAGGCAGATATTAAATACACAACTCTTATGAAGGTTGAGAGCGGAACGGTAAATAGGCCAAGTGTTCAAACTATGGCAAAAATAGCCAAAGCTCTTGGCGTTAGTATTGAGGAGTTAATAAAATAAAACTATGCCAACACTTTGGAATCAAAATCAAGAAAAAGACTTCTTTATTAAATCTTTAGAATTCGCAACACCAGAACAACTTTTTTATATCACCAAAAATAAAAAGTATTTGGCTTATTGGCCCAAAAATTATGATGGCGCAAAAACAACAT
>DAIQAO010000024.1:0-28266 GCA_036781645.1 Dissulfurispiraceae bacterium
CTTTTTAGGCGGATAAGAACGACCTATGCTGTAGAAAGGAGTTTTAGGGAAGTCAGAAGAAGGACGGACGGAATAGGAAGATTCAAGGATGAGGAGCGGGCATTGACAGTGGTTTACTGGCAGATAAAAGAATTGAAGTGGTATGGGGTTGATATGACAAAAGAGGCGAGGGCGATACTTGCAGGGATAAAGATGTCTAAACTTGGCAGTACTGCCGCCTAATTAGGAACAATGAAAACCATTGAGAATAAAACCACTGAAAGAATTTGCATAAAAGACTTAACAGTATCAAGTTTTGCCAAAACACATGAATAACTCCTATGGTGAATGATAAAGCCGAATTAGTTATTAGATATTTGGCTTGATAATGGGTGAAAAAAATTATTGACTTTTGCTTTAACATGTTATAGAATTAGCTTCCAGATCGTAGGGTCTTGTTTTAGTAACTGGTTGTCCAGAATTAGAAGGAGGTTTTAGCAGTATGCCTTTTGAGGGAAAGGTTAAGTGGTTTAATGAGTCTAAGGGTTATGGTTTTATTCAGCAGGATAATGGTCCTGATGTCTTTGTTCATTACTCTTCCATTAAGGGCGACGGATTCAAGACATTAACTGAAGGTCAGAGAGTACAGTTCGATATCGAGGATGGAGACCGCGGCAAAAAAGCCAAGAATGTATCCAAAATTTAGCAATTTGGGGCTCCGCTAAGGAGCCCTTTTAATTTGACTTTATTGTTTATCCTGTTTTTTTAGCATTTCTGCAACAGCAATCATTGCCTCATCCTTTGAATTAATCAAGCCATGCAGGAAAAGGCGTTCTATACTGCCAAGCATTTTGCTGAAAAATGGTGAAGGCTTGAGATGAAACTTCTCTATCAGGTCATCCCCTGTCAGGATTGGCAGGTATTTTTTCTTAGGCATTATCTCACTATGATATATTTTGAGCATTTCGTTACAAAATTGCACAGTACGTCTTGCGTCTTGTTGAGAGGTTATATCTACAGCTAAAACGAAGATTAATAAAGGATATATATCATCGCCTGATTCTATCAAGTAATCAATTTTCAGGGTTTTATCTGCATCCTTAAGCATCATAAGTTTGCTATAGCATTCTATAATCATCCTGATAAACTCGATTTCCTTATTTGACATCTTCAGTCGGATAGCAGCCCTTTCTGCTAAATTCCCTTCCCGCAGAAGGACTGCCAATTTAAGGCAGATGATTCTGTAAGCCTTTTTAAAATATCCTCCAAAATATTCCTCATGGGATGAAAAATAAAGAGGTAACTTATTTAAAATGTTCTCCACACAAGAACAGGATTGAATAGTATGAAGCAATTGCTCATATAAAATATCACGAAGCTCAGGGAAAATGCCCAAAAGCAATCCGGAATTTTGCATTTCAAAAATCGTCTTGCAGGAAAAATTCACCTTGAGAATATGTCTTAATTCCTCAGTAATCCTCTCGACAGAGACGCTTGATATATGAGGTGCATATTTGCGTATTGCCTTTGATGTATCTTTGTGTATGGAAAAACCGAGGACAGATGCAAACCGGTATGCCCTAAGAATTCTCAAAGGATCACTAACGAGATTATTCTCAGATACCATTCGTATTGAGCTGAACTTTAGGTCTTGTATGCCATCGAAGGGGTCTATAACATAGGGAGCCAGAGAAGTGCTTTTGGCGCTGGTTAATCCCTTAAATACCCCCAGATTAAGAGCCATTGCATTAATAGTGAAATCGCGCTGAGAAAGGTCATCTTCGATAGATTTGCCTTTCATGGTGCAAATATCTATAAATTCTTTATCTTTTGCCACCCTTATAATACCGAAGTCCTTGTCCAGGACAACGAAAGATGCTCCTATTTGATCTGCAAAAGCCCTCGCCATATCAACTGCATTGTGTTCGATTACTATGTCATAATCGTGAATAGCTATATCAGAAAGGAGGTCTCTTACGGTGCCTCCGACGAGAAAAGAGGTGTTCTCTATCCCGTTCTTACTGGCAAATTCTTGAAAGAGTTTGAATAGTGTATTCATTTCGGCGACTCTATTAGAAATGTAACAGGACCATCATTTATAAGGCTTACCCTCATGTATGCAGCAAACTGTCCTGACTGGACAGGCACGCCTGATGTCTTCAGCCTTTCAATAAAAGTTTCGTAGAGTTCCTTTGCCCTTACAGGGGTTTCTGCCCTGTCGAAGGAGGGGCGATTCCCCTTTCTACAATCTCCTGAGAGGGTAAATTGTGAGACAACCAGAATCCCTCCTTTTACATCCATAATATTAAGGTTCATCTTGTGTTCGGCATCATAAAAAATCCTAAGTTTAATAATTTTATTTACCAAAAAATCGATATCTTTAAGGCAATCCCCCTTTTCTACAGCCAGGAAAAGAAGTATCCCTTTTTCAATGCTTCCTACTATATTGCCGTCAACCCTTACAGACGCCTCTGAAACCCTCTGTATCAAAGCTTTCATTTATAATCCCCTTATTTCATATATTCATTTATCATATCTATTTGAAATCTTTCTTGATTCAGTATGTTTTTAACAAGACGGAATATTTTCCTTCTTATCTCCAATTTAACATCAGGATAAAAAAGCGGATTTGCGACCACCACACCTCTGAAGGCGTAAAATGGGGCGAGGACTTCAAATAGCTCTTCATCACCGGTTATCGCGATATATTCGCTGAAAAATAGATTTAAAGCCTCAAGATATGCGTCTCTTACCTCGCTGAAATAAATCAGAGAGAAGAAGATATAATTGATTGTCAGGGCGGTTATATCATCAGCAGGGTCTCCCCACGGACCGCGGCTCCTGTCCAACAGGATAAAATCGGCTTCTGTGAATGCATTCTCTTTAAACCAGATATTTCCGGGGTGGAAATCCCCATGTATCTGGCAAAGCCGATGCGTTTTGAGCTTCAATTTTGCCCTCCAGTCTATGCACAATTTTTCGATTTCAGCCATCTCTGCATAACTTAACAAACCGTCAGGATAGGTATCGAAAACGCCCATCAAACATTCCCCATGACCTATCGTATCCCTTATTTTGCGCCAGTAAAGATGGCGGGAGTCTTTTTTAATCGAATGAATCTCGGCGAGATATGAAACCATTGATTTTATCTTCACAATATCGCTTTTTTCGAGTCTTTGTTTGCGTGATAATTCTCTCAAGTCAGAAAAATAATCCCTTCCCTGAGCCCTCTCCATAAGTAGATAATATTCCATCCCGCCACCAATCGATTTTATAGAGCCGTCAGGCAACTCTGCAAGCACATCAACAGCATGAACATGGCGAGGGAGGGTTTTATATTCGTCGAGGTCGAGAAGAAAAACGGCAGCCCTGTCTGAGGGGTAATCATGTCCAAGCCCTTCAGGGAAAAGCCCTTTTACTACATATGATTTAACGTCTTGTTCAAAAGATATTTCTATAAGAAAACCTGCACCCTGAACTCCTGCGCCGACCTTAGTTATGCTTACGCCCGATGCATCAGGAAATTGAATGAGAAGATATTCTTTGAGGGCTTTTTCATTAATCATGCTATTCTCTATTGGTTAAAGATGAGATTTGAAATTTCATATTGATGCATCTATCCTTTAAAATAAACTCATTAAAAGGTAACAATCATTAATTTCCCGCTAATCTTCGTAAATGCCGTGTCTGAAGCTTAACATTATGTCTCTTACTCAAGCTCTCCGAAATTGGCTTTATATCTTTCAAGAAACTCCCCATACGTAAAAAAATGCTCTTGAGTGCCGTGTTTTTCAACTGCATAAGTGGCGGATACCGCCCCCATTTTTGCTGATGTCTGAATATCTTTGCCCATTACAAGTCCTTTAATCACACCTGCCCTGTATGCATCACCTGCTCCTGTCGGGTCTACAACATTTGATGCCTTTGCTGCCGGTACTTCGGCATCGCCCTCAATGGTGCTAATGAGAGAACCTTTTTCTCCAAGCGTTGTTATTATGGTCTTAGTATTACTCAGCAGCCTTACTTTATCAAGCCCTGAGATTTTCATAATTAGTTCAAGTTCGTAATCATTCGCTATTAGCAACATGGAACCCGTTATCCATTGAATAAGCGCCTCTTTATGCCATTGAGTGAGGGATTGCCCGGGATCACAAATGTATTTTATCCCTTTTTGTTTAAAAGTGTTTGCATACCTGATCATATCCTGAAGATTACCTGGAGATATGATTGCTATAGAGTTTGTTAATGCATCATGATTAAATTCATAATCGGTCGGGTATTTCATAGCGCCGGGATTAAAGCCTGTTATTTGATTGTCAGCTTTATCGGTTGTTATATATGCACTGGCTGTAAATTCGTCCTCTATTATTTTTATTCCCTCAGTGGATATATTATGCTGACTGAGCCAGTCAAAATAGTTCTTGTAGTCTTTGCCAATAGCCGCAATTATCAATGGCTTCTCTTCCAGAAGCGTTAAATTAAAAGCAATATTACCTGCAGTCCCCCCATATTTTTCAACCATGCCGTTCACAGTAAAACATACATTCAGGACATGTATTTTGTCAGGCAGTATGTGATCTGAAAACCTTCCTGGGAAAGCCATAATCCTGTCATAGGCAAGCGAGCCAGAAACAAAAATATTCATTCTCCAACCCTCTAAATTAAATTTGTGCCAAAATTCATTATCCTTATTTGAGATATTTTTTTCAATATCATAGGATTTTTAACTTTTTTATATTTTAATTGTTTAAACAAAATAACCCTTGTTTAAGAGTAATAACTTCTGTTACAATTATGCAAATAAATAAAGTTAATTTTATGAGGAGCTACTTTGATTGATATTTCAGGCACAAGAAGAGAGATTTTAGCCGAAATAAAAAAGTCAGGCGAAACCTCCATATCTCAGCTAACAAAGAAATTAAATATAGTTACCAATGCTGTCAGAGGGCATATGGTTTTACTTGAAAAGGAAAATCTTGTCACATTCAGATGGTTAAGGCAAAAGAAAGGCAGACCCCTCAAGATTTATAAACTCAGCGAGGATGCAGAAATTTATTTCACCAAGAAATACGATTATCTTTTAAACGAAATAATAAAGGAAATAATACTGCTTGACGGCACAGAAAAATTAAAGTTTCTTACATATGACTGGGAGGCATGGGAAAATGCCCCTATCTCTACCAAAGGTTCTGAGAAATTTCAGCAGATACTGAGTTCTCTTGCGTTGAGATGGGCAGGGGAGATAAAGGAGAAACTTAATCTCTCGGGTTTGCCGTTTGATGAATCCATGAAACGTTTTACCGACTATCTCAACACCGAGGGCTATCTTGCATGTCTTGAAAAAAAACCTAATGGATATGTTCTATCTAATTACAACTGCGTATATCGCAATACATCAAGACTTTACAGAGAAATATGCGGAATTACCCCTGCAATAATAAAAGAATTAACCAATGCTCAAGTATCCATCAGAACAACTATACATGATGGCTCACCATGCTGTATTCTGGACATTTCGCGTCCGTAATTATTTTTCAGTCTCATGCCCGATGGAATATTGAGATTTGTCATCATATAGAGGGCAACTGCCGCAAGTAGGCTTAGATTTGCAGAAGTCCTTGCCGACTCTAACAAACAATGCATGATATTCATTAAATAAGCGAAAATCATGGGCTAACTCGCTGTGAAATAAATCTTGAAAATCTTTATAAGATGATTTCATGCTCATTATACCATGCCTTGAAAGCACCCTTTTTGTGTATGCATCAATAACAAAAACAGGTTTTTCAAGGGCGTAAAGCAAGATTGAATCGGCAGTTTCTGGCCCTATCCCATAAACAGAAAGAATTTTTCTACGGAGACTATCAGTCCCAAGCTTTTTAAGCCCTTCGATGCTTCTGTAATTATTGTCAACCATAAAATCCAAAAAAGCCCTGATCCTTTTCGCTTTAATGTTGTAGTAGCCTGAAGGTTTAATGAGTTGAGAAAGCTCCTTTATTGGTATATTATTCAACCCTTCAAGGTTGAGCAAATTTTTATTTTTGAGGTTCCGTATAGCCTTTTCAACATTTGACCAGTTTGTATTCTGGGTAAGTATAGCCCCTATTGCCACCTCAAAAGGCGTCTCAGCAGGCCACCATTTCTGAGGTCCGTAAAAGGAATAAAGACTTGAGAATATTCCCATCAACCTAAAGCTCAAATCTGTCATTGTATGCCCTGATTTTGATATCATCCTTAATCAATGATATTATAAAGATATTATTATACCCGACCATGTCTGTTTTGAAGGTCCATTGGCTTTTTAAATGGCAGCGTATTATTCTCTTTTACTTCAAGATACTATCTGCGAGATAGTGAAATACTATTATGTTTACTACAGTTAGCCTCATTTTTATTGTCTCTTGCTATATGCTCCTGCTTTTCGGGCTCGCATATTATGCTGAGAAAAGGGAAAAACAGGGCAAAAGCATTGTAAATAACCCTTATGTCTATTCTTTATCTCTCGCCGTCTATTGCACATCTTGGACATTTTATGGAAGCGTCGGTAAGGCCGCTACAAGCGGGTTAAATTTTCTCACTATCTATTTCGGTCCCACTTTGATGGCGGTCTTATGGCTTATCATTCTAAAAAAGATTATCACCATCGCCAAGGCAAATAGGATTACCACAATATCTGATTTCATCGGGGCAAGATACGGCAAATCCCTTCCCTTAGCTGCTATAGTAGCGATTATTATGGTCGTAGGAATTATACCTTACATAGGGCTTCAGCTTAAGGCGATTATAGGGACTTTCTCACTGATTACAGGAGAAGAAGGCGAGGGCGCTGCCGTCGGTCTTTTCATTACCTTTATCCTTGCGGCATTTGCAATCATATTCGGGGCAAGAACGCTTGTAGCCCCTGAAAGACAGAGCGGATTGGTATTTGCAGTCGCCTTTGAGTCTATCATCAAACTAGCAGCAATAATTTTCGTTGGCTTCTTCGTTACTTTCACTCTTTTTGAAGGATTCGGTGATATTGTGGAAAAAATGAAAGAACACCGGCTTCAGCATCTTTTCTCGCC
The DNA here is from genome assembly GCA_036781645.1 of Dissulfurispiraceae bacterium. Lineage (GTDB taxonomy): Bacteria > Nitrospirota > Thermodesulfovibrionia > Thermodesulfovibrionales > Dissulfurispiraceae > DYHD01. Next base: position 7,044 of record DAIQAO010000024.1, read on the forward strand.
TGGTATTGGATATACGGAATGGTTTGCCCTCAATTACCTTTCTATGATGGCAATCATCTTTTTGCCAAGGCAATTCCATATGGCGGTTGTAGAAAATTACAATGTTAACCACCTAACAAAGGCTGCATGGCTTTTCCCCCTTTATCTGTTCTTGATAAATCTCTTTGTTTTGCCGATAGCCTATGGCGGACTGATTGTAATAGGCAATCCCTCAGAGGCTGACTATTATGTGCTTACACTTCCATTGAGTCATGGTGAAAGATATCTCTCGCTTTTTGTCTTTATCGGTGGGTTTTCCGCCGCCACTGCTATGGTAATTGTTGAATCTCTTGCCCTGAGCGCTATGGTAATGAACAGCATAGTGATGCCTGCTCTAATGAAATTTGAGAAGTCTCCTAAATTCCCAGCCATCATTCTCAACATTAAAAGATTTCTAATTATAGTAGTAGTCTTTTTGGGCTACTTAAGCGCCGTAACAATTGGTGGATTTTATGCCCTTGTGGATATGGGGCTTAAGTCTTTCGTTGCTGTCTCTATTTTTGCGCCTCCCTTTTTGATAGGCTTATACTGGAAAGGTGGGACAAAAAAGGGCGCTATTGCCGGCATAGTCGCTGCCTTTATCGTATGGTTTTATACGCTCATCGTGCCAGCTTTCATAGAGGCAGGACTTATACCAAGGCATAGCATCATTTTTGAATTAACCAGGTCAGAAATTCTCAATGTAAGAAGCCTTTTCGGGATTACCGGGCTCGGAAAATGGACACACGCCGCTTTCTGGACACTGCTCTTTAACCTCGTTTTATTTATAGGGGTATCAATATTTACAAGACAGACAAAGGATGAAGAAATGCAGTCCTATATTTTCGTTGAGTCTTATGACAGAACAAGGCAGTTTGCCCCCGCTGTTTCTTATAATATTAATGATATTCAGGACATCCTTGAACAATATCTTGGAAAAGTTGAATCACAAAAGGCGATAGATTCCTTCTTATCTGCCATGAATAAAAAAAGAGACGAGCTTACTTCTGCCGAACTTGTTGAGTTGAGAAATGAAGCGGAAAAGATACTATCCGGCGCTATTGGAACATCTATGGCAGCGATTATTTTTGAAAACAGGCTTATCCTAAGCGAACATGACAGAAATGAACTCTCAGAATCCCTTAAAAATATTACAGAAAGTCTCAGGCTTTCTCGGCAGGAACTCTCAGATGCTAACAGAGAACTTTCATACCTCAAGGATTTCACTGAAAATATAATAGAGAGCGCCCCTATTGGAGTTGCCACAATTGATTCGAACTTAAAAGTAAAATACTGGAACAGGGCTATGGAGTTGATAACCAATATACGTAAACCTGCGGCAATCAACTCCCCCATAACTCGCCTTTTACCATGGCTTTCAGGTCACTCGCTGATTGAGCATGAGCAAAAAGAGATAATCCTCCATTCGCACACACATCAGACATTCAGAGTAAATATAAGCCCCTTCAAAGATCCTTCAGGCGGACTAGTCATTATATTTGAGGATATTACCGAATCAATAAAATTAGAAAGGGAGCGCAAAAATATCTTATCCATGTTTGCCCATGACATGAAAAATCCCATTATAGTAGCTCAAGGCTTTTTACAGCGCCTTTTAACTTATAAGGCTGGACCTCTTACGGACACTCAAAAAGAATACCTTGAATTAGAAAAAGAAGAACTGAATAGATTACAGCTGCTCATAAGCGACTTTCTCGAATTTTCAAGGTTTGAGGCAAAGGAATGCAAACCTTCTAAGGCTCCGCTGGACATAATCAGCACTTTTCAGAAACAGGTGGAGGCAATAAAGATTGAAGGAGAGAAAAAGAATATCCAGATATACCTCAGATACGATGACAATCTGCCTAAAACCATCAGCGCCGACTCCGCCATGATTAATAGAGTTATTTCAAATCTGCTTGATAATGCCGTTAAATATACAAATCAATGGGGTACTGTTTTAATAAGAGTCTTGAACAGGGAAAAGGATCTTCTGGTTCAAATAAGCGATACAGGCATCGGCATACCTGAAGAACACCTTGCGTTCATATTCGATGCCTTTTACCGTGTAAGCAGGGAAACAGGGGGCTCAGGGCTTGGGCTGGCGATAGCCAGAACTATAGTCGAAGCTCATGGGGGGAAAATCTGGGTTGAAAGCACCCCTGGAATTGGGAGCACTTTTTACTTTACCCTGCCTAAAAATTAAAATAGACATGATATAATAAATATATATTTTAAGAAACAGGAGGAGGATTTTATGGATCTGGAAAAAGAAATAAATAAACTTGCATATGAACTTTTCGTTAAAAGCGGGTGCATCCCCGGCAGGGATATGGACAACTGGCTCGAAGCTGAGAGAATAGTGATGGAGAAATATAATATACCAAAACCTGCTGAATCAGCCCTTTCGGAGGGAGCTTTGGAGTCTGCGGAACCCCCTGCTCCTGCAGAGGAAAAAATTAAAAAAACTTGTGCAAGAACCACTCAAAAGAAAGCTGCCACTAAGAAAACAGGAAGACGTGCATCCCCCAAAAAGCTGAATAATTCATGAAAGAGGCGTTGTTTTACGAAAAGGCCGAAGATGGCAAGGTCAGATGTCATCTTTGCGCTCACAGTTGCCTCATTTCTGAGGGCAAGAGAGGCATCTGCTCCGTTAGAGAAAACCATGCTGGAAAACTATACAGCCTGGTATATGGAAAGCTTATTGCAAAACATATTGACCCGATAGAGAAGAAACCTTTATTTCATTTTTATCCCGCCTCAAGGTCTTTTTCAATAGCAACAGCAGGCTGCAATTTCAAATGCCGCCATTGCCAGAACTATCAGATATCTCAACATGTCAGGACATATCAATACATCCCGGGCGAAGATGCAACTCCCGAGGAAGTAGTCAGAGAAGCCGAACTAAGAAACTGTGAAAGCATATCATATACATACACTGAACCGACTATATTTATGGAATTTGCTTATGATTGCGCCAAGCTCGCCTATGAAAAGGGTATCAAAAATGTTTTTGTCAGTAATGGTTACACATCTGCTGAGGCAGCCAGGGCAATAGCGCCATACCTTGACGCCAATAATATCGACCTTAAAGGAGATGATAATTTCTATAAGGAGATAGTAGGCGCCAGACTTCAACCTGTTCTTGATACGATTAAATTGATGAAGGAACTGGGAGTGTGGGTTGAGGTAACCACTCTGGTAATCCCGACTTACAATGATTCTGATGATTTCTTGAGATGGGCTGCTGAATTTATCAAATCCGTTGATGTCAACATTCCGTGGCATATAAGCCAATTTTATCCGACATACCGCCTTACAGATCAGCCAAGAACACCTCTTGCAACATTACGCAAGGCAAGAGAAATTGGATTAAAGGCGGGACTAAATTATGTTTATATAGGTAACGTCCCCGGCGAGGGTGGCGAAAATACCTATTGCCCCTCCTGTAAACAGACAGTTATAGAAAGGATTGGCTACACAATTAAAAAAATTAGGATGAAAAACTCACAATGTTCCAATTGCAACAAGGTTATTGCGGGGGTTGGAATGCCTTAGTTTTAATTGAGTCCCCTTGCTTTCCCATTATTTAAGTAAAGGGTTCCAAACCCCAACTTGCCATTCTAAAATGCAACCCTCTATAAACTGAGATATTCCGAATTCTTTTAGTTGCAGCGAAGGATTCCACAGAGAATTTCTTTTGCTATTTGTTGTATTAATAAGGTTTGATGAGTATTTGTATATACGCCCTCTCTCTTAGCCCCTTGAGCCAATTTTTATAAACCTTCATAAATTTTTCTTCACCAAGCTTCTGCCTTACCTGCTCCCTGAGTTGCGCTGATTTTTCAGTAGATACAATAGTGTTCAATCTAAGAATATGGATCCCTTTGTCTGTCCAGAATGGTTCACTTATCTCTCCAACTTTAATTTTGCTTATAGCCTCTAAAAACTCCCTTGACAGGTCTGCCCTGTTGATTAATCCGAGTTCTCCGCCTGCAGGTGCCGTAGCATCTTCTGAATATTGGGCAGCCATATTAGAAAATGCCTCGCCAGCCTTTAATTTGTTGTATATCTGACGAGCCCTTACTTCGTCAGCGTTTCTATCTGCCGTTTTTTTTAGAAAAATATGACTCAGGTTATAGCCTTCGTATTGTCCAGAAAGCTCTTTGTGCTGAGAGATGTATTTAGTTATGGTTTCTTCGTCTATAAGGATCCTGCTTTTTACTTCCTGATCAATCAGCCGCCCTACTGTTATTTTTTCATTGAGCTTCCTTTTATACTCATCGAGTGTAAAACCTTCTTTTTTAAGGGTTTGAATAAATATTTCATCTGTCATTGAATATTTGTCTTTTATGCTTTTTATCGCCCTTTCTACCTCGTCGGGGCTGACAAAAATTCCTGTTCTTTGTGCTTCCTGAAGCTGGAGCTTCATATCAATGAGGATTTCCAGAAAAGGCGTTTCATTTTCTTTGAAAAACTTCCTTCTCTCGTCATCGTTCAGATTCCTGCCCGACTCGGCAATCTCAAATTCCATTGCCTTATAGAGGTCGCTCCAAGTAATCGCCTCTTTGTTCACTATAGCTACAACCTTGTCAAGCAGTATCGAACCTTGGGCAGGCAAAACGAATGAAAAAAATAGAATAGGAAAAAATATTAAGGTAAATATTATCATACGCATATTCTATCCTCCGTATATTTTCTTTTTAGCATATTCTTGGCAATTGCTCTCCATAAGGCATATCTACAATCCGTGTGCCGCCTATGGATGTCCTAAGCATAACAGCTCCGTCTAATTTAGGATCATGTTCGGCTACTTCGCCTATAATGGCAGCATTGCGTCCTAAGGGGTTATTTTTCATTATATCAAGAATAGCATCAGATGTCTGGGGAGACACGAAGGCTATAAGTATGCCTTCATTGGCAACATGGAGAACATCAATTCCCAATAATTCACAAGCCCCTTTCACGCCTGATGAATAAGGCAGAGATTCCTCATATATAACTAAAGGAAGTCTAGATTCAAGAGCTATCTCTTTCAGAGCGCTTGCTACCCCTCCTCTTGTAGGGTCTCTCATCATTTTTATAGCACCTTTGTATTTAAGCATCTGCTGCACAAGGCCATTTAGCGGGGCTGTGTCGCTCAATACAGGTGGCTCAAAGGAGAGCCCGTGCCTTTTTGACAGCACCGCTATGCCATGCTCGCCGATAAGACCGCTTACTATTATTTTATCCCCTGGCATTATGCGTTCAGAACCGAGATTAACGCCTTCTGGTATAATGCCTATGCCGCTTGTATTTATAAATAAACCATCTGCCTTGCCCTTTTCTACAACCTTCGTATCGCCGGCAACTATTTTTACCCCTGCCCTTTTTGCGGCTTCTGCCATTGCCTTAACAATCTTTTTGAGGTCATCAAAGGGGAATCCTTCCTCTAATATGAAGCCCGCAGACAGATACAATGGAATGGCGCCGACAACAGAAAGATCGTTGACAGACCCATTCACAGCCAACTCCCCTATGTTACCGCCGGGGAAAAAAATCGGTGATACTACAAATGAATCTGTCGTAAACGCCTGCCTGAAGCCCTTGTTGTCTGAGTATAAATCTGAATCAAAAATGACGGCAGAATCACCTAGATTGCTCAACCCAAATTCAGGCTCAAAAAGGGTTTTAATCAAATCTCGCATTAATTTGCCGCCGCTCCCATGTCCAAGTATTATTCTGTCCATCTCAATCTTCCTCGCTAAGGGTAATCTCGATGGTCTCTGAAGGATCGCTCTCAGCCTGAGGCCCAAGGGCTGTTACGTAATAAGATGTTTTTGATGCGGGGGGGTCAGCATCTATAATAACAGGGGCTGCCGTTTCGCCAATTAAAGTGAATTTATCGTCGTTAGGTCTCTTCCTGTAAATCCTGTAACTTTTTAGCCAATTCTCAGGATTTTCCTTCCAGAGTAGATAAACCTTTTTTGCAAGGGGTGCATAATTCAAACCCGAAGGGCTGGACGGCACGAAGAAGGCGGGATTAACCTCGAGTTCATCCGAAGGAGGCCCCTCGTCTCTTGTATCAGTCCCCCGTAACAGCCTGACTGTGTAATAAACAGGTCTTGAAATTTCAAGTTTGTCAAAAAAGAAATTATCGGTTAGAGGCTCAGTATTTATGGGATAAAGCGGGTATGAACCCTTCTGAAATGTTTTATAGATGTTAGCCTTCACATCGGGGTGAATCTTCCACTTAATCTGAAGGGAGTCGTTTTTTATAACATATGATATATCTTCTGGTTTTTTAGGTGGGCTCTGGGGGGTAATTTTGATAATAACTGAATCATCGCTGAACACATCCCTAAGGCTTATGCATCTGAGCTTGTAATGATAGTCATGTCCTACTATAAAATCCCTGTCAGAGTGTTCAAGTTCATCGGGTTTGAGAAAAACCAGTTCCTTAAAACTCCTTCCACCATCGTCTGATTTAAGAAGCTGACACCCCTTGATTTTCAATCTTTCCTGAGGCGGGTATTGCCAAAAGACATAAATCCCGCCGTCGCGGTGGAATGTTGTAATACTGAAAGGAGATACTGGCTTTTCGTATGCCTTAAGAGTAGGACTCCCTTTCCTGCCGCAAGAAAAAGTTAAAATGACAATTATGCATGCGGCGACTAAAAAAATGCCCTTAATCATAAAAGTCATGATGACAAGCCCCTTAGCAAACAGATAGAGTGAACTGCGATCCCTTCTCCCTTTCCTATGAAGCCCATGCCTTCGTTAGTTTTTGCCTTTATACTGATAATTGAAGGGGAAATGCCGGAATGCGAAATAACTTCTTTCATTGAAGCTGTATATGAAGCTATCTTAGGGCTTTCTGCGATTATAACTGTATCAATCCAGACTAATTCAAATCCCCTTTTTCTTGCAAGTTCAACAATCTTAGTTAGAAGCATAATACTTGATGCGTCTTTCCATGCTGCATCTGTATCTGGGAAATGAAGACCGATATCGCCTTCACCAAGCGCACCTAAAATAGAATCTATAATTGCATGACAGAGCACATCCCCATCTGAATGGCCTGCAAGACCTTTGTTGAAGGGAATGTTTACACCACCGAGTGTTAGTTTTCTGCCCTCGGTAAACCTGTGAGAATCATATCCTATACCCACCCGCATGTTATAGAAAAGCCTCGGCAAGTTTCAGGTCTTCTACGGTCGTTATCTTGATGTTTTTGTATGAGCCCATAAAAATTTTTATAACGCCGCCATAGTTTTCTACCATAGCGGAATCATCTGTGGCATAAAATTTATCTTTTTTCGCCTTCTCGTGAACATCTTTGAGCTTATCATAGAAAAAAATCTGCGGTGTCTGAATTGCCCATAAAGCATCTCTTTTGAGAGTTTTTTTAACAAACATGTGACCTGCTCCATTTTTTGAATATACAGATTTAACTTCCTTTATTGTATCTTTAACAGGCACACCTGTGATAATTCCTTCAATTCCCCCTTCTTTAAAAGTGAGGCTAGGTGTGCTTAATTCAAACAACATTTTTCTGACCAAGGCAGGATCAAGCAAGGGCCTTACGCCGTCGTGAATAAGAACAATATGGGTATCAGGCTCAAGGGCTTTCATGGCATTATAAACTGAATCCTGTCTCTCAGAACCACCTGGCACGATCTTTTTTACTTTCCTAATCCCGTATTGCTCAATCAGATTTGATGTTATTTCGAGATCCTCATCCTTTACAACAGGCACAATCTCGTGTATTTCGTCAAGGCCCTGCAAAACCTCGAGAGGCCAGATAAGCAAGGGTTTGCCCTTGAGCGAATAAAAAGGCTTATTCCTCTCGATGCCAAATCTTCTGCCCGTTCCTGCCGCAGGGATAATCGCAACGGTCTTATTCTTCTTCTTTTGGTTTGGCAAATATCATCCTTCCTGCAGTTGTCTGCAAAACGCTCGTCACAACGACATCAACGGTCTTCCCAATATATTTTCTTGCATTTTCAGTAACGACCATCGTGCCGTCATCAAGATAAGCGACACCCTGATTGTATTCTTTTCCTTCCTTAACGATGAAAAGCCCCAATGTCTCGCCTGGCAATACGACTGGCTTTAAGACGCTTGCAAGCTCATTTATGTTAAGCACAGGCACTCCCTGCAACTGAGCTACCTTGCTAAGGTTGAAGTCATTTGTTATTATCTTGGCGTTCAAAAGTCTTGCAAAAGCAACGAGTTTTGCATCAACCTCTTTTATCTTGGGGAAATCCTCTTCAACGATTTTGACCTTTATTGATGGAACCTTCTGAAGTCTGTGCAATACATCAAGCCCTCTTCTGCCTTTGGACCGCCTTATAGGGTCGGGAGAATCGGCGATGTGCTGGAGTTCTTGGAGTATAAATTGAGGTATAATGAATGTGCCTACCATGAAACCCACGTCGATTACATCCGCTATCCTTCCGTCTATAATGACACTTGTATCGAGAAGTTTGATGTCTTCTTCAGGTTCCTTGCCCTGAAGCAACCTCATTATATGGGGTATCGTCAGGTCTCTGCCCTTTTTTAAACCTACAAAAAGCCCGCCATAACCAAAGATTGCCCCTACGACAAATTGTATTACCCCATGAACTTCATCATCGGGTAAAAGGGCGTTAACAGGGATCAGCAAAAAATAAGAGAAAATAATTCCGGCGACGAGACCTAAAATGCCACCAAAAGAAGAACCGATAGACAATTTATTTAGTAACGAATGGATGAAAAGGGCAACGATCCCGAAAATTGCACCTGCAAGGAGACCGTAAAGGGGTAAGTCAAGAGTCTGCCCATACAGGTATCCAGCTAAAACAAAGAGAGCAAAAATCAAAATCCTCGAGATGTAAATTGACATTTTTACCTGCCTTTACAAATTATGTGCTGATAAACCTATAAATAATGTCATTTTCTGGACGTAAGCATCAGGTTTCGACAGGCTCAACCTGACATAGAATTCGAGCACTTGATCAGAGAATGCATAATTTAAAAAAGATGTCCTCTGACTTAACCAGCAGGTTGGTGAATGACAACTTTTTTAGCGTAGTAACCTGTTGAACAAATTATTTTAGTCAGAAACCCATCAGCCTAATGTAATATAAAACTTTTTCCCCCCCCGATTTATAAAAAGCAAAACATTGCTGCCCGACTCAAGGTGTGCAGTTACTCTATTAAAATCATTGAGATTATTAATATGCTGCCTGTTTATCTCCTGAATTATGTCGCCTTTCCTGAGTCCTTTATTCTGAGCTGATGAGCCTGGTTGAATATTGACGATTACAACCCCTTTTTCATCGCCTTGTATTTTGAGTTGTTTGGCGATAGCTGGATTTATGTCCATAACAGTTATTCCGGCAAGCGCATTTGACCCTGTATCAGGACTATCATTAGATGAACTCGGTGTTGCCTGAGCGCTTTCTGATGGAAGCTCGCCGACAGTGACAAAAATATTCATTTCCTTGCCCTGTCTTGATATTTTGAGCCTGATCTGCTGGTTTATCTCGGTCTGGGCAACTATATTCCTCAATAGGCTTGCATCTGTTATCTTTTTCTCATTGAATTCTAGAATTACATCTCCCCTCATCAAACCAGCCTTATGGGCGGGCCCCCCCCTTACAACATCTGTGACAATAACTCCTTCAGAGGTGCCCATCCCGAATTTTTGGGCAATTTCGGGGGTCAGTTCCTGAATAGTTACGCCTATCCATCCCCTTGTGACCTTGCCTTTTTTAATGAGCTGATCCATAACGCTTATAACCATATTGCTCGGAACAGAAAACCCTATCCCCTGATATCCCCCTGTTCTCGAGAAGATAGCCGTATTTATACCGATAAGCTCCCCTTTCATGTTAACAAGAGGCCCGCCGGAATTTCCTGGATTAATCGCTGCATCAGTCTGAATAAAATTCTCGTAATCAGCAATTCCCACATCCGTCCTCCCGATTGCGCTTATGATACCCATTGTAACGGTGTTGCTTAATCCGAAAGGGTTGCCGATTGCAAGGACAAATTCACCCACCTGCAATTTGTCTGAATCACCCCACGAAACTACAGGAAGATTGCTTGCTTCGATTTTTATAATCGCTATATCAGTTTTTGGGTCAGAACCGACAACTTTTGCCTTGAAACTTCTTTTATCTACAAAAACAACTTTTATTTCATCTGCCTTTTCTATTACATGATTGTTTGTAACTATGTAGCCATTGGCTGAAACAATTACACCTGAACCAAGGCTCTGCTCCTTCCACCTTCTCGACCTTCCGTCTGGAAATGGGTAAAGAAAATCAAATAACTCATCAAATGATGGTGATTGTTTTCTTATTGTCTTTATGCTCGATATATTAACGACTGCGGGAGAAACAGCCTTGACAATCTCAGAGAATGCCCTGCTGGTCTCCTGTATTTGAGGAGGCACTTGGGGGGGGATAAAGGGCTTATATTGAGGAGCTGTTGTTTTGCTTAAAAAGTAATAAGTGAAACCGCCTAATAAAAAACCTATCAATAAAAGTGTAGGAACCCAGACAATTTTCTTTTTCATAGATTTTTATTTTAACATGAATTTTCTTATCTCCCCAACCCTTAATGTTATTTTATTGGAATCGAGGTATTCAAGGAGGGGGAGGGCGTATTTGCGGGTTGTATTAAGTATATCTCTGAATTCAGCAACGGTCATCTGCTGGTTTTTTGAGAAAAACTTTCTAAGCAGTTCAATCATACTGTCATAGTGTTTTTTTGTCAGATACATGGAATCATTGATTCTCACGAGAGAGCCTGACTGTGTGAGTATTTTAAGAATATCTGCTGTATCTTTCTCATTAAATGAGATTTTAGCGGCAAGCTCATTCTTAAAAGAGGGTTGAAACCCTTCCTTATCTAAAATATCAAGTATCTTTGTTTTTAAATGTCCGATTGAATCAGAAAGAGACGGTCTGAAATCCCTAAGCCTCACTACATCCTTATCTACCACTATCTCGGACATTTGAGGGATAAGGCTGAATATCGCATCTGCCCTTTTCCCTTCTGTTTTCAGAACAGACCTCAACTCTTCTTTGGGTAAACCTCTCTTAAGGGGATTTTCTTTGTGAAACTTCTCAAGAAGGCTTTTTAAATCATTTTTTAAGGAATTAAAACTACCCCTGTGAAAAAAGGTATCTTGATTCTTCAAAACAAATCCTTCTGCAAGAAGTTGCTTAATGGCGAGATTTATTTCAGGGATGCTCCCATTTATCCATCCTTCAATTTCTGAAATTCCGCAACCACTGTATCCTGCCTTTTTGATTTTGGTTTCAATTTTCTTTTTTAGAGAGTCCTTTTCAAAAATGATTAAATCTTCCAGCGAGGAATATTTCTTTCTCTTTGAAGGATGAGGGTCCAATATCTGTCCACCCCCGATTGTCTCAAGGGGTGAGAATCTCCTTATAATGTATCTGTCCCCTGCAAGGACAACTACAGGATTCTGTAGTCTGAGCTGGCAGTAGCATGACTCACTAGGAAGGATTTCATCGCGGTCGTAAAGGATCAACCTTGCGATAGTCTCTGATGTGCCTGCATAGAGATGGACAAGGCTACGGCTTTTCAGTTTTGGCGCGCCGGGTAAAAGTTCTAACTTGGCATCAAAGGCAGTCGTGGGTAGAAAACGCTGAGGGGTAACGACAACATCTCCCCTCTTGAGCTGCTCTTTATCAACACCCTGAAGATTAATACCTGTTCTTTGTCCTGCATACGCCTTTTCTACTGCCCTGCCATGCGTTTGCAGCCCCCGAACTTTGCTGAATATTCCAGCAGGCAGTATCTCAACCGGGTCTTCAAGGGAGATTACACCAGATACAATCGTGCCTGTTACTACGGTGCCAAAACCTTTCTGCGTGAAAACCCTGTCTATAGGGAGTCTGAATAAACCTTCTATCAGTTTGGGTTGAACTTTAAGAGAAATTTCCCTAATCTTTTCTTTAAGTTTATCAAGATTATACCCTGTCTTGGATGAAACTGGGATTATATCTGCACCATCAAGAAAAGTGCCCTTAACAAATTCCTTCGCCTCCCCTGTAATAAGCTCAAGCCATTCATTATCAACAAGATCTGACTTGGTAATTACAATAGCGCCTGTCTTTATTTTGAGCAATTCACAGATTGCAAGATGTTCTCGGCTCTGGGGCATAATACCTTCATCTGCAGCGATGACCATCAGGACCATGTCAATCCCCCCAGCACCAGCAAGCATGTTCCTGATAAGCCTTTCATGTCCAGGAACATCAACAATTCCTACAGTGAGGTCGTCAGAGGGATAATAGAGATTAGCAAAACCTATGTCAATAGTAATGCCGCGTTCTTTTTCTTCCTTCAGTCTATCAGGGTCTATGCCCGTCAGCGCCTTGACCAAAGCGCTCTTGCCGTGGTCAATATGTCCGGCAGTTCCGAGTATTACGCTCTTGCTCATCAGTGATGCTCGCAGATTTTGTTAAACCCTTTAAGAACCCTAATGCCAAGCTGCTGGCTTTTTTCGGGATGAAACTGTGTGGCAAAAATATTATCCTTCCATACAACAGATGCGAAATCAACTCCATAATTGGTTGTGGCTGCAACTAAATCCTGATTTTCTGCAGATACATAATAAGAATGGACAAAATAAAAATATGAGTTATCAGGTATCTCATCGAATATAGGGGGCCTCTTGTTATACTTAACATTATTCCACCCCATGTGAGGAATCTTGAGTGACTGATGAGTTGTATTGAACTTAAACCTGCGCACCCTTGACGGAAATAAGTTCATTCCTTTACATAAGCCAAATTCCTCTGATTCAGAAAACAAGATCTGGAGCCCGAGACATATCCCAAGATAGGGCTTGCCTTTGCCTATCTCATTTATTATCAACTCCAGCAGGTCAAGCCTCTCAAGATTTGCCATGCAATCCCTGAATGCGCCAACTCCTGGTAAAACTATTCCTTTTGAGTTCGATATGACTGCCGGATTGTCTGTGACCACAACATCAGCGCCAACCCTGAGAAATCCCTTCTCAACGCTTCTTATATTGCCCATTCCATAGTCAACTATGGCTATCACTTAATTTTAATCCCCTGAAAATTCACAATTCTTAGCACAAGATAAATGATTTTAGCAGTGATTATATTCTAACACAATATATCCATGTTAGAGGGTATATTCAAATAAGTTAAGGCCATGCGAGAACAGCTTGCAGTGAATTTTCTCAGATTTTTTCGGCAAGATTTTCTAATATTTCAGCGGCAATCTCTTCAGGGTTTTTGCCGTCTGTCTCAATGGATATATCGGCGTTCTTATAATATGGCTCCCTGATTATAAGAAGTTCTCTAATCTTCTCCAACTGATTATCCGTCTGAAGAAGGGGGCGTTCATCACTATTTTCGACTCTGCTCAAAATTGTTTCAGCCTTTGCTGTCAGGCATACTATAACACCTTTTTTTCTGAGATTTTCTATATTGCTTTTTCTCAGAACGGCGCCGCCACCTGTTGATATCACGGCTTTTTCAAGAGCAGAAAGTCTGCTGATTATCTCAGCCTCGATATCCCTGAATGCCGCCTCTCCATATTTTTTGAATATTTCTGTTATGCTCTCTTGCTGTTCCTCTTCTATTAAGCTATCTGAGTCAATAAATGTATAGGAAAGTTTTTCCGATAGTATCCTGCCGACCGCCGACTTTCCCGTTCCCATGAAACCTGTAAGCACAATGTTTTTCAAAAAGGATCTCCTGATTAAAGTAAAAAATAGCGATAGAAACAATATAGAAAAAGCTAATATTATATTGGGAATAGTTTTGAGCTTTCACTGTCACAGAAGATTCATCAGGATGGTGAGGGGTGATGGTGACCTCGGAGAAAGGCAAGGACACCTTCCGAGAATGAGTGAAAAGCTATTGCCAATGTCTCCTGAAAAATCCTATCGCAATTTTTGGGTTAAAGTAAAATCTTGCCGGGATTTAATGTCCCCTTCGGGTCATACAATTCCTTAATACCCCTCATCAAATCTAATTCCCTTTTCTTAATCTCCATGCCTATATATGGCGCTTTAGTATATCCTATCCCGTGTTCGCCTGATATCGAACCGCCTAAACTAATTGTTGCATGGAAAACCTTTTCTACCAAATCCAATGCTTTTCTATACTCTTCCTCATTATCTTTATCGGCTAAAATATTAACATGTATATTGCCGTCCCCTGCATGCCCGAAGCTTACGATCTGAACGCCGCTTTTATCCGATAACTCCCTTAGCTCTTTGAGAATGGAGGATATTTTATTCCTCGGGACTACTATGTCTTCGCTTATTTTCGCCGACTTTATATGATAAAGAGCCGGCGAAATTGAACGTCTCGCCTCCCATATCTTTGTTCTCGAAAGGATATCCTCAGCCACGCTCACATCACCTGACAGCGAGGTGCATATATCTATAACTGTCTCTGCCTCATTCCTTATGGTCGCGGGATATCCGTCAAGTTCAATAATCAAAAGCGCTTCGAGGTCGTTGGGAAGCCCGATCGGTTTATAGTTTTCAACAGCGAGTATCGCTGACCTGTCCATCAACTCTATAGCCCTTGGTATTATTTTTGCGGCAATAATCCGTGAAACTGCTGCGCCAGAGGATTCAAGACTTTTAAATGATACAAGAAGCGTCAAAATATCGGGCGGAAGAGGCAGCAGTCTCAATCTTATCTTGGTAAAAATTCCAAGAGTGCCTTCAGAACCTATAAAGAGATCTTTGAGGTCGTAACCAACCGCCCTTTTATGTGTTCTGCCTCCGGTCATTACTACACTTCCATCAGGTAAAACAGCCTCTATTTCCATGACATAGTCCCGCGTAACCCCATATTTAACCGCTCTTGCCCCCCCCGCATTAGTGGCGATATTGCCGCCTATTGTGCATATCTCGAGACTTGCAGGGTCAGGGGGATAAAAAAGTCCGAAATACTCGCATTCCCTCTGTAGTTTGCTGTTTATAATACCAGGTTCAACTATTACGGTCAGGTTTTCGGTGTCAACCTCTAAAAGTCTTCTCATTTTTTCAAAACTCACTATAATTGATTGTCCTTTGACAGGCACAGATGCTCCGGTTGTGCCGGTGCCAGCTCCTCTGGGTATCAGATGGAAATTATTGTCATCGGCGTATCTAACCAGCCTCACAACATCATCGGGTTTTTTAGGCCAGGCAACGGCAACGGGTAGTAAGCCTTCAGTAATCGAAGAATCAAAGGAATAACTTATCAAATCCTCTTTTTCTGAAGATATTTCAATTCCGGCAAGTTTATCAGGATTTTTCATGGCATGAAAATTTTTAGTGGGTATTATTCTTTAGCTGATGCAACATAACCAACAATCATTATGTCCTGTCCAGCTCTCGTTATTTTGATATCCTTTATCCCTAATGACTCATTAAGGCTTCTTGAATAGGTGCCTCCAATAGCGGGGATTGAATGCCTGCCGCCCAATATCTTAGGGGCGATGAAAAAGACCACTTTGTCAACTATCCCACTGTTGAGACAGCTTGCACTCAAAGAGGAGCCCCCTTCAATCATTAATGAACAGATGCCCATCTCGCCGAACTTTTTCATAAGCGAGCTCAAATCCACCTTTTCTCCTTCATATTCAAGAACTTGAACCCCTTTTTTAATAAGAGCATCCTTTTTCTGCTCTAAAGCAGACCCTACCTTCTCCAAAATGGTTTTCGATGCTACAACAATAGTCTCTGGCGGGATATTAAAAATATTATAATCAAGGGGTGACTCAAGTCCGGGGTCTATAACAATCCTTTTGGGGTTTTTAATGTCTCTTTTATAATGCCTTACCGTAAGACTTGGATTATCTGCCTTGACAGTGCCAATTCCAGTCATAACGGCATCAACACTGCTTCTCATTTTGTGAACAATAGTTCTTGCTTTTTCATCGGTTATCCATCTTGAATTCCCTTCAGAATCTGCGATCTTTCCATCGAGTGTCATAGCAACCTTCAGAATCACAAAAGGTGTTCCTGAGGTTGTATATTTAATATATGCTTCATTAAGCCTTCTCGCCTTTTGTTCTAACAGTCCAGTGGCAACTTCAACCCCGTTTTTTTGGAGTTCCTTGATCCCCTGTCCGAAAACCTTAGGATTGGGATCCGTCATGGCGATAAAGACCTTTTCTATTTCAGCATTTATGATTGCCTTAACGCAGGGAGGCGTTCTTTTATCAACATGACAGCAAGGTTCAAGCGTCACATAAAGAGATGCGCCCTTCGCTTTAGAGCCAGCCTTCTCAATCGCAATTACCTCTGCATGGGGAGTCCCGGGTTTTTTATGAAAGCCCTCAGAGATTATTCTGCCATTTTTTACTAAAACCGCCCCAACCATAGGATTAGGGCTGGTCATCCCGTTTGCTCTTGCTGCAAGTATTAAAGCCCTTTGCATAATTGCTTTATCTGTTTTGGTAAATTCCGTTTGATTTGCCATCTCCACAGCAAATATCATAACAAGATGAAGCTTTTAATAACAACTTTCTTCCAAATTACCTAAAATAGCGATAGGATCATAACCCTCTTGATTTATAGGTCATGGCGAGAACCCGTAGGGTTCGTGGCAATCTTATAATAAAAGGTGAGATTGCTTCCGCTCCGCTTAGTGCAATGTTTTTTGCCAAAAATTCTTTTATAAGGTGTCGTATAAAAATCCTTCACTAGCCTTTCCTATCTGGCTTCTTGATTTTCCAAAGCCCTTTTCGTTCTATCACCGAATTTAAGTTTGCGTGACTTCATTGGAAATACCTAAATGCCCCTTTTCTCACCCTCCAAATAATTGATAAAGGCTTGACAGTTTTTTTAAAAGATATGACATGATTTCTTTGCCAAAGAACCACCTTCTCACATGGGTAAGCCTTTGTGAGACTTCATACTTAGTTTTGAAGTAGCGGCAGTTGAGGCTTCCGCATAATGTCAAAAATATATGGGCAGACAACACTTTTCATATTAGAACCATTCAATATCTCCTAAATCCAAAAATATGGAAACGAAGTTAAAAAGAATATTATTAATAGATCCGGAAAGGTTAAAAAAAACCTTTGTCAAAGCTTGATTCGAGAAGGCATTTTTATTTCCCCGCCATATAGGTTAGTATAATGGGTGATTATGAAGACACTTTACAGCTTGTTAATTCTTATCATAATTTATTTCATCAATCCTTTTCTCACTCATGCCGTTACAGCCGGGACGCCTGTTGTAGTTACAAATGTGCATGATGGAGACACGGTAAGCATAAGAATTAAAAGTCTATTTGGGATTGCTACTACAACAGAAAAAGTAAGACTCATTGGGATTGACGCTCCTGAATTTAGAGACGAGCCATGGGGCAGAAGGGCAAAAAAACATCTTAAAAAACTAATAAACGAAAGCGGCGGCAGCGTCTATCTTGAATATGATTTAGACAGGCGGGACAAATATGGCAGACTGCTTGCTTATCTCTGGGATAAAAAAGGGAGGATGATAAATGAAAGAATGATTGAGGATGGATATGCCGTAGTTTTTACTATCCCGCCAAATGTCAGATATGTGAAGAAATTTAGCGAAGCCCAGCAAAAGGCGCGTCAAAATAAATCCGGAATTTGGGGAAAAGACGGATATACGAAAAAAATTTTTCAATAAATTCAGTGTTACCGATATTCAAATTTTATTATGGGAAGAGCAAATTTTTTTGCTTTATCAGATTTTTAGGGGGTTGCTAGTTTGTTAAGACTTAAAAAAGAACGGTTCACAGGGTTTTTAAATTTTGTTTGTTGGATTCTTATGGTGGCTTTAGTATCGTCAGCATCAGCCCAGACAAAAGGGTTCGACTCCCCCGAATCAGCTTTCAGAAATGTTGTGGATGCAGCAAAGGCAAAGGATTTTAATAAACTTTGTGGAAGTATAGCTCCCGACGACTTGGCGACCATAAATATGGTAATGATTGCAGGAGGCTCAATGATAGTGGCTTTTGCTCAGATGGCAGCAGAAAGTTATGCTGGAGCAGATGGTGCAAAAACCGAAGGAGATTTACAGGAAAAAGAAAAAGCAAAGAAAGCCTCTGAAGAGATAAAAAATTTTGAGGCTGATTTCAAGGGCGTACTCAAGAAACAATAAAATTGAAGAGATTCTCAAAGACGACACCAAACCTATGCCAAAAGACGAAAAGGAAGCCCGTGAACATCTCGCAGTAGCATTTAAGGATGTAAATCAGTGCGGTCTTCTAACAGACCTCTTCGCTTTTTTTGATAAGATGCCAGGTGAAAAGTCTCAAAAGTCAAGCTGGAGAAGCCCGGGATGCACTGAACTAAAAGATCTCAAAATCGAAGGCGATGTTGCGACTGCTATGTGTGGGACAGAGACGTTGTCTTTTAAAAAGTTCCAGAATCGCTGGTATATTAATCCTGAGGAAGCTGGCAAAGGCAATTGAAAATGGCTAATAATGATTAATGCCGGAGACGAGACTCGAACTCGTACACAGCAAGCTGCGAGGGATTTTAAGTCCCTTGCGTCTACCAATTCCGCCACTCCGGCATGTAGAACAGATAAGACAACAAGTAGTTCAATATAATATCATGAAGGGCTTAAAAGTGTAAACGCGGTCCTCAAGACCCAAAATCAGCGATAGAAAAAAAGTGAAAACCGCTAATTTGACAATGAGAATGGATTTGAGCGGCTTTCACCATCACAAAAGACTCACCACGATGGCGAGGCGTGATGGTAACCTCGGAGGAAGGCAAGGACGCCTTCCGAGAATGATGAGCGAAATTTCCATTGTCAAATAAAAAATCCTATCGCTGATTTTGGGATAGGAAGGGCTGGTGAAGGATTTTTATACGACGCCTTATAAAAGAATTTTCAAGGAACTTTGCCAAAAGGCATTGCATTATTAAAGAATAAAGCAAAGTTGAAATGAAATGCGTCGATCATAAAAATCCCGAAACAGCCCTTTCCACCACCTGAAAACTCACCGATTAATAGTATTTATTGACAACCCAAGAAAGAATCCATTGTTTTATGATATATTTTTTACATGCCCACGAATTTGCCGCCCGAATATTTTTCTGCTGAAGAGAGATTCAAGCAGGCAGGCAGCTACCCTGAGAAAATCGCCGCCCTTGAAGAGTTAATAGCTACCATTCCCAAGCATAAGGGGACTGACAAACTCCGGGCTGATTTAAGAAGAAAACTTTCAAGGCTTAGAGAGGAAGCCGTTAAAAAAAAGAAATCCGGCAAAGGAGACTTATACAATATCGAAAAACAGGGCGCCTCGACATCAGCCCTCGCAGGATTTGCGAATTCTGGCAAATCATCGTTGCTTGCCTGCCTCACAAATGCGAATCCTACTATAGCGGATTATCCGATGTCAACTTTAACACCCCTTTCTGGGATGATGGCTTTTGAGGATATCTTGATTCAGCTTGTTGACCTCCCCCCGATAGGCAATGAATCAACTGACGGCTGGGTCTCTTCGATATTCCGGTATGCCGACTCAATTCTCATGGTAGTTGACCTCTCTGATGACCCAGATGTTCAGGCTGAGCTTATCATAGACCAGTTCGAAAAATGGAGGATTCCTTTGCTAAAAAAAGGGGTTCAGCTTGTTGATGCAAATCCTGCCGCAAAGCCAGCCATTATAGCAGCTAATAAGGCTGACTTACCTGATGCCGAACGCGGGCTCGGTCTATTAAAAGAAGTTTATGGAATCTATTATCCTGTAATCGGGATTTCGACGAAGAAGAAAACTGGACTTGAGGAACTAAGAAGGGCTTTGTTTGAAAATTCAAAGATTATTCGAGTTTATTCAAAAGAACCTGGCAAAGAGCCCGATCTCAAAACTCCTTTCATCCTACCTTCAGGCTCGACAGTTCTTGAACTTGCTGAGAGGATTCATAAAGATTTCATAGCGAATTTCAAGTATGCCTGCATATGGGGTTCTGCTAAATATCCCGGTCAAAGGGTGCAAAAAGATTATATCATTCGCGACAAAGACATAGTTGAATTTCATTTAAAGTAACCAGCATATGAGAATTGTCAGACTGAGCCTTAAGAAGTATAAGCCCGTTTTATCTATATTCCCGCAATTTATTGAATTCTCTACATGCGTTACTATTTCCCAAATTACAAGATTTTTCAAAATCCTCAGCAGCCTTGTAGAATTGCATTTTGATGAAATATGTAAAACCTCGACTGTAATATGCATCTGCGTAATTAGGGTCTAACTGAATTGCTCTGGTAAAATCCTCAATTGCCTTGTCATACGCCCTTTCTCAAGATAGGCAGTCCCTCGATTAATGTATGTTGCAGCATCATCAGGGGCCAAAGCAATCGCTTTGTTGAAATCCTCAATTGCCCTGCCATATTGTTTTAATCTAAAGTATTTATCGCCGCTCTGACTATAAGCAGAAGCTTCGCTCAACTTTTGCAATTGTTCTCGTTTCAGTCTTTCCTGTCTAAGCTGTTCAGTTCTTAATTGCTCCTGCCTGAGTCTTTCCTGTCTTAGCTGTTCGGCTTTGGATTGTTCCTGTCTTAGCTGTTCCTGCCGCAGTTGCTCCTCCCTTAATTGTGCTTGTTTCTGGAGTTGTTCCTGCTTTTGTTGTTCTGCCTTTAATTGCTCTGCCTTTATCTGTTGCTCTTTTCTATAACTTTTATAGCCAATTGGGGGGGACAAAAGCTATACCACTATGTATTAATGAGAAACCACATTCACCTTGTAGTTGAAACTACAGAAACAGGCGGAAGCCTTTCAGAGATAATGAAGGGGATAAACCTTTCATATATCCAGTATTATAAAAATAAACACGGGCATATTGGGCATTTTTGGCAGGACAGATATAAAAGCATTTTAATATCAAAGGATGATTATCTTCTTGCCTGCGGAAGCTATGTTGAGCTAAACCCTGTGAGGGCAAGGATAGTTGATGAACCAAAAGATTACCAATGGAGCAGCTATAATGCATATGCTTATGGAAAGAAAGACCCAATTGCAGATGAACATCCAATCTACAAAAACCTTTCAAAAGACGCAGGAGAGAGGAGAAAGAAATATAGGGAATTTGTAAAAGGTATGATTAAAAAGAAGGGTTCAATGAAGGGAGAGATGAATAGAATAGCGATATATGGCAGCGAGAATTTTATAAAGGAAATCAGTAGTGTCCGGTAAAGATTTATAGAAACGAGGTCTATTCTTTATACTTG
>DAIQAO010000025.1:0-27109 GCA_036781645.1 Dissulfurispiraceae bacterium
GTTTGATTCGCATAAAAATTTCAAAATAGAGGAGATTGTTTCAGCACATGGGGAAGATACGGATAGCTATCGCTGGCATAGGTAATTGTGCAAGCTCTCTAATTCAGGGAATCGAGTATTATAAGTCATTAAAAGGGGTAGATCCAGGAGCCCAACAATCAGGTTTAATGCATTTTGACCTCGGGGGGTATCTTCCGGGGGATATAGAAGTTGTCGCTGCTTTTGATATTGATATCAGGAAAGTTAATAAACCACTAAAAGAGGCTATTCTTGCCAAGCCTAACTGCACTAAATTGTTTTTTCCAGAAATACCTGATTATTCAGTAAAAGTTGAAATGGGAGAATTGTTAGACGGTGTATCCCCACACATGGCTGATTACCCTGATGATAGAAGGTTTATTCCTGCTGATATCCCGGCATGCAACGTTGTAAAATCTCTTCGGGAAAGCGGCGCTGATATGCTGATTAATTATCTGCCTGTGGGGTCAGTCGAGGCAACAAAATTTTATGCAGATGCCTGCCTCCAGGCAAAAGTTGGTTTTATCAATTGCATCCCTGTTTTCATAGCGTCCGATAATGAATGGTCAGAGCTTTATCAAAAAAATGGCATTCCCATAATCGGAGATGATGTTAAATCACAAATGGGCGCTACGATAATTCACAGGGCACTTACAAAATTATTCATGGATAGAGGAGTAAAAATAACCCATACATACCAATTGAACGTGGGAGGCAATACGGATTTCCTTAATATGCTAAATCATTCAAGGCTGAAGCTTAAAAAGATTTCAAAAACCAAATCAGTCCATTGCCAGATTTCCCATTCTTTAGACGCGGAAGATATACATATAGGGCCATCAGATTACGTCCCATGGCTGAATGACAACAAAATCTGCTTTCTAAGAATAGAAGGCACTGGATTTGGGAATGTGCCCATACATCTTGAAATGCGCCTGTCGGTGGAGGATTCGCCAAACAGCGCAGGTGTTATAATAGATGCAATAAGATGCTGCAAGATTGCAAAGGACAGGGGCACAGCAGGCGTTCTCGTGTCTCCTTCTGCATACTTCATGAAACACCCTAAAATCCAATTTACTGATATTGAAGCCAGAACAATGGTTGAGGAATTTATAGCCGGCAAAAGGGAGAGGTAATTGTTCGGTGCCAAATTTGGACATTTTCTCGATAAGCCTCTGGCACCATTAGCTAAAAAGCTATCAATCCATCCTAATGTTCTTACCATAACCGGGTTTTTAATTACCCTTATCGCTTCCGCTATCATCCCGTTTCACCTTAAAATAGGCGGCCTTTTAATTTTGTTTGGCGGCTTTTTTGATATGCTTGACGGCGTAGTTGCAAGGAGCAACCATACCAATACACATTTTGGAGCCTTTTTAGACAGCACACTTGATAGAGTTTCAGATTTCTTATTATTTTTTGCGATTGGTTGTTATTTTGCTACTATCAATAATTTGGAGGGAATAATACTTACATCTGCCTGCCTGCTTGGAGCTTTTATGATTAGCTATATCAGAGCGAGGGCTGAGGGTTTGGGTATTAAATGCGAGGTTGGTTTAATGGAAAGACCGGAAAGGATTGTTCTTATCTCTATCGGTTGTCTTACTGGCTTGATTTTTTATGTGATGATAATATTGCTCGTGCTGACATATCTAACAGTACTTCAAAGATTAGCGCATGTTTATAAGTCGTCATAATAGCCGCTACTTAAAAAATTGATCTCCCATTTTCAACAAACTTTGGCAAAAGGCATTGCATATTTTAAAGAATAAAACAAAATTAAAGTGAAATTCGTCGATTATAAAAAGCCTTCACCTGCCCTTCCCATTTTATCTTATTGATTTTGTAAGGCTTTACATTTCTATCGCCGATTTTAGGTCTGTGCAAAGCCCATTGTAATGTGATATACTTTCAATAAAAGGGGGGATCTGATGATTAATCAATCTTGGTTAGTTATAGTAAGTGTGGGTTTTTTAATGATTGTTCTTATTTTCCTAGTTGCAATAGGATTTCTTATTTATGCCCTTATAGAACTAAAAAAGATTGGCGCTAATCTGAAGGAATTTTTAAAAACCACCGAAGAAAAAATGCTGCCCGTCATTTCTGAAGCTGAACAGACACTATGTAGCATAAGAAAGGTAAGCGATGATGTGGGGAGGGTTACAGAAAATGCAAAAGCCCTTTCAGATGCAGCAACTGATATTGTAGTAAACTTACGCATTATGAGTATGCTTGTGAAGGACTTACGAGAAGGACTAATCGTCAGAACCTCTGGGCTTAAGGCTGGGTTCAGAGAAGCTTATGAAATGCTTATCAAACAATTAAAGGAAAGGAGGTAACAACATGCATCATCATGAGGAAGGTTTCGGAGTTGGAGCAATATTGCTGTCATTTCTTTTGGGTAGCATGGTAGGGGCTGGACTCGCACTTCTTGTAGCCCCTCAGACCGGCGTTGAGACGAGAAGGAAAATAAGGGATTTGGCTGATGATATCAGCGACAGGGCTCATGAATATATGGAGCATACAAAAAGCAAAATGTCTTCTTCAATTGACAAGGGCAAAGAAATGCTTGAAGCTAAGAAAGCTGCCGTAACAGCAGCCTTTGAGGCTGGAAAAGAGGCTTACGAAAAGGAAATTCATAAATCATAAATCATGCATGAATACTCGCTTGCTGACAGCCTGATTTCCCTGGCGATCAAAGAATGCAGAAAAAACGGTTTCAACAGAATTGAGAATATCAAAATTTTAGTTGGAAAAGCCTCTGGTGTTATGCTGGAGGCTTTGCTTTTTGCCTTTGATGCCTTGAAAAAAGAGACTATCGCAGCAGAGGCAACCCTTTTGATTGAAGAGATACCCCTTTCCGGATATTGCGAAAATTGTAAAAATAGTTTTACAACACAAGATGTTTTCATATTAGCCTGCCCCTCATGCCAATCCAGTTCATTAAAAATTACTGCTGGCAGAGAGCTTGACATCAAGGAGATAGAGGTTGTTTAGATGAAAATTAAAGTTGTCACCAGGATACTGGATGCGAATGAGAGAATCGCTGAAGAAAACAGGCAAATTTTTGACGCCAATAAAACATTTGTGATTAACCTGATGAGTTCTCCCGGTGCAGGGAAAACATCCCTCCTTGAAAAAACAATCAAACACTTAAAAAACAAAGAAAAAATAGGTGTAATAGCTGGAGATATCTCAGGCAGCGATGATGCATTAAGAATTGACAGGCTTGGAGTTCCTGTTGTTCAGATAAACACCAGTGGGGCTTGCCACCTTGACGCAAACATGATAAATGATGTCCTTAATGACCTGCCGCTTGAAGAAATAAAACTCCTTTTTATAGAAAATGTTGGAAATCTTGTATGTCCTGCCGAATTCAATCTCGGTGAAAACATCAAGGCAATGATTTTGAGCCTTACAGAAGGGCATGACAAACCCTTAAAATACCCTCTAATATTCCAAAAATCTTCTGCAATAGTTCTAAATAAGGTTGACCTAAAACCCTTTCTTGATGTCTCCATTGAAAAAATTAAAAGGGATGTTACATCCTTAAACCCATCAATAAAGATATTTGAGCTTTCCTGCAAAACGGATGAAGGAATGGAGAGCTGGATTAAATGGCTTCAGACATTGATTTTATGAAGATAGCCCTTAGGGAGGCAGAAATCGCCTTAAATAAAGGTGAAATCCCTGTCGGCGCTGTTATCGTTATTAATGGCAGCATAATATCAAAATCACACAATAAAAAGGAGTCCTCTCTCGATCCCACAGCACACGCGGAAACTCTTGCTATAAGAGAAGCCGCTTTAAAAATCGGCAACTGGAGATTAAATGAGGCAACCCTGTATGTAACAAAGGAACCATGCATAATGTGTGCAGGCGCTATCTTAAATTCAAGGTTAAGTAAGCTTGTTTTTGGATGCCCTGACAACAAAGGTGGAGCTGCCATCAGTCTCTATCAATTATTGTCAGACAACAGGCTTAATCATCGGGTAGAGGTAATCTCAGGCGTTTTAGAAAGTGAGAGCAGAGAGCTATTAAAGAGATTTTTCGGTGATTTGAGAAAATAAAACCTGAATCTTTGAATATTCATTTTCACTCGTGTATTCTTAATTTATATGTTTAAAATCTTATTCCTTGTTAACCTTATATTTTTACTTGTATTGTTCCCCCCCTCCATAAAAGCCTTTCTTTTTGCAGCGAGCGTGGAACTCAATGGCGAAAGGGTTTTAGTCAGGGCTGGGAAACACCCCGATTTTGTCAGAATTGTTTTTACATTATCTGAGGAGACTTCTAAAAACTCTTCTGTAACAATAACCAATGAGAAGCTTATCAAAGTTACCTTTCCACGCCCTGTTAACCTGGTAACATCCCAGCAGGGAACTGAAAAAATCATCATCAAAGGCGAGGGATTTATTGAGTTGATAAAGGGGCTAAAGATTATGAGTGGGAGCCATTTTTGTCTTATACAGATCGATAAATTCGACAACTTTAAACTTTCAAGACTCAATGCACCCCCGAGAATAGTAATTGACGCTTACTACGGAGCAGAAACTCCATCCAAGACAGCCCCTCAGAAGACTGTTTCCCAGCCTTCTGAACCCATTGCCAAGAAAACCTTCAATTCTTTTGTTATTGACCCTGGGCATGGCGGCTACGACAAAGGCATATATGATGAAAACAATCGCGAAAAGGATCTTGCACTGAACATATCAAAAGAAATGGCTCAGATTCTCACAGCAGCAGGCAAAAGGGTGGTTCTTACAAGAAAGGCTGATCAGAGATTGTCAATCAATGAAAGGATTAGATTAGCCAATTCATACTCACATGATATTTTTTTGAGTATGCATATCTCAGCCAACCAGGACTGCGTAATTTACACCTATTCAAGCAAAGAAGAAGGGTTGTCAAGTAATGACGGAAAACAAAAGACATCCGAAGATATTGCTGCCAGCCTTATAAATTCACTCCAAAAGGATTTTACTTTTAATGTAAGGCATGAGAAACTGCCTCTGCCCATACTTAAAAACATTTCGTCGTCTGCTTTATTGATTGAATTGCCTCATTTTAATCATTTCTCATATGATAAAAAAAATAGGGAGTTATTGATAAAAAGTTTAATAAAGGGGCTTGCCGCCCCTCCTGCTAATTAATGGTTTTAGGAAGTTCAGCCTTTTGCGTCATTCCGGCACAAACGGCATATAGTGTTGATTGGCTTTAATTCTAAGGGTTTGCAAGGACGGCATCTGGATTGAACAGTCAATTCAGACAATGTTAAAATTTATCAATAGACACCTTAGAGACTCTTCCAGCATATGAACCCAAAAAATATAATCTTCTCACTTTTACTACTCATAATAGCCTCCTTATGCGGTTGGTTCGCTACAAAGTATTATTTTGCACAAAATGCAGAAAATAAACCCGAACAAGTTGAGACTAAGTCAACGGTTGAAATTCAGCCGGATGGCAGGCACGCTGTAGTAGTAAAGATATTCATCCCCTCTCAGCAGGGTATACAGGAAACTGAAAAAAAGATTTTTACAAATTACCTGCCTATAAACATAGCTGAGGAAGTAATAAAGGAATATCTCCAAAATCTTAAACAAGGGCTCAAAAATACAAGGCTTCTTGGAATTTATAGGGATCAAAATAATATAATTTATATAGACCTTTCAGATGATTTCAGAAGATATTTTTCAGACAGCGCTGCTTTCGAATATTATTTAATGGAATCTTTGCTAAAGACAATTCTAATTAATGTGCCGGGGGCTGAAGATGTCAAACTGCTGATAGAAGGTAAAGAATTAGAAAGCATAGGAGGGCATTTCAACTGCCTTTACACCCTTAAGCAAACTTCATATTTTTAGATGCAGCAGTGTCTGAAAAATTATAAAAGTTTTTCGTAAATTCTGTATCTTTTATAAAGCTTAGCTTCAAAAATTTCAGCAAGTCTTATAACAGGGTAATTATCTTCAAGGATCCAGGAAAATTCAATCTTTTTATACTGCTGACACTTTTTGTTTTTTCTGTTTTTATATCCCTCCATGAACATAAGGGCATCTACTCCCTTGTTCCTAAACTCTTTCTTGACACCCAACAAAAGCAGCCTAAGACTGTCAATCTTTTTTGAGTAGTAAAAGGCTTTCGCAATAGTCAGCGGATTTAGCCTCCCTCTCATATGTCTTAAAACTAAGTTATAATCAGGAATAGCCCCCATAAAACCCACAGGATTATCCCCATCAAATGCCAAAATTGTAAATTCAGGAACCATAACCTGTTTCAACTTCTTTGCGGAGTAAAAAAGTTCGTCTTCGGAGAGGGGAATGAATCCCCAATTGTTCTCCCATGCAGAGTTGTATACCTCCCTGAAGGCAAGCATATCGGAAATAAAATGTTTTTTATCAAGGGCTCTTGTAGTAATACCGCTTTTTTCAGCGATTGCAGATATTCTTTTAACCTTTTCGGGCAATTCATCTTTAATGTTATATATGAATGCATAGAGGTCCTTCGCCTTTCTCATTCCATAACTTTCCATAAGGTCGTTGTAATAATGGGGATTGTATGGAGTCATTATCATTGGCGGGATATCATATCCGTCAATCAAAAAACCGCAATCCTCATTAGTTGAAAAATTCATGGGTCCCCGGATTATTTTGAGATTTCTTTTTTTAAGAATATCAGAGGCGGCGCCGAGCAGCTTAAAGGAAACTGCCTCATCATTTATTGACTCAAAAAAACCAAAAAAACCTGCATTGTCCTTATGAAAATCAAGATGTCTATAGTTTATAATTGCGCTGATCCTTCCAACCGCTTTTGTGCCCTTAAATGCCAAAAAGAATTTTATTTCTGAATGTTTAAAAAAAGGATTTGCATGAGAGAAGTGAATAAGCTGATCTCTTATAAGCTGTGGAGAATAAAAACTGTCTCGGGGATATAAAGAAAAAGGAAACTTTATAAAATCATATAGTTCTTTTTTCGTTTTGACTTCGATTATACGAACTGATTCATTGGGCATATCTTGAACAAGTCTTCTCTGGTACGCAACTCTGTGGGGAGGCAAGAGTTAACGGACATCGTCGAATAGGGTAAAGGTTTAAATGGTTATATCAAACCCAATAATTTGCCAACCTTTCTAAATGCAGCGAGCACAAACTCAAGATGTTCAGATGTATGGGTAGCCATATAACTCGTTCTTATAAGCGACTTTCCTGGGGGGACAGCCGGAGAAACGGCAACATTCGCAAAAACTCCTTCCTGCTGCAGCATCATCACCATCTTAAAGGCAAGCTCATCATCTCCAACTATTATGGGTATTATTGGCGTCTGGCTCACACCTACATCAAAACCAAGTTCTTTAAAACCTTTTAACATCTTGTAAGTATTATCCCAGAGCCTTTGTATTCTCTCCGGCTCGTTTTCTATTATATCAATCGCTGCACTCACTGCCGCAACAGATGCAGGGGGAGGGCTTGCGCTGAATATCAATGACCTTGCGAAGTGCTTGATATAATTAACAACCTCTTTGTCTCCTGCAACAAAACCACCGATAGAGGCAAGGGATTTACTGTATGTGCCCATCAAAAGGTCAACCTTATTCTCTACCCCGAAGTGTTCCGCTGTTCCTCTACCTGTTTTACCCAAAACCCCTATGCCATGCGCATCATCTATCATGAGTCTTGCGCCATATTTTTCGGCCAATCTTAGGACTTCCGGTAGATTCACTATATCCCCTTCCATACTGAAGACTCCGTCAACAACAATGAGCTTTCCCCTGCCGTCATTTTCTGAGAGTGCCCTCTCGAGGTCAGCCATATCATTATGTTTATATCTTTTTACTTCGCCGAAAGCAAGTCGGCAGCCATCTATGATGCTTGCATGATCTAATTTATCAATAATAACTACATCTTCTTTGCCTACAAGGGCTGAAATGATCCCAAGATTTACCTGAAACCCGGTTGAAAAGACTAATGCAGACTCTTTTCTCATAAAACGGGCAAGTTTTTGTTCGAGGTTGACATGAATATCGAGGGTCCCATTGAGAAATCTTGAACCAGCGCATCCAGTGCCGTATTTCTTAACGGCGTTTATTGCCGCCTCTTTGACCTTTGGATGATTTGTCAACCCTAAATAATTATTTGAGCCGACCATAATCATCTTCTTGCCGCCCATAATAACTTCAGGATCTTGAGCGCTCTCTATCATCCTGAAGAATGGATAAACACCTCTTTTTTGTGCTTCATCTGCGGCAGTGAATTTAAGGCATTTCTCAAAAATATCCGTATTTAATTTTATAGCCATTTGTGAATCCTATACCAATCTGCTGTCCATTTTGCCCCCTCCTTCATATTCACACGAGGAGCAATATTTATTAATCTGTTAATTTTACCTGAATCGCATGTCCAGTTTTTATATTTAAGTTCCTTTATCTTGTCGGTGTTAATAATAGTAACATTTTTACATCTCTCCGAGATAGAACCGAATAAAGGCATTATAAAATCTGGAACGGGCAATTTTAAAGGCTTTTTCTCTACAGCATCAGAAACGGCATTAACGACATCATCAAATGAATATATGCAGCCATCGGAGATAAAAAAGATTTCTCCTTCCGCCTCTTTGCTTAATGAAGATTCTATTATACCATTAATGAGGTCTTCAACATATATAAAAGAATAAAAAGATTTTCCCCAATAAGGGACAAAGCCTTTGCTAATCATCTTGAAAAATATCAGCATATCCTTATCCTTTGGGCCATAAACGGCAGGCGGCCTTATAATAGTTACTGGCAGCTTGTCCTTGCAACTATAAACCAGCCGTTCTGCCTCATATTTTGATCTCCCATAAACAGAAACAGGTCTTGGCTCACAATCTTCCTTAAGAGGGAAGCCGTTGTAACTGGGACCGGTAGCAGCCAGACTGCTTAAATAAAAAAAACGATTGATATTATGCCCCGACTTTAAAACTACATTAAGCAAATTTGCCGTGCCAACCACATTGACTTTATGAAAATCATCTGTATTTTTTGCCTTGGTAAGACCTGCTATATGAAAGATATAATCTGAATCTTTAATTGCCTCAGAGATTGAGTCAGCTATGCAGCAATCACCATAAACAAGCCTAACATTCAACCCCTCAAGGTATATCAGAGACGAAGATGCCCTCACAAGACAGGTTACTTCACATCCCCTTTTTAAAAGTGCATCAACCAGATGACTCCCTATAAAACCAGTAGCTCCTGTAACAAATGCCTTCATAAAAATAGGCTTATTCTAAAGAAAGAAGGATATTTTTTTCAAGAAACTGAGAGTTTCTTAACTTTAACCCTCAACCCTTTCACTTCCTCAACAACAATCTTTTCGTCTTTATTAATTAAACTGTCTGAATAACCCGACCAATATTCACCATGCACAAAAATAGTGCCGCCCTGAGGAGATATGTCGGTCTTAGCAATGCCTTCTGCTCCAATCATTCCCTCCTGTCCAGTTGCCGGGCGGCTTTTATATGCCTTAAATGCAAGTCTGAATGTAATCACAAAGAAAAGTGCTGTAATTAATACAGCAGGAATGACTACTGCCAGAGAAAGCTTCATAAATGGAAACGGGGAATCATAAAGCATCAGTGAGCCTAAAACCATCGAAAAAATACCGCCTATTGTTAGCATTCCATATGAAACAACCTTAACCTCGAGAATGAAGAGGATGATTCCCAGACAAATGAGAAGCAGGCCAGCATAGTTTACAGGCAATGTTTGGAAGGAATAAAATGCAAGAATAAGGCTAATACCACCTACAACGCCAGGGAAAATTGCGCCAGGGTTAGTCAGTTCAAAAAACAAACCGTAGAAACCTATTAGCATGAGTAAATAAGCTACATTGGGGTCGCTGATGAAATTTAGTATCCTATGCCTTAATCCCATTTCCTCCCTTACAAGTGAGACATTTGATGTATTCATAACCTTCTCGGCATTCCCAAGCTTTACCTTTCTGCCGTCGATTTTTGTAACAAGAACATTGGTGTTTTCTGCTAATAAATCAATGACATTTTCCTTTAACGCCTCAGTCTCAGTAGCAGAAACGCTTTTTCTGACAGCGCTCTCTGCCCATTTTGCATTCCTTCCGTGTTGTTCAGCAATTGATTTAATATACGCAACAGCATCATTAACGGCTTTTTCAGCTACCGCTTTATCCATTTTTTCCCCTATTGCAACAGGATGGGCTGCTCCGATATTTGTGCCAGGAGCCATTGCCGCAATATGAGCTGCCATAGTTATAAAAACACCTGCTGAAGCAGCCCTTGCGCCGCTAGGAGATACAAAAACGACTACCGGAACATCGCTGGCGTTTATATCTTTTACGATACTCCTCATGGAAGTATCAAGGCCGCCAGGGGTATCAAGCTCGATAATTAAAGCCTCCGCCTTTCTGTCTCCTGCATTTTTTATTGCTTTGCTGATATATTCGGAGGCAACAGGATTTATAACTCCGCTCAAAGTTATCACTAATATTTCTTTCTGAACGGCAACATCTTTCAGCGGGGAAGCAGATTTTTTTTCTTCGGCGCCAGTCAAAAAAGGCAGTAGAACTAATATCAAGGATAGAGCAATTTTTATATATGACCTTACCGTTAACATAATAAAATTATAACATGAAGAAGGATTTAATGCTTAAACTCACGGCATCCAAAATTCGGCAATAGAACTTAAAAAGCTTTAAAATTAGCAAGATAGATATTTAGGGTTGGTGAAGGTTTTTTATACGACACCTTATGAGGTATTTACAGAAAATGTTAAAAGGTTTTTTTTCTTGCATCAAAAATAGCATTTGCTCACTGCAGAAAGGCGCCCCATGTTCCTTGCAATTAATTGGATATATCAA
Organism: Dissulfurispiraceae bacterium; assembly: GCA_036781645.1. Classification (GTDB taxonomy): domain Bacteria; phylum Nitrospirota; class Thermodesulfovibrionia; order Thermodesulfovibrionales; family Dissulfurispiraceae; genus DYHD01. Next base: position 10,890 of record DAIQAO010000025.1, read on the forward strand.
TGGGTTCACCGCTTTTCTTTAGGAGGGCTCTATAGAGTTTATTGCTGTCAATCAGCGGAAGAAGATTCTTTTTTGCAATAAGGGCAGATGCATCGTTGAAATGGGTGTCAAGGTCGTCTTCATGAACCTCAATAAAGACCCTGTTATCTTTGATGCCAATTTTTATCGGTTGCCTAACAATTTCAACTCTCACACCTTTTTTTACAAGCCCAAACAAAACAGGTATATCTTCGGGATATAATCTTATACAGCCATGACTAACTCTCCTGCCAACGCCCCATGGCTTATTAGTGCCGTGTATCAAGTAAGTATTCAGAGAAAGTCTAAGGGCATGGGTGCCGAGAGGATTATCAGGACCCGGCGGCACTACGCTGGGAAGCTCTGGTTTTTCAGCCCTTATAGATGCTGGGACATACCAGCTTGGATTTTCAAGCTTTTGAACTATCTTGAATTGTCCAACAGGGGTCTCATAACCCTCTCTGCCGATCCCGATAGGAAATGTTTTGACGAATTCTCTGCTTCCCAAACGATAAAAATAATATAACCGCATCTCTGAAAGATTAATCACAATCCCATCATATAAGGCTACCTCAGGCAGTATCCAGGTGGTTGGAATTTTAACGATAGCGCCGATGGGCGGAAGAAAAGGGTCTATATCTGGGTTGGCAGCGACAATCTCATTATATCCTAAGTTAAACTTTCTGGCTATCTCAATCAAAGACTCACCATTTTCTACTTTGTATACCTGGCTTTTGCCAATGATCTTTGAATTTTTGTTGAAGTAATAGATATCTGCACAAGCATTCTTGATGATAAGAAATTGTGCGAGAAATATTATTATACAAATAAGCAATTTCATATTATTAATATAACCTTGTGATTTTCTTAAATTCAAGTTGCCTGATAAAATAAATAATGATAGCAGACGACCAAATATACCGAAAAATAGCGATAGGGACGATATAGAAAATGCTAATATGATTAAGATATGATAATGGGAATAGCTTTAGGCTTTCACCATCACAAAAGACTCACCAGGATGGTGAGGCGTGATGGTGACCTCGGAGGCAGGCAAGGACGCCTTCCGAGAATGAGCGAAAAGCTATTACCATTATCATGAAAATCCTATCGCCGATTTTCTAATATATACCTCCTTAACAAAAAAACAATGAAAATATGAGAATTAGAATAAGGTTTATCTCGAAAATTAAGCCATGAAGATCGCGAAACTCTATAACTATTCAGACATAAGAATCGAGAATGTTCCAATTCCCGAAATAGGAGAAGAGGATGCGCTGGTTATGACAAAGGCATGCGGCATATGTTCGGGGGATGTGATGCAATGGTATATTGAAAAAAAGGCACCGCTGGTTTTAGGGCATGAACCAGCTGGTGAGATAGTGAAGATAGGCTCTAAAATTCGAGATAATTTGCCCTTCAGCATTGGAGAAAAAGTATTCGTCCATCACCACGCCCCGTGCATGTCTTGCAGATACTGCAGCCGTGGCGACTTCGTTCAATGCGATACATGGCGAAACAGCAGGATTACACCAGGAGGAATTTCTGAATATTTTGTAGTCCCTAAAATTAACCTCTTAAATGATACACTGAAAATCCCCGATGGATTATCATGTGAAGACGGAGCATTAATTGAACCAGTAGCCTGCGTAGTCAAGTCTCTCAAGCGCGCACTTATAAAAAAAGGAGATACAATCCTTATTATAGGGCTCGGCTTTATGGGACAAGTCCATGTAATTCTCTCACGCCTTTTTGGGGCTGCCACTGTAATCGGTGCAGATTTTGTCCCTTTTAGATTAAAAAAAGCCCTTGAGTTTGGTGCCGACAGCGTAATTGATGTATCAAAACAAGACCTCATTAGTAGTATAAGCAATCTCACGAAAGGGCATTTGGCAAACACAGCTATAGTGTGCCCAAACAGCATTGAAGCGATTAGGCATGGATTAAGTTGCTTAGCAAAAGGCGGGACCTTGATGCTTTTTGCGCCTGCAAAACCAAATGAATCAATAATACTTGACCCCAACTATATCTATTTTAACGACATCACCATAACAACAAGTTATTCATGCGGACCCGAAGAGACGAATCAAGCCCTCAAGTTCATTCAAGAAGGCTTTATAAACGCTAAAACACTTGTAACGCATAGATTCTCAATAGATGAAACCGAAGAGGCATTCAGGATTACTGCTGAGACAAAAGATTCCTTAAAATGCATGATTGTTTTTTAACCCTAACCCTTCTTCGATTTTATAGGTTTTTCTGAAATACCATACCCAATTCTACTCAACCATTTTCTTACGACTCGATTTTTGTTTTCTTAAAACCCTCTTTAATATTCCTTCAATCCTACTAAAAAAAGCCTTCGTTTCCCAAAGCTCTTCCTGTCCGTTCATGCTTGCGGAGTTTCCATGAAAAAAGATAATTTTCATCCTTCAGAAATGATCCAAACCCTGCTGTAAATGTCTTTGCCAACCTTCACGAATGGTTTACATGCCTTGTATATCTGCGACGGACTTCCCCTATCGCAAGCCTTAGCCTCCTTCCGTTTCAGGCGCTATAAAAGGGGGGTTATAATTTACCCCCCGTAACTTAAGACTTAGTGTTTTTATATTCTTTGAGAATCGGCAACCATCTCTCAAGAATAATCTGCTGATAGTATTACATAATTAGCCCTCCTTTGGTTCATTTCTTAACTATAACGCTATACCAAAAGAGTTACCTAATTATTGAACATTAACAGCTATGTAAAATAAGGGCGTGGCTAGCTGTCCCCTCATTGAGTCCCTAAAAAATTAGTTGTTAGCAAAGACTCTTTTGAATTCACGTTAGCCAGTTAAATGAAAACATATTGGTCCTTTTTTCCTTGCCGACCGTTGTAGCTGGCCCATGCCCTGACAGAATCTTCGTTTCTTCGGGCAGGCTCAAGATCCTTCTGAACGAGTCCCGCAATTTATTAATATCACCACCGGGGAAGTCAGTCCTGCCGACAGAACCAGCAAAAATGGTATCACCTGTAAATGCCAATCCTTCAGCATAAAGACATATTCCACCTGGGCTGTGACCCGGCGTGTGAAAGACCTCGAATGACAAATCACCAAACTTTACGAAATCTCCCTCCTGCACCTTGATATCAGGTTCCGGCAGGGCATCAATATCAAAACCCCAATAGCCTGCCATATCTTTTGCCGCATGGTAAGTTGGTATTTCATCTTTATGAATTACTATTTTTGCACCTGTCTCCTGTTTTATATCTCCAACGCATCCGATATGGTCAAAATGCCCGTGTGTGCACACGATATAAACGACCTCGAAACCTCTTTCCTTAACACTGTCCATAATCCTGTCAGGTTCATCTCCCGGATCGATAACGATGCATTTGTTTGATGCTTCATCTGCGACAATAAAACAATTACCCTCTAAGGGTCCAACCGCAAGGCATTTAATATACATATACCCTCCGCTTAATTCTCTCTCTTTTTTCTAAGTCTATCAATAATATAATTCATCTCTTCGCTTTTTATCATGTATGACAGCAACAAATATATTCCCACGCATATTATAATCGTAACTCCCAGATAGAGTGATTTTATCATAATCCCTTCGCTCGTCATCCATAAGTCACTCTGGATGATAAACCAACCGGCGGTTCCCATGAAAAAAGAGGTTCCCAATACCTTGATAAAAGACCTTATTATCCTTTTAGCGCCAATACCTCCAAGTTTTCGTCTCAGAAAGTAAAAAAGCAGAATGAAATTGCAGATTGAAGCAAGGGAATTAGCAAAGGCTAAGCCATTATGTTGCATTGGACCCATAAGCAGCACACTGAAGACAATGTTTATAGCCACAGAAAAAACTGCAATCCTGACAGGTGTCTTTGTATCCTGCATGGAATAAAAGGTTGACGCCAAAACCCTTACACCTACGATAGCCCATATCCCAAAGGCATAAAACATCAGAGCTTCTGATGTCCCGACTGTTGCAGAGTATGTAAATTCGCCCCTCTGAAACAAGGTATTGACAATAGATTCTTTTAATGCAATAAGCCCTGCCATCGCCGGCACTGTTATAAAAAATAAAAGCCTGAGAGCGAACGAAAAATCCTCTTTTAGGGCGCTCATATCCATTCTTGCCGAATGTTCAGAAAGCGCAGGCAGCACTGCCATTCCCATGGCAACGCCAAAAAGACCAATAGGAAATTGTATGAGTCTCATGGAGTAATAAAGATAGGTAATACTGCCCTCGGCAAGAAAGGAGGCGAGCATCGTGCTTACAAATATATTTATCTGGACTACTGCAAGTCCGGCTATTGTGGGTATTATCAAAATGCCGATTTTTTTCAGCCCTGGATGCCAGATAGTTTTGATGCCTCCATTATCAGGTATTCTGAACAAAGAATAACCTCTTCCAAAAAAGGATGGGAGTTGAAACAAAAACTGGCATAATCCGCCTACTGTTACGCCTACTGCGACGGCTACAATGGGATTAACAAACTGGGCAGACAGGAAAAAAACGCATACAATGATGCTGATATTCAAAAGGACAGGAGCAAGGGCAGGTATAAAAAATACCCCTCTCGTGTTCAGCGCCCCCATAGCAACTGCTGCAAGGCTTATAAACAGCAGGAAAGGAAACATGATGCGGGTTAGCAAGACGGTTTGGGAGAATTTTTCGGAATCAGAGACAAAGCCTGGCGCTATAACTGTCACTATTTCAGGCGCAAATACCGCTCCAGCAATGCATAACGCACCTACAACGACAAGAATAAACAGGAATGTAGCTCTTACGAGCCTGTTTGCATCGTCTTTCCCTTTTTTAGTCTGACTCTCTGTGAGAACGGGAATAAATGCTGAAGACATAGAGCCTTCGGCAAACAACTCCCTGAGCAGATTCGGGATCCTGAAGGCGACAAAAAAGACATCCGAAGTGCCTGTAGCGCCGAAATACTTCGCAAGCACCATATCCTTTATATAGCCAAATATACGGCTGATAAGGGTTGCAAAAGACATAGCCCCGGCAGCCCTTGCTATTTTGCCTTTTGAAGTCAATATTTCCCCGTGAAGGTTTTTGTATTCATGTTCAACATATTATCAAAAGAACTTACCAAGTGTCGAGTGTCTGATTAAACTCAAAATCAGCGATAGGATTTTTTCTTAATATGCTAAAATTGATTGATGGTAAAAAACATCCTCATAACAGGCGCTCCTGGAGTTGGCAAAACCACAATTATTAAAAAAATTACAAATGACCTTAAACATCTCAACCTCGTAGGTTTTTATACTCAAGAGATGAGGGAAAACAAAGTAAGAAGGGGTTTTGAGCTTGTGGCGCTTGACGGAAGAAAAAGCGTCCTTTCCGATGTTGATATTAAAACCCCTTACAGGGTTGGTAAATATGCAGTAGATTTGAAAGGATTTGAGGAGTTTTTAGAAAGAATTAATTTTTTTCACACCTCTGCCAAGATTATATTAATTGATGAGATAGGCAAGATGGAGTGTTTTTCCGAAAAATTTAAAAACATCATAAGGGAGGTTTTAAATTCCGAGAAATGGTTTGTAGGAACAGTGGCGCTTTATGGCAAAGGATTGATTGAAGAGGTCAAAAAAAGAAAAGATGTCAGGCTTATCGAAGTAACATTAAACAACAGGGACTCTCTGCCGTCAGAACTCATAAGCTGCATAAAAAAGCATTTTTAATTCCGTTACACTATCCTATCGAAGTCCCTATAGCGTTTTTGAGTTAACTCTCTTAAGAGGGCTTCCTCTTCTCTTTTGCCTCGGCTTGCTGCCCAAGATATAGAATCGAAAAAATGTTAACTGTAAAATAATTTGATTTACATTTTTACACATGCACGAAGATAGTTCTTTGGCAAAGAAATCGTGTCATATCCCTGCTTGAATATCATTTTGGATACCTGTTATTTTTACATTTTAATTAATGAGAGAAAAAACGCAACACTCACTGTAGCTTCCAAAAACGGCGATAGAAAAAACAGAGGAAACAACTAATTTGACTATGAGAATGGATTTGCGCGGCTTTCACCATCACAAAAACTACGATGGTGAGGCGTAATGGTGACCTAGGAGGAAGGCAGGAACGCCTTCTGAGAATGAGCGAAAAACTATTCCCATAGTCAGAAAAAATTTCTATCTCTATTTTTGGGTTAGATTAATGAATGCGTAATTTCATCCTGACAGAAATATTTTAATAAAACTGAGTTATTATTTTCATGGTATAGTAATTGCAAACTCTAAAAATAAATCCTATCCCTATTTTTGGGAAAGAAACTTTATGAGATTGCTGATAATATTAGTTTTATTCATTTTTATAGTTTCTGCTGAGGTATCTTCGCTTGCCCATGCCGCTGCTGAACCTTTACCTGAAAATGCACCCTCTTCCATGCCTTGGTGGTTTTGGCCCCTGAGTTTGTTTATCGTAACATTTATATTAGGCATCGTAGCCGTATTAGGCGGAGTAGGCGGAGGGGTCCTTTTTGTGCCTATAGTGGGCGGTTTCTTTCCGTTTCACCTTGATTTTGTGAGAGGTGCAGGTCTCCTCGTCGCCCTCGCTGGAGCGCTCGCTGCAGGACCGGGTCTCCTTATGAAAAATCTTGCCGACTTAAGGCTTGCACTTCCCTTTGCCTTGATTGCCTCAATCTGTGCCATAGCAGGAGCGGTGATAGGGCTTGCCCTGCCTACAAATATAGTTCAGATAGCTCTGGGCGCCTGCATTTTGTTTATAGTGGTTATAATGGTTAAGGCGAAAAAATCTGAATACCCAGAGGTAAAAAAGCAGGACGCCCTCTCAGCCGCACTCAGGCTTAACGGGGTGTATTACGAGGTATCAACCGGTCATACAATAAACTGGAAGATACATAGAACCCCGCAGGGGCTTGCCATTTTTATCTTGATAGGGATAATGGCTGGAATGTTCGGGCTCGGGGCGGGATGGGCTAATGTCCCCGTTTTGAACCTTCTTCTCGGTGCCCCCCTGAAGGTATCAGTAGCTACAAGCAAATTTTTATTGTCCATTACCGATACATCTGCTGCATGGGTTTATATAAATAACGGGGCGGTTTTGCCTATGATGGTCGTTCCATCTATAATAGGTATGATGCTCGGCTCAATGCTCGGCGTAAGGATTCTTGCTAAAATCAAACCTTCGGCGATAAGGAATATCGTAATAACAATGTTGTTTCTGGCAGGCTTAAGGGCTTTCCTGAAAGGATTAGGCATATGGACATAAACGAAATAAGAAGGATTTATGAGCAGAAAATGTCCAAGCCTTCTCAAGAGCAGGTGGCGTATGCCAAATTGCTTTCAAAGATGATGGCAGTGGGTTTACTTTCCCTTATGCTTACATTTATCCTTTATATTTCGGGAATTTTAACTCCTCATATTCCAAAACATACCCTGCCTGATCTATGGCATCTGCCTGTGGCTGAATATCTCCAGAAAACAGGGATAGAGCCGGGATGGAGCTGGGTGTCGATGATTAAAAAAGGGGACTTTATAAATTTTATAGGTATAGTCTTTCTTGCTGGCGCCACCGTGCTGTGTTTTATCAGGATTATCCCTATTTATCTCAAAAGAAAAGACATAATTTACGCCTTGATAGCGATCATTGAGGTTGTTGTCCTTGTTTTTGCAGCATCTGGAATTCTCAAGTTAGGAGGGCATTGAGGATGGCATCTGAATACAAGCCTCATTATATGGGCGATCTGAGGTCTGTTGTGTTAGCTACTGACAACTCCCCGCACAGCGAAGGGGCGATAAAAGAAGCGATTTATGTCGCAAAACACTGCAGGGCAAAGCTTTTCGTGATTCAGGTGCTGCAGGTAAATCCAGAATTTGCAACTGAAGGACTCAAGTTTATGGAAGATATGGAGCTATGCTGCAGGACGCACTTTGACCACATCAGAGACCTTGCGGCAGAAGAAAATGTTGAGATTATAGCCGTATGCAGGAGGACGGACAAGCCTCATGAGATTATCTTAGAAGAAGCAGAAAAAAGAAATGCCGATGTTATCGTCATGGGCAGGAGGGGCTGGAAGGGATTAAAGAAATTTTTATTGGGCAGCGTTACAGCTAAGGTAATCACATCATCATCCTGCAAGGTGCTTGTAGTCCCGAAAGATGCGATAGTCAAAAGCGAGGTGATTATGCTGGCTACCGACGGTTCTAAATACAGCGAGGCGGCGGAGAAAGAGTTTTTAAGCATGGTCCAAAGATGCACATATATAGAAAAATTCATCGTCCTGTCTGCAGCGCCTTCCCATGACAAAATAAAGTTAGCTGAGAAAAATGTCCAGAAGGTTTCGAAAGATGCCGAAGAGCGAGGCATGAAAATAGAGCCATTAGTCGTTATTGGAGAGCCTCACAAAGTTATACTCCAGACTGCAAAAGACAGGAATGTTGACCTCATTGTATTAGGGACGCATGGCAGGAAGGGGTTAAAAAAGCTCGCATTGGGGAGTGTCTCTGAAGAAGTTATTACACACTCACATTGCGCCGTTCTTATCGCAAAGACATAAGATAGTCTTCCCACTCTACAGGTAGCATCTGTTTCTTTTTGCTATTGCATTTCTTGCAGGATGCAACGATGTTAATTTTTATAGATTTGCCGCCGCGGGCAAGGGGGACAATGTGATCCATTGTGAGGTTTTTGGGATTTGAAATGCTATTACAATAATAGCACTTGCCCGTTGAACATTTTCTTTTCCACCAACCCGTATTCCTGAGCTGACGAGCGATATTCCTCTCTCTTTTAATATCACTCATTGTTATTTCAGTATAAAAATCTATTGCCTTCTTCCCCTTCTAACTTCTTCTTCCTCGAAGAATTTTTTATACAAGATGTCCCATTCTGTGCTGCCCTCAACAAGCTTGCGGGAAAAAGATTGTAGTTTTTTCCTCGCTACTCCGTCAATATCTTCCCAGATTTTTAGTTCATCTATGATTGTTCTCTTTATTTCTTTTCTGATGAGAGTTTCATCCTGAAGAGGAATAATCATCCCACCATCTATAAGCCCCCTCACGAGGCGGTTTGTCAGAACGCTGATTTTATTATCTGAGAGTATCATAATATGATGTTTCTGTCTCTAATCAGCTTTTGTTTGGTTATATCAAATAGCTTGCGGTAATCGAGACGCCCCTTTTCAATGTCTGACTCATATTTTTTGAGCAATTGACGAACCTCCTCGTTAAGTCTATCTTCAACTGAGAGTTCATCGGTTATCAATCTTTCGGTCTCCTCAACAAGGTTTTTTGGCAGGGCTGAAGTATCTATCAATTTTTTCTGTATGAGGTTGTCAATAATCCTTTTTGCCAATAAGGGAATCCAGCTTTTAGGGACTCGCATATTACCTTTCCATAAATGGAATTAAGGCGACTGTTCTCGCCCTTTTAATGGCGGTTGTGAGTTCTCTCTGATGCAAGGCACATGTGCCTGTCATTTTCCTTGAAAGAATCTTCCCGCGCTCTGTGATATAACTCCTCATCGTTTTGATATCTTTATAGTCTATAAACGGGATTTTATCGGCGCAAAACCTGCAAAACTTTCTTCTCTGAAATCTTCTAACCTGCAAAACGAGCCTCCTTTATTAAAATGGTTCGGTGTCTGTAAATTCTTCAGGCTGGGTTAAATCAGCACCTGCGCCAGACTGGCGAAGGTCTCTTCTGGGCATAAAGCGGACATTGTTTGCTACGACCTCAAACTTGCTCTTTTTTTGCCCTTCATACTCCCACTTTCTCTCTCGGAGTCTACCTTCCACGAGCACAGGATTACCCTTGCTCAGATACTGTCCACAGCTTTCAGCCTGTTTACCAAAAACTACGGCATCAATAAAAAGCACCTCCTCCTTTGCGTCATCTCCCTGCTTATAACGAGAGTTGACGGCAACTGAAAGGGTAGTTACAGGAGTGCCGCCGGGGGTATAACGCACATCGGGGTCTTTCGTAAGATTTCCTATAAGTATGATTCTATTAAACATACTATACTTCCGGTTCTGATGGAGAAGACAATTCCTGAGAGGTAACTGGAATCCCTATTACTTCCTTTGGAAGGGCTTCTATCTGCTTGCTTGAGAGCCTTATGATCATGTATTTCATTACAGGATCAAAGACTTTATAAAAATACTCAAGCTCTTTTATCGCTAATGAGGGCGACCTGAAAAGAATAAGGACATAGAAAGCCATTTTTTGTTTATTCAATTCATATGCGAGCTTTCTTTTGCCCCAGTTGTCAACCTTTAAAATCTCGCCACCTAATTTTGCAATTTGTTCGGTGATTTTCTGGGTGGTTGACTTGAGTTCATCTTCGGTGAGCGAAGAATTGATGATAAGGACATTTTCGTAAATATTCATCTAACACCTCTATATGGATTTAAAGCCCTTTCCTTCGAAAGGGCATAGAGCTTTAATTTATAACATATTCTTGCGTATAAGATCAAATTAATTTATATTGCTTGAGCTTTTTATTTAGGGTATTGCGGTTAATGCCAAGTATTTTGGCTGCCTTGAGTTGATTTCCTTTCGTTTGGTCTAATACCACACCAAACAGAGCCTTCTCAAATTCTGCAAGCAAGATGTCATACAGATTTGATTTTTCGACCAGCATCATTTTATTGAGCATCCCGTTTAATTTGCCCGCCAGTAGTTCCTTGACAGAGAACGAGTCATAATCATTGCCGAAAAGGTCTCTTCTTTCTATCAAACTTCCCCTTGAGAGAATTGAAGCCTTCTTGATAGTATTTTCGAGCTCTCTTACATTCCCTGGCCAGTCGTATTCAATCAAAGCCTTTTCTGCATCCTTAGAAAAACTTTTGGGGGGCAATCCGAATGTCTTTATTGACTCCTTGAGAAAAGCATTTGCGAGGAGGGCGATATCTTCCTTTCTCTCCCTGAGAGGTGGGAGTTTAATTTCAATTACATTGAATCTGTAATAAAGGTCTTCCCTGAATGAACCTTTCTGGACACAAGACAAAAGGTCTTTGTTTGTTGCACCAATTATTCTTACATCTGCCTTGACCGTCTTGTTGCTACCGATAGGGCTGTATTCCTTATCCTGAATAAATCTGAGCAGCTTAGCCTGCAGATCGATGTCCATCTCCGATATCTCGTCAAGAAACAGGGTCCCTGTGTCCGCAGCTTGAATCTTGCCGGCTTTTTTTTCGGAGGCGCCCGTGAATGCGCCTTTTTCCCATCCGAAAAGTTCTGATTCAAGCAAATCTCTTGGAATAGAGGCTGAGTTTATAGCTACAAAAGGTCCTAACTTGCGCTTGCTGTTATTGTGTATCGCCCTTGCAACCAACTCCTTTCCTGTGCCGCTTTCTCCTGTAATCAGAACAGTGACCTCTTTTGGGGCAACCCGCCCAATCTCCTTGAAAACCTTCATAATACCTTTGCTTTTTCCTATTATCTGATGAGATAACCTCTCCTCTTTGCTCTGGCGGAGGTTTTTGAGTTCCTCCGCGATGACAATATCTTTGAAGGCTCTCTCGACAACAATCTTGAGTTCATCTATATCAAAAGGTTTTTCGATATAATCATAGGCGCCCTCTTTCATGGCGTTTATAACGCTTTCCATGCGGCCATGAGCCGTTATTATTATAATCAAGGCATCGGGGTTGAAAACCCTTATATCCATAATGGCGTCTATCCCGTTGCCGTCAGGCAGTATTAAATCAAGCAAGATAAGACGGTATTTTTCAGCAGCTTGGAGCCCAGATTTTATTGTGCTCCTCGTCTCAATCTCGTAGCCTGAGGGTTCGAGAGCCTTTCTTATTACCCAACTGACGCTTTCATCATCGTCGATTACCAGAATTTTCCTGTCCATAGATTAATAGCCGCCTGTAAAATTATTTTTAAATTGTAAGAAATCATATCGGATATTCCTGTCCCAAAAATACTTGTTGAGGGTGTCAAGTGTCCATTTGCATGTTGTTATTATCGCTAAATTACCACCCTTTAGCCAAAGGGGTTAGGGAAGATTTATAAATAATGCGTATCCTTAACTCAAAAAGGGAGATAGATATTAAATGCCGCACCTTTTGCGGCATCTCCTTTAACCCTTATTACGCCGCCGTGATCTTTGATAATCTTTTTTGATAGCGCAAGACCAATGCCACTCCCACCCTCTTTGCGTGTATAAAAAGGCATAAATATCTTCTCGAGTTCTTCTGAAGATATCCCCTTGCCGGTGTCCTCAATAGTGATGAGTATCCATCTCTGCTTTTTCCTTTTTGGTGTTTTTGATGGAGGAACTGCAGAGTCATACACAACCATATATTCCGTTGCCGGCTTTGTAGATATGATTAATTTCCTTTCTTGCACTGTGTCATCCATAGATTCTATTGAATTTTTGATTAAATTAATAAACACCTGCAATAACCTGCTTCCATCGCCCCTGATGTCGGGAAGACTCGGGTCGTAAGATTTCAGAACAGCCACATCCATTTTCCTGATGGCAGGCGACATCACTTTCAGGGCGTGTTCTATAATTTCATGGATATTGATCTCATTGAAAACAGGTGGTCTGGACACCTGTAAATAATCATGAAGGACATCATTCAGCCTGTCTGTTTCTTTGATTATAAGGTCTATATATTCGCTCATATCTTCTGCTCCTCTGCTTTTCCTTAACAATTGGGCGGCGCCCTTAATCCCGCTTAATGGATTTTTAATTTCATGAGCTATCGACAGGAGCATGAAGAGCAGTGAGTCAAACTGATAATCATCTCCTTTTTCGATGAGCGAGATATTTTCCCTTATGCTTACTATCACCCCTTCTATTGTGTTGCCTGAATAAAAAGGATACAGATAGAGGTCGATGCTCTTGCCCGGCTCCAGAATAAAATCACGGCAACTGAATAATCGTCCCTCTTGGAGGGTTTTTTGAATCAAAGAAACAAGTCCGCTTGAGCGCCTGAACAAATCCTCATAATGCATGCCCGATAACTTTTTTGGGGTTCTTCCTAAAAATTCCTCGCCGGCTTTATTAGCAAACTTCAGAATCCCGTAAGGGTTAAAAAGGTAAATAGCTTCATCGAGATTATTGATTACAGCTTCTGCAAAACCCGTGGGCATGTATTAAACCGTTCTAAAGGCTCAAGTACAAATTGTGTTCGTAAATATACTGCTCCACCCTTTCAGGCAGAAGATACTTTATGCTTATGCCATTTTTAACTAGACTGCGAATTTCAGTTGAAGAAACACCAAAAGGCGTTATATCCAAAAAAACAAGTTTGCGGCCGCTTATTAAATCGAGAGCTATACTATCTTGAGAGTTTGAAGATAATTTGTCAAGCTTGTTGGAATATGCCGTCATAGAACGATTTTTATCAATGTAGAGGGAGTTGAAGATATCTTTAAGTATAAAACCAGGTCTTGAGACGACTATGAAATCAACGACTTCGATTATCTTCTCAGGCATCCACCATCCAGGCATATCCAAAAAGGCGTCTATGCCTAATATTAATAAAAGCTCATCTCCTGCATAAATCTCCTTAAGGCTATGCAAAGTGTTTAAAGTATAAGATTTATCAGGCTGCCTTAATTCTATATCGGATACAATAAAATGAGGATTCGAGCTGATTGATAGAGATGTCATTATGTATCTGTCTGATGCATCTGCAAGCTCGGAACTCTTGATGGGTGGATTGCCTGAGGGAATGAAAATAACTTTATCGAGATTATTCCTAAATCTCGCCTCCTCAGCAGCTCTCAAATGTCCGTAATGAATGGGGTTAAATGTCCCGCCAAAAATGCCTAACCGCATATATCCCTTTCAACTTGATAGATAAGTGAACCTCTCAGCAATAAATTCAAAGCTCTCTAACATGAATATATTTAATTTCATTGTCCTGAAAATACTTTTTTAGTGTCAAGTGTTAAGCTACAGGTGAAGACTTGCACATTGTAATTGTCTCGGAAATTCTCCTCTTTAGCAAAAAGAGATTAGGGGAGATTTAGCATAAATATTTTCATCTTCCTTTGGGTGATGCATCTGATGTTGGTTCTTCGGTTTAATCAGGGAATCCATAGCTCGACAAGCTCGTCCTGAGTTTATCGAAGGGCCCACTATAACTACTATAATACCTGAAGCCTTTGGGACTGAGCCTGTCGAAGGGTGAACCTAAAATCCATCAAAGCCCCATTTTCCCTAAAGCATCCTCAGCTTTGGTTCTGTCGGCTGGCGCTTCCTCAGGTAGATAAAGCATTACACCGCCTCTGACAGGTCTAATGACTATTTTTCCTTCATCAGCGAGGCGGTTTGTTATCTTAATCGGGTCGTCTCCCTCAAAATATTTCTTGAAGGCTTCATTAAAACCTGAATACACCGTATGTATCCCCTTGTAGTTATCCCTGCGGAGGCTCACAATAGCCTTTTTTACAAATTCCTCATAACTAAGCTTATCTTTAGCAGTAGGATCATAAATTCCCATTTTTTCAAGGGCATCCTCAGCTTTGGTTCTGTCGGCTGGCGCTTCCCCAGGTAGATAAAGCATTACACCGCCTCTGACAGGTCTAATGACTATTTTTCCTTCATCAGCGAGGCGGTTTGTTATCTTAATCGGGTCGTCTCCCTCAAAATATTTCTTGAAGGCTTCATTAAAACCTGAATACACCGTATGTATCCCCTTGTAGTTATCCCTGCGGAGGCTCACTATCGCCTTTTTTACAAACTCTTCATAGGTCAGCTTCTCTTCCATAACTATACCTCCTTTTAATCTTGCCCGTATTGTCAAAAATTAATGCCCTCTCCCCCTGCAGGAAAGGTTTGTTTTATGCTTCAATATGTTTTAATGTCCAAAATAATATTCAATCAGGGACATGACACGATTTCTTTGGCAAAGAAATCGTGCCATGTCCCTCGGATTCGAAAGTATTTAAAAATTTATTTTGGACAGGCATGATTTGAAACATTTTTTTATAAGAGTTTTAACATTACCATCATTTATGTAATTGATTCAACTTAAATTCCCAAATCCAGTGATAACAATCATTACCCTTTACAATATTCTCTAACCTTTTTTTCAACCATTGTCTTTATTAATTCAGGCAGCGGCATATTTAAAATCTCCTTTTATTTTTCGGTCTCGAGTAAATTTTTATTCATCCCTTCCCCTCCACAATCTTAATCTCCTGTTCTGTCAACCCGTATAATTTATATACCATCTCATCAATCTATGGCTCAAGGGCGAAGGTGTCTGACTGCGAGGGAACTCGCTCAGGCAGGTTCGACTTGAACTCTATGTTTTGTGATTCAAGTGGGTTTAAAGGCATAGGTTTATCCACTTTTCAATAATTCAAAGTGCTTTGGTTTCATTAAAATCTTTACCGCCTCTTTGCTTTCAGTTTTAATCTTTATGCTGGATAGCGCTGGCTGGATCAGTTTCATGAGAAAATTCGTTAATTAATCTATATACCTTATCTTTCTCTGTATCGTTTATTGATGGCGTATCCAATTGAGATGCTTTACTAGCTAAATCTCCGGTTGTTGGAATTTTAAAAATGGTAAAGATTTCTAAAAATCTTCTTGCCATATTACCAATCACATAGAACTCGGCATATTCAAGCGATGTGTCATTAATAAATTGATTTAATCTTGCAAAAAGAAAATGATATTCCGATTTAATCAGTGTCAGAAACTTTTATCCCATCCCCCTCACCACCATCACCTCATTCCCTCTGTGGTCAATGACTTTGACGGCGATGTTTTATCTCAGTCCAAATGTTGCCTTTAGAGCATGATCAATAATATCCATATCGGATAAAGCGCCAATGGTTCGCTATATCTCAGGAAATCTTATGGTTGCCAAATTGTCTGTCATTATTATTGAATCGGTAAGTAATCCTGCCTTTTTGCCTTCTTCTGAATCCTTGTTTATACGAATACGGCTGGGATGTCCCTCGCGTGAAAGATTGCTCGTAATCATGGCAACAATCACCTGCTCCATGCCTGTATTTAGATTGTCAGATTGCACAACCAATGCCGGACGGCGTTTCGCCGTAATCAGATCAGAGTTTGGAAATAATACCAATACAACAGTTCCCTTTTTATATTCTGTCATAAAGCTCCATCCCTTCCGCATTCCAGTCTTCTTCAAAAGACCGCAGCCTACTCTTCAAGTCTTGCGCTTCTTCTTTAGTTATTCCTTTTGCCTGAAGGTCAATTACATCTTTTTCTTCTGAATTTAAAAAGGT
>DAIQAO010000026.1:0-24925 GCA_036781645.1 Dissulfurispiraceae bacterium
CAAAGCACTGGTGTCTAAAATAATATTCAAGCAGGGATATGATGCGATTTCTTTGCTAAAGAAATCGCATCATATCCTTCGGATCCTAAAGTATATAAGAATTTATTTTAGACGGGTATGTGTTCCAAGTTTTTTATTATGCCTTAGCGGATGGCATCTATAATTTGCTTTATCCTGACAAGACTGCACTAAAAGGAAAACCCAAAAAGGCTGACGATTTTCAACTATGTTTTGAGTTCAGCTAAAAGCTCAGGAAACTACAGGATAATATTTTTGCTTGACTTTAGACTCAATAATTAGTAGTCTTAATAAGATTGTGTTGTATTCAGCGCCTGTAACTCAAAGTTATTTGACAAATGAGAACGGGCGAGGGTTGACATTAAACACTTCAATTGCAGCGACTTTTTTTAAGTTATTTAATTGCATATGCAAAGTGAGGTGGTTTGGAATAGCAGATTTGATATAAATAAAAAAATTTTAAGAACTTTTGACAACATCATTATCGAATAAGGAGGGTTGCATGAAAAAACCACTGTTTTTAGTCTGTGCCTTATTAATTGTTCTTTTCTTGATTTCATGCGGTGCTGACAAGTCAGCAAATGTCTCAAATATCTCAACTACGAGTTCAACTGACAGTAATATCAAGAAGGTTGATGCCCAATTTATCCTTTCGCAGATGGAAAAAGGGAACTATAAGGAAGGCGAGTTATTGGTAAAGTTCAAATCCGGGATTCTTAAAACAGTCTCTACAAAAGTTCATCAATCAATCGGCGCTACGTCTTTAAAAAACTTTCAGATAGTCCCAGATCTTGAACTGGTAAAACTCTCCGCCGGCACATCTGTAAAGGAAGCTATAATTAAGTATATGTCTGACCCACTTGTGGAGTATGCAGAGCCTAATTATATCAGGAAAGGAACTGCAACTATACCTAACGACCAATTCTTTTCGCAGCAGTGGGCGCTGCATAACATAGGAACCTTCGCAGGCGGTTTTGTCGATGCAGATATCGATGCCATAGAGGCATGGGATATCACAACTGGAAGCAGCCAGATTATTATTGCTGTTTTGGACACGGGGATTGATTTTAACCACGCTGACCTTTCAGGCAATATATGTCAAAGCTGGGAGGAATGCAGGGGCTGGAATTTTGTCAGCAATAACAACAATCCAGTGGACGATAATTATCATGGCACTTTTGTGTCTGGAATTATTGGGGCAAAAGCTAATAATTCTATTGGTATTGCCGGGATGATGTGGAATGTAAAAATTATGCCAGTTAAATTCTTGGATCGGAAAGGTGAAGGTACAATAGCCGATGAAATTGCAGGCATAGAGTATGCCGTATCAAGAGGCGCCAAGATAATAAATGCCAGTTACGGCAGTTACCAATATTCACAAGCTGAGTATGATGCAATATCTTTTGCGAATTCTCGAGGGGTTCTTTTGATGGCTGCCGCAGGCAACGGTGATATTGGAAATGACAAGATCGGTGATAATAACGACTTTTCACCTTTTTACCCCTCAAGTTACGATCTACCAAATATCATCTCTGTTGCAGCAACTGACCAAACAGACAGACGGGCTTCTTTCAGCAATTTCGGGCTTAATTCTGTTCATGTTGCAGCCCCAGGAGTATATATTTTGAGCACAATTCCGACTTCAGTTCACCCATCAGGGTATTATTTCCTTTCTGGCACATCAGCCGCAACACCCTATGTTTCAGGCCTTGCCGGTCTCTTATACACCTATTACTCACATTTTACACCTGCTCAAATCCGCGGCACAATCCTGAGATACGTTGATGTGCTTCCGACCCTCCGCGGCTGGATACAGACAGGCGGAAGGATTAACGCTTACAAGGCGCTCTCTTCCCTTTTAGTTCCGACAGGGCTAAATGCAACTGCTGTCTCTTCATCACAGATTAATCTATCGTGGAATGACCACGCTACCGGCGAAGACGGCTATAAGGTTGAAAGAATGCAGGCAGGCACTTCATATAGCCAGATTGCTACTACCAGCGCTAATGTAACGACATTCCAAAACACAGGGCTACGCGACGGCACAAGCTATACTTACAGAGTAAGGGCTTACAACACTATCCCTGCTGACTCTTTGTATTCAAATGAGGCAACTGCCGTAACACCGCTTAATCCCCCAACAAATGTTACTGCTACTGCGGTATCAACGTCACAGATAAATCTTAGCTGGACGGACAATTCGCAGGCAGAAGATGGATATAAGATCGAAAGGAAACCAATAAGCGGCGGCGAATATGTCCAGATTGCTACTGTTGGACCAAACGTTACGAGCTTTTCAGATACAGGGCTTGCGACATATACAACATATTTCTACAGGATAAGGGCATTTAATGCTGCAGCTGGCAACTCTGCTTACAGCATTGATGTCTCATCAACAACCCATCAGGCAGCAGGAACCGGAGGCGGTGGAGGCGGCTGTTCGATAAGGACTAAAGGTGGACTCAATCCGTCGGGAGTAGATATTGTTTTAATGGCGCTTCCATTACTGTATATGGCAGTTAGAAGAATTTACAAAGGGTAAATACTTTAAAATAGTTTGATTAGTCTGGGGACTCCTCATACTTTTTAGTTATGGAGTCCCCATTCTTTTTAAAATAAGCCTCTATTACCTTTTTTGCGATTGGCGCTGCGACAGCCCCACCGCTCCCACCATGTTCTACAAAGACTGAAACGGCTATTTCCGGCTCATCATCAGGGGCATAAGCTATGAACCACGCATGGTCTTGAGCCTTCTCTCCTGTAGCTTTCTTTCCCTTACCAACAACTTGGGCAGTTCCAGTCTTTCCTGCAATTTTAATAATAGATGACCTAGATGAATGGGCTGTACCATTAGGTTCATTAACCACACCCGAGAAGGCTTCTCTTATTATTCTGATAGTTTCAGGTTTAAGATTGATTTTACGGATAGGTTCATTGTTCCCCACCGTAAGCACAGGTTTGTAAACATACCCCCCGTTGGCAAAAGTGGCTGTCATCATAGCTGCCTGTATGGGTGTTATAGAGACAAAACCCTGCCCTATTGCAGAAATAAACGTATCCCCAAGATACCAGGGTTGATTAATTTTTTCTTTCTTCCACTGAACGTTAGGAATCAAACCCTTCCTTTCCTTAACCGGCATAAACTCGATGCCTGTCTCGCTGCCCAATCCAAACAGTAACGCATATTTATGAATTCTATCAATCCCTAATCTCTTTCCAAGCTCGTAAAAATAGACATCGCATGATTCAACTATTGCCCTATGCATGTCAACGGCACCATGTCCGCCTTTTTTCCAGCAGCCAAAAGACCACCTGCCGTAATGCAAAGCGCCGGTGCAGTTGATTTTGGTGTTAGGGTCAATTACTCCTTCTTCAAGGGCAGCAATTGCCGTGATTAATTTAAATATTGAGCCGGGTGGATACTGGCTTTGAATCGCCCTGTTGAGCATCGGCTTTTTCCTGTCCGTCATAAGAGAGTTCCATTCCTTCGAGCTTATACCCCTTGAGAAGGCATTCGGGTCAAAGGAAGGGAGGCTAACCAAAGCGAGGATTTCGCCTGAATCAGGCTTTATGGCAACCAAGGCACCATTTTTACCGCCAAATGCCTCTTCAGCAGCCTTCTGAACATTAATATCAATGCTCATCTTTAAATCTTTGCCCCTTATGGGACTTTTCTCCTGAAACATTTTCAATTCCCTTCCCATAGCGTCAACTTCAATTATTCTTTGACCCGAAAATCCCCTGAGTTCTTTGTCAAAAAGCATCTCAGCGCCCCACTGTCCTGTAAATGCCTCAGCCGGCAAATGCCTTAAATCAGGATCATCCAATTGAGACGGGTTGATTTTTCCAAGGTACCCTATAATATGTGAAGCGACCCTGCCAGTGAGATACTCCCTTGATACATCTGTCTCTATAAAAATTCCAGGAAAGTCCGATTTTCTGGACTCTATTAATGCGATTTCTTTAAAGTTTAAACCTTGTTTGAGTTTTACAGGTATGAAAGGACTGTTATGTCTATCGAGCTTCTGTTGGAGTTCTTTCCTATCCATGTTGAGCAATGTTGAAAGGGCTTCGACGTCTGGATAGTTGCGGCTGTCAAAAACAATGGAAACACTAAAAAAGGGAATATTTTTTACGAGAGGCACACCATTTCTGTCAAAGATAATGCCTCTTGCAGCAGGTGTTTTTAAAATCCTCAGTCTGTTGTCTTCAGATAATTTCTTATATTTGTTCCCTTCCAACAGTTGCAATTGCCACAATCGGAGACATATCAATAGTATAAGCCCAACAATTATGTATATACCTATACTTATCCGATGGTTAATCATCAAATCTGTGTTCAGATGGTTTCAAAAGCAATCCTAAAGGCGCATTTACAAGTGCCTGCAAAATAATCGCCTGAAAGGCATTGAATAGTTCAAACTTCATTTCGCTAAAAATCAATCTTATGCCGAACTGAACAAAGCCATCAAATAATGTTATAACAAAAACAACAACAACCCCAAGGAGGGGAGTCCATCGGAAAAAGACGCTTCCAAAGAGGACAGCGACAAAAAAACCTGTAAGACCTTTACTTAAAAAAGATGGACCAATTAATCCACCAGATATCAAATCATCCAAAATACCAACTGAAGCCCCAAAAAGCGTGCTTTTGATTTCCCGCACACCCCTTGTCTGAGATTCATCTTTTTTAACCCTGCTGTATGTTTGTAAAGCAAATAGATAAACTATAAGTATAATAAAATTAAAGGGGCTCTCGAATACAGTTATCTGAGTCTGCATAGTAAATGCTAATAGGATTAAAAGAAACCACTTTAGTGCCTGCGTTAGCCACCAGTTAGAAGGCAGGGATATAAAATTCATAAAACGTCTTTTATTTTTTAAAATCATGTTTAGATGTTTTGGTAATGAAAGGATTTAAAATTACAACCTCTTCAACCTTAGAGCTTGATTGAAAAGGCGTCACCTCCAGATAGAGGAAAAACTCAGCTCCCTCCCTTTTTATAGAGCTTACGATGCCGACAGGGATTCCCGGTGGAAATATTCCATCAAGACCTGATGTTATTACAAGTTCATCCTTTTCGATAGTTTCTTCTAGGGGGATATATTTCAGCAGACAATAACCACGTCCTGTCCCGGAGAGAATGCCTTCATGTCTGCTTTTTTGAAGTCTCACAGCAACGGAAAAATTCGGATCGTTTAATAACAAAACCTCTGAGTAATAGTCCCTTACAGAATGAATCTTTCCTGCAAGACCATTAACGGTAACAACAGGCATGTTTTTTACTATGCCATTATTTTTGCCCTTGTCTATAATAAGGGTGTTTAGAAATCTGTCATAACCTCTAGCGACAGCCCGAGCAGCAGTGAAAAAAGCTGGATTGCTTCCCTTTAGAGCAAGGATAGCCTTTAATCTTTCATTTTCGAGTATAATCTCACTGTAAAATTGTCTTTCGATCAAAAGTTCGCTAAGGCGCTTGTTAAGTCTTTCATTTTCATCCATGGAAAAACGCAATTTGTCAAAAGAGTTATGTACGGTATGGGTTAACACGTTCAAAAAATCAAAAGGTTTTAGCAATATTTGGTTTATGGATGGATGTCCCGTAATCTGGTAAGAAAGGAATAAAAATGTTGCTAATAAAAGCAGGAGTAATATTACAAATCTCCTCCTGAGTTTAAACATGATAATCTCCAAATGAAAAAATTATATTATAAGCAGAATAGCGCAAAGAGAGACAATTGCTATGGTAAACCCTTTAACAAAAAATGGGCTGGATTGTCTAACCATTACTTCATCTTGTAAACATCTCTTCTAAACATAATCAGAAAGTTAAGGAATGACCTATAGCAAAAATCATAGCTTATTAACAAAAATAATCAATTTGTTGCCAAAGCAATCTTTCTAAGGAGTTCTATTTTATCGAGCATATAACCACAACCTCTCACAACAGCTGTTAACGGATCATCCGGAAGCACAACCGGCACACTTGTATGCTCTTTTATCAATATATCAAGCCCTCTCAGCAAAGCTCCCCCGCCTGCCAGGACAATCCCGCGGTCAACAATGTCTGATGCAAGCTCCGGGGGGGTATTTTCGAGGGTAACTTTTATCGTATCGAGAATAACCGTTACACTCTCCTGAAGAGCCTCCCTTATTTCACTGTCAACCACTTGAATAGCTTTTGGTATTCCAGAGATTAAATCCCTTCCCTTAACCTCCATCGATTCACCCTTAGTCAGAGGATAAGCTGAACCGATCTCAATCTTTATTTTCTCTGCCGTCCTTTCGCCGATCATAAGGTTGTATTTCCTCTTGATGTAAGCCATTATAGCCTCATCCATCTTATCGCCGCCTACCCTTACCGCCTTGCTGTAAACAATTCCATCAATGGAAATTACTGCAACATCTGTAGTCCCCCCACCAATATCTACAATCATATTGCCTGAGGGGTCACCTACAGGCAACCCTACTCCAACAGCAGCAGCCATCGGTTCTTCAATGAGATAGACCTCCCGAGCGCCCGAGGCGCTGACAGCGTCTTTTACAGCTCTCTGTTCAACCTGTGTTATGCCTGAGGGGACCCCTATTATCACTCTCGGAGATACAAAACTCCTTCTGTTATGTGCCTTCTTAATGAAATACTTCAACATCTCCTCTGTTGCATCAAAATCAGCAATAACTCCGTCCTTCATTGGTCTTATACTGATAATATTTGAGGGTGTTTTGCCAAGCATTTCCTTTGCTTCACTACCCACAGCAACAGGCTTTTTGTTGTCCCTTCTCAGGACTACAACTGAAGGCTCATTGCAGATTATGCCTTTGCCTTTTACATAGACCAAAGTGTTAGCGGTGCCAAGATCTATAGCAAGGTCATTCGAAAATGCACCTAAAATTTTCTGAAAAAACATTCTAAAACCTCCACAAATTAGTGTTTATTCTTTTTCTTGATCTGAGGATGCAACCTTCAATAAGCTTGTTATCTGTAATCGCATCATACTCCGACATGCTCAGGATGATACGATAAGCCGACTGGAATTTTCTGGCTTTTCGAAGGGCTTAGGTTGATAAGCGTCATGGTGTGCCTATCGAATCATCGATTAACCCAATAAAACATATCCTCTGAGTCATTTATAGTCCAGAGACCGAGAAAAAACCATTAATTATAAAGAAACTCCATATAGGCTATCAAACAGATTGGTTTTTTTTCAAGAAAACCTTTATTTATTATATTTTTTTCTGCTTAAATAGCAAGCTTATAGCTGGAAAGAATCTTGGAACCTTGCGGCGGTATTCACGATACTCCTCATGGAATCGGTTAAGTAATTCCCTCTCCTCAAGAGGTATAATTATAAAAAAAGCAATCAGAAAATCCAAAATAGCGACCAACCCTGCTCCAACTACTCCTGAGAGCAAAAAAACCCCTCCAAACATCATGGTGTGTGCTAAATAGGTCGGATGTCTTACGAAAGAAAAAGGACCGGATGTGACCATTTTACTTTTAAACTTATCAAAAATTTCGGGCACCCCTATCAATCCCCAAAAATTTAAAAGATAACCTGTCCATATATGAAGAAATGTGCCTGAACACAGCAAAAGCCATCCAGCGATATTAAATGCTAAAGGGAGTGCAATCCTATATTCCAGGAGAATGTTTTTAGAAGAATAAAGAATGATTGCTAAAGGTAACCATGTTATAACCGGGAGAAGATAAGTATAAAAGCCGAGCCTTTTAAAGAATCTTGGAAGTCCGTGAACAGGTATCCAGAAAAGGGGGATCAGAGGCCACCAGATGATGGCGATCAGGGCGATTAAATCCGTGAAAGATAAATCAAGCATCAGCGACCAAGGTCATTGCGGGGGACTTCCTCGCAATGACCTTCATGAAGCATTAAATTAATCAGGCGTCTGTTTATATTCTAGGACATTAATAATCAGATTGTCAGGTTTTGGGAGTCCTGCGAGCTTCCATGTGAGCAGCGGAGATGCAAACTGTTCATTGATGCAATCTTTTGGCTGATGTACATTTTTGCAGACTGCATTCAAAATAGGGAAGAAATTATATTCTTTATAAAACTGCCTTACAAACTTGAGGATATCAAGCTTGTCTTTTGTAAGTTCTTCGATTCCCTCCCTCTCAGCCAATGCGCATGCAACATTTTCATTCCACTCTTCTGAATTTAATAGATACCCTTCATCATCAACATTAAACTTTATACCTGCATATTCAACTATTGGCATTTTTGCCCCCTTACTTGCGAGCCTCAAAATTCTTAATAAATTGTCCCACCTGAACCCCGAGATAAACGCATTTGACATTGTTCATGCAATCATCAGCATCTTTCTTTTCCAAGAAAGTTGTAAGTTCCTGTTTGTCTTTGTTGAATTTAAGAACATAGGCATCTTTTGCAGAATCAAAATGCAAATCCAATGCAATACCATGATTCTTAATTTCGGGGTACATCTCAAGTATTTTGTCTTTTAGTTGATCCATTGTGTATGCCATATTATCCTCCTTATCTGAGCCTTGCTTCGACTACATCCCATTTAATATTTTTGAAAAATGCCTCGATATAATCGGCCCTCTTTAAGCCGTAGTCAATCATAAAGGCATGTTCAAAAACATCCATAATCAGGAGCGGATTGCAGCCTGCAGGATGTGAAACATCGTGCTCATTAATCCAAAAGTTTATTAACTTGCCAGTATAAATATCTTGATAGAGAACCACCCAGCCGATGCCCCTCATTGTTCCAGTTGCCTTGAATTCCTTCAGCCAGGCTTCAAAGCTGCCGAAATTGTCAGCTAAAGCCTTTGCAAGGCTTCCGTCGCTATTGAAAGGTGAATTGCCCCCTAAATTTTCAAAATAATATTCATGGAGTCTCATACCGTTGAATTCCCAGCCAAGTCTCCTCTTCAGTTCGGCAAATTCAGGGCTGCTGGTATTGCCATCTTTAAGCATCTGGGCAAGTATATCAAGCAACTTGTTTGTATTTGTTACATAACCCTGATACAAGGTGAAATGATTTTTTAAAAGCGTTTCGCTAAAGCCTGCCATACCTATAAGGCTTGAATAATCCTTTGCTGCATAAGACATATCCTGATACCTCCCTTTAATAGATTATTATGCTGTCCCCTGAAAGTCAGGTAAACATTTTTAGTGCATCTGATGTTAGATGAAGAAGACATTCATCAATTAGCGATTTTTCTTGCGGACTCTAATGCCTTTTCATAATTTGGCAATTCGGTTATGTCAGAGACTATCTCTATATATTTTATATAATCATCTTTATCTACTACAAAAATTGACCTCGCAAGCAGTCTAAGCTCTTTTATCAATACCCCATAAGCATTTCCAAACGACGCCTCTTTATGGTCAGAAAATGTTTTAACCCTGTCTATCCCTGCTGTAGAACAAAATCTTGATAGAGCAAAAGGCAAATCCATACTTATATTTAAAACAACGATGTCGGGCGAGAGCTTAGCTGCCTCTTCGTTAAATCTCCTCGCCTGCAAGTCACATACAGGCGTATCAAGAGACGGAGTTACGCTGATAATTTTTATCTTTCCTTCAAAACTCTTTAGTCCGGTGAGATTAAGGTCATTATCCAACACAATAAAATCAGGTGCCTTGTCACCAACTTTTAACTCTGTGCCGACAAGCGTGAGGGGGCTACCCTTGAAACTTACCAAACCTTTTCTTTCCATATAACCCTCCTTGTTTAATAATAAGAATCATAACTTATAAATTTTTGAACATCTCTCCTGAAAGCCCTTGGTAAAAGCTGCGTTCCTTCCTTAAGATAGCCCAGTGCAATAAGCATGGGTATTATCTTGTCATCAGGTATGTTAAATTCTTTTTTAATACAAGCCTCATCAAATCCATCCATAGGGTGTGTCTGCAACCCAAGCCCTTGCGCAGCTAACATTAAATTCATAGCGAACAGAGCTGTGTTTTTAATTGCGAAATACCTTCTTTTATTGCTATCAGGCTCACCGTATAGCTGTTCAGTCATGCCTTTATAAACCTGTCTCATCTCTGCCTTTATATAACCTAACCGTTCCCAGCTATCTAAAACCTCTTGGAGGTTTTCTTCCAGCGCAGAGGGGTCTGCTACCATAATTAAAACTACAGATGCCTCTTCAACCTTCGGCTGATTAAAAGCACACTGCCTTAAAATTTTCTTTTTATGGATATCCTTAACAACAACGACCTTCCACGGTTGAAGATTAAATGAGGAAGGTGATAAATTTGAGGTCACAAAAAAAAAGCTCATCAAGCAAAGATTGTTGGATCTCTTTCTGAGGATCAAAGAAATTTATTGACCGTCTTTTTTTGATTGCATCGAGTATGTCCATGATAACCTCCCCCTAATTTTAGAAAATATTTATCTGAAAGTGAATTTGTGCATTATTCAAAAACAAATATCTATTTATAGATTATACAATGTTTTTTGTGTTTTTACATATAAAATTATACCTGTCCCAAATTATAGATAGAACTAAAAATAGAGATAGAAAAGCGCTAACCTTTAAATTCCCCCCCTTGCGAGAGTGGGTGACGGGGAGAGTTGAGGTTTCCGCTTCGTCTTCAGCCTAATTGAGGTTACCGTGGTTTTGTCTCCAGAAATCGCATCATACCCCTCTGATTGTAAAGCATGTAAGAATTTATTTTGGACGGGTATGGTCGAAAATAAATTTTCAATCGCAGGGGCATGAAATAAAAGTTCATTAATATGGTGGCAGATGTATAGTAAGAAGAATTTATGAATTCATCATAAAGTTTAAGCTGCAAGCATGAACGCCGAGATTAAAAAAACAAATTTCTCTCTACTACGTTAGAAAAGGTGAAACTGAATATGCAAAATGCCGAAGGCGGGACTCGAACCCGCATAGGTCTCCCCACACGCCCCTCAAACGTGCGTGTCTACCAGTTCCACCACTTCGGCATAAAAATCAGTGACTAAAAATATAACAACAAATCGCCAAGTTTTTCAAGTTTTTTCGCCTGGAGCTTAATAGAACTAAAAGAGCTTTTTAAACAGTTGCAAGCTTAAAAAAGTGCATTTTGATGCTCCAAAGGGGGGTATCCCAATTTCTATCGCTATTTCTAGGGACGGGTATGATCTGGCGCATATCTACGCAAAACATGTTAGTATAAAATTTTAGTGGAAAGGAAATCAGAATGAGCATAAAAAAAGTCTGGGACGGGATTTTTTTGGTAGGTGGGCAGAAGATAAGCGATATGAGAGACTGTTCCGTTTACCTTATTGATTTTGAGGGGGAGCTCGTTTTCATAGACTCAGGGGCAGGTCCTGGCATGGAGAAAATATTACACAATGTAAAAAAACTTGGATTTGATCCTAAAAAAATCTCTACCGTCATATTGACCCACTGCCACATAGACCATGCAGGTGGTGCGAGAAGACTGAAGAGTGAATTTGGGGCTCGAATTTTTATTCACGAAAGGGATGCCAGAGCAGTAGAAACTGGAGATGTTATTAGGACTGCCGCATCTTGGTATAATCTGAGCTTTCCGCCCCTATCAGTTGACTATAAAATGACAGGCAAAGAGGAGAAATTATACTTTACTGGACAGGAGCTAGTCTGCCTGCATACACCGGGGCATACACCTGGCTCAATCTCTCTTTACCTTGAAAGGAATGGGAAAAAGGTTCTCTTTGGTCAAGATATTCATGGGCCGTTCAGGACTGAGTTTGGCTCAAATTTAATAGATTGGCAAGTATCAATGGAAATGCTTTTAGCACTTGAAGCGGACATTCTATGTGAGGGACATTTTGGTGTATATGAACCAAAGAGTAGGGTTAGAGAGTATATAGAGAGATACCTGGATGAATATGGATAATGAAATAGGACTAACTTTTTTAGTTGTATAATATGGAAGCTAATTTTTTTTCCCACTTCCAGGCGCTATCTATTATATATCCGAGATCATCGTATTGAGGCTTCCAGTGTAAAATTCTCTTTATTTTATTACTGTCAGCAACCAGTATGGGTGGGTCTCCTTCGCGTCTTGCCGCTTCTACAACAGGAAAATCCACAGCAGTCACCATCTTTGCCTTTGTCACAACTTCTTTGACAGAATAACCATGTCCGTAGCCACAGTTGAAGATATCGCTTTTACCTCCATCAAAAAGGTATTTGAGCGCCAGTATATGGGCATCCGCAAGGTCATCAACATGTATATAATCTCTTATGCAGGTGCCGTCGGGCGTTGGATAATCAGTGCCGAATATCTCGAGTTTTTCAAATTGCCCCTTTGCCGTCTTCAAAGCCCTTGTGATTAAATGAGTGGGGTCTTTGTAAGCCTGCCCTATTCTACCCTTATTATCAGCCCCTGCGACATTGAAATATCTCAAAGAGACATATTTGAAAGTATCATCGGCATTTGAAAAGTCTCTCAGGATTATCTCGTTCATCATTTTAGATGCGCCATATGGATTTATGGGCTTCATAGGAGCTTCTTCATTAGCGGGGAGATTGTCAGGGATCCCGTAAACAGCTGCGGTGGAAGAAAAGATAAAATTTTTAACATTGTGTTTTGCCATGGCCATAAGAAGTTTTATGGTGTTTGATGTATTGTTAAAATAATACTTAAGAGGCTCTCTTACGCTCTCATTGACTACGATTGAGGCTGCAAAGTGCATAACTGCATGGGGCTTAAACTCCTTAAGCAAAGAGTCAATCGTCAGGTGGTCCGACAAATCGGCTTCAATAAGTTTGCCGTATAAAACTGCCCATTTGTTTCCTGTGGAAAGGTTATCATAAACAACTACTTCGTATCCTTTCTCGCCCAATGCCTTTACAACGTGGCTGCCAATATAGCCTGCACCGCCTGTAACGAGTATTCTCATTCTGATAAATCCTCTAAGTTTTTAGTATAAAGTTTAAGCTTGTCTATACTTCTTAAAACCATCTCGGGGCTTCGAGTCTCGATTGTGTAAAGACAATCATTATTTTTTATATGTGAAAAAAGTTTTCTGAAATCAAAAGTCCCTTCGCCTATTGGATAGTGTGCATCTGAGTTTTTATCGTTGTCATGTAAATGAAGTTCGACTATATAAGAAGCAAGAGCCGCCATCCAATCGTCAAGACCTACCGTCGAGAAGATGTTAAAGTGTCCTGTATCGAAACAAATCCCAAATTTGGGCGAATAGAGTTCTTTCATAAGGAGTTCGAGATTCGCTGGAGTATCTTCAAATATGTTCTCTATCGCTATTTTCAAGTTGAGATGTTTAGAGAATTCTATAACCTTCTGCCAGGTTTTAACACTTGTCTCAAGCCATATATCCATTTTGTGGTCGTAATTCCACTTTTCGTAACCTGAGTGAAAGACTATATGAGAAGCAGAAAGCATTTCGGCTATCTCCAATGCATGTGTAAATCTTTCCATCGTGACAGCCAAAACCTTAGAATCACGAGCTCCGGGAGACAGTTCCATAAAAGGCGCATGTATTGATAAAGATGGTTTATAGTCAAGGGATTCTAAAAGTTTTTTTATATCTTCCTGCTTTATTATGTCGAGCGAGTCAGATGTGAAGTAAATCTCGAGATTTAACTTATATTCCTTGATCTTAGGTAGATATGTATTTACTTTATTAAAAGGTATATGAACGTGAATCTTATTTTTCATTAAAATTAACCCTCCTTCATTTTTTAAAACATGAGCAAAGTCGTAGTTGTTGTAACAGACCATATGACATCAGTAGGCAGATGTGAATCACAGGTTGAGTCGAGCATTAAATCAATCCTCGGTGGGAACTCTTCGTCTTCGAGCCAGAGCAAGAGATTAACAGGAACCTTTGGAAAGGGATATAGAATAATACAGGCATCTGCGTAACTACAAACAGTCCCACCAAGTTCACCTGCTTTAAGAAGGAAGCCCTTTGCGTCATGACCATATTTTTCAGCTAATTCATCAAGCGGTAGTTTGTGAGTCCCCATAAAAAATATTTGACCACCTTTAACATCTACAGGTTTTATCCATTTACCTGACAAAGGTATATTTTTAGCAGAAACGAGATACCAAACGATGGAGAGTTCAAAGAAATATTCCTTGATATTAAGCAGTTTGATGCCAAGGGGAGAACTGGCTATAACCTTTCTCTTTGCAGGAAAAATCTGAAAGTCAGTCCCGAATGATTTAAGAGTAAAAATACCACGGGTTTCATCAAAGGAGACAAGGGCGTTTCTGCATATCTCGTCGGAATCGATTTGAGAAAGCATATCCCATGCTTTTTCTTCGCCGAGAGATGTTTTAATAGAATCCAGATTTAAATTGGGTTTAAAGCAATTGCTGTTGTTTAAATTATGCATGTCCTTACCTGCAAATCTTTTTTGACATGGATTATACATTATGAACGAGATAAATTTCAGAATTTAGAGGTGAATTAAAATCTTTTTTCAAAAGAGCTTAAACACATGTTAGTATAAACTAAGCTTTACATAAAGGAGGTGAATGTTATGCCAAAAGACCCTGTTTGCAATATGAATGTAGATGAGAAAAAAGCTGCAGCCACAAGTGAGTATAAAGGTAAGACATATTACTTCTGTGCAAAGATTTGCAAAGAAAAGTTTGACCGCGAACCAGAAAAATATCTTAAAAAAACGGAACAAAAATAATGAAGGAGGAATAGTTGAAGGTCACTGACCCTGTTTGCAAGATGGTTATCGATGTCAAGGATGCCGTTGCGACAAGCGAATATAAAGGTAAAACATATTATTTTTGCGCAGAAGTTTGCAAAGAGGATTTCGATAACAGCCCTGAAGCATTTTTGGAAGAAAAGCATGCTGAGCCAAAAGTAACAGGCGCCAATATGGCTAAAGACCCTGTCTGCGGGATGGTTGTGCCCAAAGACAAGTCTTTGAAAAAAGAAATTGGTGGCAGGACATACTATTTTTGCAGTAAGGGCTGTGTGGATACCTTCGAATCTCCCGAGCTTGAGTTAAAAGCAATGAAACGAAGGGTCGGGATTGCCCTTTCAGGAGTCTTGATTCTGGCTATACTCAGGGCTGCCGCATTTTTAGGTCTTGCAGCAGGAGCGACCGTTCTGACATGGGTGCCAATTCCATGGCTGCCGTGGTTCACTTGGGGCGTGTGGCTATTTATTATAACGACGCCGATAATGGTATTTGGAGGCAAGGGATTTTTTATAGGCGCTTGGCATGCGATTAAGGGACGTGTAGCTAATATGGATCTACTAATCGCCCTCGGAACATCGACAGCATATATTTACAGCGCCTTTGTAATATTCTTTCCAGACGTTCTTCCTGTTGATGAAAAAAATGTCTATTTTGAAGTCTCTGCTATAATAATTGCTTTTGTCCTGCTTGGCAAATACATGGAAGAGATAATCAAAAAGCGGAGTTCCGCTGCTATAAGAAAGCTTCTTGACCTAAAGCCGCAGCAAGCAAAGGTTATTAAAAACGGTAATGAAGTTGATGTCCCAGCCGAATCTTTAATGGTTGATGACATTATCATCGTACGTCCTGGCGAAAAGATTCCGACTGACGGTATCGTTTTAGATGGCCATTCCTCAATAGATGAAAAAATGCTCACCGGAGAGAGCGTCCCGGTAGAGAAAAAACCTGGAGATGAGGTTATCGGAGGCACTATTAATGGTATGGGCTCCTTTAAATTCAGAGCTACAAGAGTAGGTGCCGACACGACACTGAGCCAGATAATCACTATGGTGGAAGAAGCTCAAACCTCGACTGCTCAGATTCAGAGATATGCTGACAAGGTGGCTTCGTATTTTGTGCCAGCTGTTGTTAGCACGGCTTTTATATCTGCACTATTATGGCTTTTTTTCGGCAGCACAACTACCGCCCTGCTTTCTTTTGTGGCAGTTCTTATTATTGCCTGCCCCTGTGCTCTTGGAATTGCAACTCCAGCTGCTTTAATGGTTGGAGTCGGCAAAGGTGCAGAAATGGGAATACTGATAAGGGGAGCTGAATACCTCGAAAAGGCTGAAAAACTCAATGCTGTCGTATTCGATAAAACCGGCACACTGACGAAGGGCGAGCCAGAAGTCACCGATATTATACCGCTCAACGGTTCTAATGAAAAGGAAATACTAAGGGTTGCAGCATCTGCTGAAAAAGGTTCCGAACATCCCTTAGCTGCAGCCATAGTTAAAAAGGCTGAGATGCTCGAGGTTAAAGTTTCAGATATTGAAACTTTTGAGGCAATTCCTGGACAGGGGTTAAAGACCTTATTAAATAGCAAAGAAATATTGGTGGGCAATAGGAAACTGATGCACGAAAATAATATCAATTTTAAAAAATGGGAGCAGACTATCTCAGCCCTTGAAGAAAAAGGCAATACTGTGATGCTCATTTCTGAAAATAGAAGATTTATCGGTTTGATAGCTGTTGCCGATACGCTTAAACCCAATGCAATTGAAGTTGTAGAAGGGCTAAAAAAAGAAGGCGTAGAGGTCATCATGCTAACAGGAGACAACGAAAGAACTGCTCAGTCTATTGGCAAAAAGCTGGGTATTACCCGTATTATCGCAAATGTCCTTCCCGCAGATAAGGCAGCTGTTATCAAGGACTTGCAATCTGAAGGAAAAGTTGTGGCTATGGTCGGAGATGGCATAAACGATTCGCCTGCCCTGGCACAATCAGATATAGGGATAGCTATTGGTAGTGGCTCAGATATTGCGAAGGAAACAGGCGGTATTATACTTGTCAAAGACGACCTCAGAGATGTAATAAGGTCAATAAAGTTGAGCAAGGCAACAATGAGAAAGATTAAACAAAACCTTTTCTGGGCATTTATTTATAATACTGTCGGAGTGCCTATAGCCGCATTTGGACTGCTTAATCCAATAATTGCCGCTGCTGCTATGGCTTTGAGCTCCCTTTCAGTTGTAACAAATTCGGCATTGCTTAAGGGTGTAAAGATAGAAAATTAAAAGGATACCAACAACAAAGAAGTAGCAATTTAAGAACATTCCTTTGCAATATGCATGGAATTCCCTAAAATAGCGATAGGATCATAAACCTATTGATTGACAGGTCATTGGGAGAACCCGTAGTGTTTATGGCAATCTCATCAGAAAAGACGAGATTGTTTCGCTCCGCTCTCAATGACGAGGTGCCTATCGCTATTTTAGGGGAATTGACAAGGGATTTAATACAAAAAATTAATATACCGTTCGCCCCATTTCTTACAGAAGAATTAATAATTGTTTCACTAAGGCATTTAAAAACAATCCTCTAAACCCTTACCTAAATTCAAGATTTATTATTTATATGGAGATACTAAGAAGTGGCATAAGTTAGACATTATTATCAAAAATCTCCCCACACTTCTCTTTGTCTAAAAGTGGTATATTTCCTCCCGGCGCCTACCCCGAGGGCAGTCGAGGAGGCAAAGGGAGTTTTAGGAGAGATTCTATAATTAATCTCTTGCTACTTATGAACTTATTAGTAACTCTTCTAAATTAATTGTAACGACAAGGTAAGTCATGCTAAGAGTTTTCTCACAAAAAATGAATTTAAAATACTCTTAATCATCTTAAAACAAATCACAATAACTAAGAAAAAAGCAAGTATGGGCAAGAAAAAAGTAAGTATTGTAAGGATTATGGCACCAATAAGTTCGACCGTCGAGAGGCTAAAGTTGGCAAGACCGCCGGTCGCACCTGATGAACTAGCTCTTATTGCAACAGTTCCTCCTTGAATTACTGCTGCCACACCGCCGCCTGCAATCACAGCAAGTGTCCATTTTAAAAAGGGGGACATATCTGCGACCACTGATGCAGTTGAAATTATTCCAGCAACAATAGCAGCAGGTGTCATCAGGGAATCCAAGATATTATCGAGCCATGGTATATAGTATGAGGCAATCTCAAGAACAGTGGCTGTTGAAAATGCAATCAGGGCAGTCCAGGTTCCGAGCCATGCAAATTCAGGAGACAATGTTATATGCCCTGTAATAGATCCAAGACTTAATCCAGCCATTGGCACAAATACACGAAAGCCACAGGCTGCGCTAAAGCCAATGCCGATTAAAATGCTTAAAACTATATCCATTCCTTCTTTAATCCAATTAAACTATCTACTATCTCACTGCCTTTGTGGAAAAATTCCTCTATTAGAAACTGAACAATAGCTAATGCCGTTATGGATGCAGTCTCGGACTTCAAAAGTCTATTACCAAGAGTTGTTTTTATAAATCCCTTTTCTTCTGTTAACCTAACTTCATCTTGGGTTAGACCGCCTTCGGGCCCTATTATTACATAAACAGGCAGACAACTTTTTAGGCAATTCAGAGCTTTTCTGTTGTATATCATTTTTGCAAAAGCTCGAGATAATTGCTCGCCGCCTTCTTCCCAGAATATAAACCCATTTAACACCTGTTTGTCCTTAATTAAAGCATTTCCAGAAAAAAAATTCCTAATTGTAATGGGTTCATGTATGGTCGGTATGACAGCTCTGCCGCATTGTTCAGCAGCCTCTTCAGCTATCTTTCTCCATCTTTTAAGTTTCCGTGTTTCCTTAACCACAACTCTTTCGGTAATTAGCAGGACAATCTGTTTTACGCCCAGTTCTGTCGCCTTCTGGATGACAAAATCCATTTTATCGCCCTTTATCAAGCCCTGACAGAGAACAATATCGAGAGATGGCTCGGAATCCAAGGCAAGCTCTTCTGTAATGCCGACTGAAACTAAGCCATTTTCAATGGACTGTATCTCAGCCAGAAACGCCCCACCACAACCATCAATAACCTTGATTTTAGCTCCACGCCCATGTCTCATGACATTTGTAAGATAACGAGATTTTTCATAAGAAAGTCTTATTTGACTGGATTGCTGAATATCCGAAGGAGGGATAAATATTGTTGTCATCAATTACTCTGTAAACACATAAGATTAATAAATCTAATCTTTCGTGGAGAAAAAATCCTTGAGTTTGCCGGTGATGCCTTTTGAGTGTTCTTGAGGGGTTTCACCATTGATACGGGCATACTCCTCGAGAAGTTCTTTTTGCCGTTGGTTCAGTTTTTTAGGATTAGGAACATCTATATAAATGCTCACTATCTGATCGCCCCTGTGAGAGCCCCCTACCCTTGGCAAACCTTTATTTTTAAGGTGGAAAACCTTTCCTGATTCAGTTCCGGGAGGTATCTTTATCTTTGTAGGGTAGCCGTTGAGCGTTGGAACTTCTTCTTCTCCTCCAAAAACAGCTTTAGTAAAAGATATTGGAATCTGACAATATATATCTGTTCCGTCTCTTGTAAAGAGTTCATGCTCCTTAACATTAATCAACACATATAAGTCTCCGGGTGGACCACCATAAACTCCTGTATCACCTTCTCCAGCCAGTTTTAAACGAGACCCCGTATCAACTCCTGCAGGCACTTTAACTGAAAGCTGTTTCTGAATCCTTACTTTTCCATTTCCCTTACAGTTAATGCAGGGTTTCGTTATGATTTTCCCAGCTCCCGAGCACTTATCGCATGTCCTTGAGATGCTGAAAAACCCTTGCTGCAATCTTACATGTCCTGAACCTTTACATTGAGGGCAGATTTCAGGCTGAGTCCCGGGTTCTGAACCATTCCCCTTGCACACATCGCATATGTTGAAGCGGGGAACCTTAATGATCTTTTCAACACCAAAGGCAGCCTCTTCGAGTGTAATCTCGAGGTCGTATCTTAAATCAGATCCTCTGACAGCCTTATTCCTTCCAGACCTGTTAAAACCTCCGAAAAAGTCTTCAAATATATCTCCAAAGATATCAGAAAAAGGAGTCCCAGCAGCAAAACCATAACCCGCACCTGATGGGCCCTCAGGTGAGCCGAATCTGTCATAATTTGCGCGTTTTTGGGGATCGCCCAGACATGAATAAGCCTCGTTGATTTCCTTGAATTTCTCTTCTGCATTTTTATTATTGGGGTTGTGATCGGGATGGTATTTAAGGGCAAGTCGCCTGAAAGCCTTCTTGATCTCGTCCTGAGTTGCGCTGCTTGAAACACCTAATATTTTATAATAATCTTTCACCTGAAAAATCCAAAAAAATATTTAGATTTAAAGGCTGAGTGGCTGATTAACAACCACTCAACCCTAAAATTTATATTATTTGTTCTTGCTTTTATCTACATCCTCGAATTCAGCCTCGACAACATCTTCCTCTGGAGACTTGGGTTTCTGCCCGGCAGCCTGCTCGCCTGCTCCG
This sequence comes from Dissulfurispiraceae bacterium, assembly GCA_036781645.1. Classification (GTDB taxonomy): domain Bacteria; phylum Nitrospirota; class Thermodesulfovibrionia; order Thermodesulfovibrionales; family Dissulfurispiraceae; genus DYHD01. The sequence continues at coordinate 20,220 of DAIQAO010000026.1, forward strand.
ACTGCCTGAGCAGATTTATAAACATGTTCTGCAATTTTATGAGAAGCCCTCATAAGGCTGTCAATAGCAGCCTTTATCTCTGACGAGTTTTGACTTGTATCCTTAGCCTTCCTGCATGTTTCAATGGCATCTTCGATCTCCTTCTTTTCGGATTCCGTTATCTTATCTCCATACTCCCGCAAAGACTTCTCGACATTATAAATAATAGCATCAGCTTCATTGCGAGCTTCAACAAGTTGCTTCTTCTGTTTATCTTCTTTAGCATGTGATTCGGCGTCTCTTATCATCTTTTTAATCTCATCGTCCGTCAACCCACTGGAAGCAGTAATTTTTATAGACTGTTCCTTGCCTGTGCCGAGATCCTTAGCCGAAACATGCAGTATGCCGTTGGCGTCTATATCAAATGCCACCTCTATTTGCGGTATGCCTCTAGGGGCTGGAGGTATGCCGATAAGTTCAAATACGCCTAAAAGCTTGTTGTCAGCCGCCATTTCTCTTTCACCCTGATACACCTTGATTGTAACGGCAGGCTGATTGTCTGATGCCGTCGAGAACACCTGAGATTTTTTTGTAGGTATTGTCGTATTGCGCTCGATTATCTTTGTAAAAATCCCGCCAAGGGTTTCTATGCCAAGAGAAAGAGGTGTAACATCCAGAAGTAAAACCTCTTTGACCTCTCCCTTCAGGACTGCTGCCTGAATAGCAGCGCCAACAGCTACAACTTCGTCAGGATTGACAGTTCTGTTCGGCTCTTTATTAAAATGACCCTGGACCACCTGCTGAACCTTGGGCATCCTTGTCTGCCCACCAACCAATATAACCTCATCTATCGAATCGGGCGATACTCCTGCATCGGACAGAGCAATTTTACAGGGATTAATAGTATTAGTTATCAAATCATCCGTCAGCTGCTCTAATTTTGCACGTGACAGTTTCATAAGCAAATGTTTAGGCCCTGTGGCATCAGCGGTTATAAAAGGAAGGTTTATCTCCGTTTCCATAACAGTGGAAAGCTCTATTTTAGCCCTTTCAGCCGCTTCCTTCAACCTTTGGAGAGCCATTTTGTCATTCTTGAGGTCAATGCCCTGCTCCTTTTTGAATTCATTCACCATCCAGTCGATAATTCTGAGGTCAAAATCATCACCCCCCAAATAAGTATCCCCATTAGTAGATTTGACCTCTATTACGCCTTCACCAATTTCGAGGATAGAGATGTCGAATGTGCCGCCTCCAAGGTCATAAACAGCCACCTGTTCTTCTTTTTTCTTATCAAGTCCGTATGCAAGGGCTGCCGCGGTTGGTTCATTAATAATCCTCAGGACATTGAGTCCTGCAATCTTTCCGGCATCCTTTGTTGCCTGTCTTTGGCTATCATCAAAGTAGGCAGGGACGGTTATTACCGCCTCTGTGACAGCCTCTCCCAAGTAATCCTCAGCTGCCTGTTTAAGTTTTTGGAGTATCATTGCAGAAATCTCCGGGGGTGAATATCGCCTGCCCCTGATCTCTACATGAGCATCCCCGTTAGGCGCCTCCGTGATTTTATAGGGGAGTCTTTTTTTAGCGTGTTCTACTTCCTTGGATGTATATTTCCTTCCCATCAGCCTCTTTATAGAAAAAATTGTATTTTCAGGATTCGTAATCGCCTGACGCTTAGCTATCTGTCCGACAAGTCTTTCACCTTTATCAGTAATTGCTACGACGGACGGGGTCGTCCTCATCCCCTCCTGATTGGGTATAACCACCGGCTCTCCACCAGTTACAACTGCCACAACAGAGTTTGTAGTGCCCAAATCAATACCTATCGCTTTACCCATTTTAAAATCCTCCATTATTTTCAATTATTTTTTTGTCATTCATTTAAATTATCTCCAGTCCTTTTAAAAACGGCGACTAAAGAAGGCCTAAGCACCTTATTGTTGAAAACATAACCCTTTCTAAATTCTTCAACTACGATATTGTCCTCGTGCTCAAACCCTTCAACTCGAGACATGGCATGATGGCAGGCTGGGTCAAAAGGCTTGCCTGCAGCTTCAATTGCCTTGAGCCCGAACTTCTCAAGCACTCTAAGAAATTCCCTGAGAGTGTTTTCAACCCCCTGCTTTAGTGATTGGGACTTATCTTTATCTTCAACGCATGAATGCTTAAGGGCCATTTCTAAGGTATCAATAACCGGCAAAAGGTCATAAATAAGGGATTCATTGCCATATTTTAGAAGTTCCTCTTTATCTTTAAGGGTCTTTTTTTTGTAATTGTCAAATTCTGCATAAAGTCGAAGATACTTATCTTTCATCTCAGCTAATTCTGCCTCCAGTCCTGCTAATGAATCCTCCTTAGCAGTTTCGATGCTTGCGTTCTTTTCAACTATATCATCTGTTATCGGTAATTCTCTGGATTCCATAAATCCGCCTCCTGCACAGCCGTTTCATACTGCTATATATATGTTCACAAGGCTTAAAACTAATACCAAACTTGAATTGCGGTGATGATAAGGAAAAAGTAATTTTATAATTTTATCAACCCACCTCAATTAGTCAAAGTCCTGCTAATTAATTTTGCTATGTTTTCAACAATATAAATTGACTTTGAGTAATTCATCCTCTTTGGACCTAGTAGGGCGATAACTCCCATATTCCGTTGTCCTTCTTTATACGCAGATGCAACTATACTCAGCCCTCTCAGTTCGCTGATTGGATTTTCATCTCCGATTATCACCTGTATCCCTTCGATATCGGAGAATTCATTCAGCAATTTTAAAAGCAGATGTTTATCCTTGATAGTCTTGGAGAGCTCTTTAATCTTCGATATATCCGAAAAATCAGGAAGGTTTATTGCATCATAAAGATTAGAGACAAAAATATCTTCAGCAACTATTGACAACGCCTCCTGATAAATCTTAATAGTTTTGTTAATGAGATCATTATATTGAACCTTCTCGCTCGATATTTTTTCCTTCAGTAGGAGCATTATTCTATCCAGCGGATAACCAGCATACTCTTTATTTAAATAATCGACTATTTTATTCAAGTCATCTTGTGAATATGAAGGTGGAATACTTATAACTTTATTTTTTATTATCCCCTCGTTTGTTAATAATATAGCGACAACCTGTTCAGAACGATATCTTATGAGTTCAAGTCTGTTAAATGTTGTGCATTCAGGTCTGGGTGGGGTTATAACACCTATGTAGTTTGATAACGTAGAAAGAGCATTGGTAGCTTCGAGAAATATTTTATTTAAATCCTTGCTTGTATTATCGAGCTGACTGTCAAATTTTTTAAAAAACTCTTCAAACTCTTCATCATGATCTGCCTCTTTAATAGCAAGGATATAATCTACATAAAACCTGTAGCCCTTATCCGTTGGGACTCTGCCGGCAGAGGTATGGGGCTGGCTCAAAAATCCGATATCCTCGAGATCTGCCATAATATTCCTTATAGTTGCAGAAGAGCAGCCTAAAGGATACCGTCTTGTTACAAAGCGGGAGCCTACTGGCTCAAGATGCTTTATATAACTCTCGACAACTGCACAGAGTACTTTTTTACTTCTTTCATCCAAGACATCTTTTATCATAATTTTTACCCTTTAGCACTCTCAATGAGTGAGTGCTAATAATTTAACAACAACCCATCAATTCTGTCAAGATTCCTGCAATATCCAAAATCGAAGATGGAAATGCAAAGTTCAATAGAAGCAACAAATAGAAAGGGCTGGTGAAGAATTTTTATACGACACCATATAAAAGAGAATTCTTAGAACTTTGGCATAAGGCATTGCATTATTAAAGAATATAGCAAAAAATAAAATTCATCGATTATAAAAAACCCGAAACAGCCCTTCCTGTAGCTATTTTATGGCCACAAAAGCTTTCTTTTTATTAGTTTTTCGTATATTTTAGGCGGTAAAAATGCCTGCTGATAAATCTCCTCGTCAAAATATTTTGTCTCTATCTCGAAACTCCTCCTCATTTCCCTGATATTTAGATTTTTTGAGGCTGCAGAGAATGTCCACCAGTTGCCTGCATAAGTAGCTAATGGAGCAGTATAAAGATCCACCACTGGGAATATAAGCCTCAACTCCTCTTGCACATCTATCACCATATCCTTGTGAAAATGCAGGGACTCCGAAAGGGTCACAAACATGCCGTCTTTGGTTAGCGAGTTTTTTACGGATTTGAAAAACTCCACTGTAAAAAGGCTCTTTGCAAAGCCTATTATATCGGTGGAGTCAACGATTATTACATCTATATCGCTGTCTCTCCCCCTCACAAATTCTGCCCCGTCCATACATTTAATCTCTACCCTTTCATCATCAATCCCGCACGCCACTTGAGGAAAGAATCTTTTGGAGACATTTATAACCTCTTCATCTATTTCTACAAAATAGATCTTCTTGACGCTTTTATGTTTAAGGACTTCCCGCACTGCGCCCCCGTCACCCCCCCCTATTACAATAATATTCTGAGGGTCTGGGTGTGAATGCATCAGAACATGAACAAGCATCTCGTGATAGAAAAATTCATCCTTATCGGTAATCTGAACAACACCGTCGAGTATAAGCATCTTACCAAAGAAGGGGTTTTCAATTACCATGATATCCTGAAAATTACTCCTCCCTTTATAAAGCACCTTTTCAACTTCATATACATATTGAACAGGGGAGTATGGATCCTTTTCGAAAAACTTAATCATAAAACCTCCTCATCTTTT
>DAIQAO010000027.1:0-23018 GCA_036781645.1 Dissulfurispiraceae bacterium
TAAGGGAAGGCGGAAGGACTGTTGGAGCCGGGGTTGTGACTGAGGTGGTGGAGTAGCTATGAGAGACATTATACTTTTTCAGTGCACAGAATGTAAGAACAAAAACTATTCAACTACTAAGAACAAAAAAAACACTCCTGATAAATTGAATCGTAAAAAATATTGCAGGCATTGTAGAAAACACACTCAACATAAGGAGACCAAATCCTGATTGTCAATTTTTTATATAGTTTAAATTCTTTTTTTAGATAAAGGACAAGGAAAGTATCAATAATTTAAAGCCTGTCGGGATGCTGAGGAAAAGATTGAAAAAGGCCAGTAGCTCTAACGGCTAGAGCATCGGACTCCAAATCCGAGGGGTGGGGGTTCAAATCCCTCCTGGCCTGTCTTTTATTGCGCATTCGAGAATGAGGAATAAAAATGATTCAGAGAGTTAAAAATTTTCTTGGCGAAGTCAAAACTGAAACCAAAAAGGTCAATTATCCAAGCAAAGAAGAATTGATTGGTTCTATATGGGTTGTTATAATCACGGTAATTTTGATAGGTGTTTTTTTGGGTTTAATTGACTTTGGGCTCTCGCGGGCATTAAAAGTTATCATAAGGTAAATAAATGTCATTAAAATGGTATGCTGTTCACACTTATTCCGGGTATGAAGAGAAAGTCAAGGCATCGATTCAGGAAAAGGCAAAACTAACCGGACTTGATGACAAGATTACAAGAATAATAATTCCGACCGAGAGAATTATAGAGTTAAGAGGGAAAAAGAAAACTGAGACAGGGAAAAAGTTCTATCCCGGTTATATTTTGGTAGAAATGGAACTTACTGAGGAGACGTGGTTTCTTATCAAAAATATTCCAAGGGTTACAGGCTTTATTGGTGGTATAAAACCAGTCCCTCTTGCTGATGATGAGATTGATGTAATCCTTACTCAACTCGATAAAGCCCCCGCACCATTAGTTAAACGCCAGTTCGAGAAGGGGGATAATGTGAGAATTATTGAGGGGCCCTTCAGCAGTTTTGTGGGTTATGTTGATGAAGTTGATGCAGACCATTCAAGACTGCGCGTGATGGTAAGCATTTTCGGGAGACAGACCCCCGTTGAACTTTCTTTTTACCAAGCAGAAAAGACGTAAAAGGGCTTTTTTAAAGGAGTAAAGTTTATTTATTTATAAATTTTTAAAGCATTATGAATGTGGATGGAGGATTAAATGGCGAAGAAAGAAGTTGTAGCTCAGGTTAAGCTTGTTATTCCTGCAGGAAAGGCTAATCCTGCACCTCCTGTTGGCCCTGCACTTGGTCCTCATGGAATTAATATTATGGAGTTTTGCAAGCAGTTCAATGCTCAAACCCAGAATATGGGAGATACGCTAACCCCTGTAGTGTTGAGTATATATAACGACAGGTCTTTCACTTTTATTCTTAAAACACCCCCTGCATCAGAATTGATTAAAAAAGCTGCAGGCATTATTAAGGGTTCAAGTAATCCCAATAAGGATAAAGTTGGCGTGATAACAAGTGCGCAGATTGAGGAAATAGCAAAAAAGAAGCTCCAGGATCTCAATACTACATCTCTTCAATCAGCAGTCGAGATAGTTAAGGGAACTGCAAAAAGCATGGGCGTTGAAATCAAGAATTAAGGAGTGAACAGTGGGCAAAAAACTTGAAGATATTAAACAAAAAATTGAACTTTCACAAGAATACTCGATAGATGATGCAATATCGATGGTAAAGGAATGCTCCGTTGCTAAATTTGATGAGACAGTTGATCTGGCTGTGAATCTGGGTGTGAATCCCAAAAAATCAGACCAGATGGTCAGAGGGACGGTAGTGCTTCCCAATGGAACTGGCAAGAAGGTGAGGGTACTGGTATTTGCTAAAGGCGACAAAGAACGTGAGGCATTAGACGCAGGCGCCGATTATACCGGCGTTGAGAATCTTGTCGAGAAAATACAGCAAGGCTGGCTCGAATTTGATAAGGCTGTTGCAACTCCTGATGTGATGGGAGTTGTAGGTAAGCTTGGAAAAATCCTTGGACCGAGAGGACTTATGCCAAATCCAAAGCTTGGGACGGTTACCTTTGATATTGCTAAAGCCGTAAAGGAAATTAAGGCCGGCAAGGTGGAATACAAGGTAGATAAAGCTGGTATTGTTCATGTTCCCATTGGAAAACTCTCTTTCGATAAGGAAAAATTGCTTGAGAATGTTATGGCTGTCCTAAAATCAATTATCAGGGCTAAGCCTGCTACATCAAAGGGCAGATATATTCGCAGGATAACTGTTTCATCTACTATGGGCCCTGGCATTAAAGTTGATGCTCAAAAGCTGAAAATTGTATAAATCTATACCTATAAAGCTGGACAATTTATTTTATTCATAAATCAATTACGAGCGGGCTTTGTCCGCTAAATAGAAAGTCGGAGACCGTAGGCAGTTAGACAAACATAGCTTTGTCAATCTTTAATTGGGGATTTTGTAAAGGCTGTATTTTAAAATATCAATAAAATTGAGGGCGCCTTTTATTGATATCAGGCTTTTATGAAACTGAATCTTCCAGCCTACCGAGACAGGTGTGAACCTAACGCCGCCCTTATCAAATCTCTCATTAACACTCTGAAAGTGGTCTCTGAGAAAGGAGGAGTAGCCTGATTACTAAGGAAAAGAAATCCCAGCAGATTAGCGATCTTTCCGAGAAATTCTCGAGATCAAAAGCCGTTGTTCTCACAGACTATAAGGGTTTGACAGTTGCAGAAATTATTGGACTCAGAAGACTAATGAAAAGTGTAAATGCTGAGTATAAAGTAGTTAAAAATACTATTACCAATATAGCTGCGTCAGGAACCCCTGTAGAATCAGCAAAAGATTTTTTTAGTGGACCTACGGGCTTAGCTATTTCATATGGCGATCCAATAGAGATGACCAAGAAGGTTCTTGATTTTGCTGATAAAAATGTAAAGTTAAAAATCAAGAGCGGGATTATCGAAGGAAGATTATGCTCCTTTGCTGAGATGAAAGAGATAGCGTCGCTTCCATCCAGAACAGTCCTTCTCGGGATGTTAGGAGGAGCCTTGGGCTCTTCCTTGGTTAAGTTTGCTTTTTCTTTGAACCAGACTGTCAATCAGTTTGTTCATGCATTAGAATCATTGAGAAATAATAGAGAAAAAAGTGGAGGTTCATAAATGTCTATAACAAAGGAAGATGTTTTTCAGTTCATTGATAACATGACTATTCTCGAGATGTCCAAGTTTATCAAGGAATTTGAAGAAAGGTATGGTGTAACAGCGGCTGCACCCATAGCGGTTGCGGCTGCCCCGACCGCAACGGCGGCTACTCCCAAAGAGGAGGAGAAAACGAGTTTTGATGTAATACTTGTAGCAGCAGGCGATAAAAAGATACAGGTTATCAAAGTAGTAAGAGAACTCACAGCCCTGGGTCTGAAAGAAGCTAAAGATCTGGTGGATGGCGCTCCAAAACCGGTTAAAGCCGGGGTACCGAAGGAAGAGGCAGAGGCGATCAAAGCTAAACTTGAAGCAGAAGGAGCTAAAGTAGAAATTAAGTAATACAAATTCAGGTGGTTAAGGATTATTTCAATCGCTGAAAAAGAGATAGCTGTTTTTTTTAACGGTAGAAGAGGTTTGTCACAAGGCTGTAACTCAGCAGGTTTCGTTTTATGAGTATTTTAGCCTTGCACACTTCAATTTTTTAGGTTTAAACATTTCTCTATTTTCAGAAAACTCCTTAACCACCTAACTTTTTTGTAAGGAGCTATATGACAGAAATTTTGAGACAAAGACAGAATTTTGGCAGGGGGATGCCTGTACTTGATGTCCCTTACCTCGTAGAATTTCAAAAAAAATCTTTTGACCGATTTCTACAGAAGGATGTACCTCCCGATAAAAGAGCTAATGAAGGGTTACAGGCTGTTTTCACCAGTGTTTTTCCAATCGTTGATTATAATAATAATTCATCTTTAGAATTCATTTCTTATCATGTTGGTGATTTTAAGTTAACCCCTATTGAATGCCTTCTAAAAGGTTCCACTTACGCTGCACCCTTGAAGATAAAAGTGAGGCTCGATATCTGGGAAAAGACTGATGAAGATAAGAGGTCTCTAAAAGAATCAAGAGAGCAAGAGGTTTATATAGGGGAAATACCGATCATGACCGATACCGGTAGTTTTATAATTAATGGGGTCGAGAGGGTCGTCGTTAGTCAGCTTCACAGATCGCCCGGCGTGTATTTTGCCCCAGATAAGGGTAAAACCCACACAAGCGGACGTCTTCTTTATACTGCAAGGGTGATACCTGTCAGGGGTTCATGGTTGGACTTTGAGTTCGATTCAAAGGATATTCTTTACGTAAGAATTGATAGGCGAAGAAAACTCCCCGCAACAATTATCTTGAAATGTCTGGATTACTCAGACGAAGAACTTCTAAAGATTTTTTACCCTGTCGAAGAAATTAAGATAATTGATAAAGATACATATATAAGATCTGTCAGCAATATTCTCATTGGGATCAGGGCAAAAAATAACATAGTATCACCTGACACCGGGGAATTGATAGTCAAAGAAGGCAGTAAAATAACAAAACTTTCACTTAAAAAAATAGAGTCTGCTGGTATTAAGGAGATTCCCATTTCCAGAAGTGAGATAGTCGGCAGGATAACCCTCAAAGATATTATTGATCCTGAAACAGGAGAGGTGATACTCGATGGCAATAAAGAGATTACGGAAGAGAGTTTTGATAAAATTCTCTCTCTTAACATAAAAACACTGGAAGTTTTATTTATAGATAATATTAATTATCTGTCGTCCTTTAGGGAGACCCTCTTAACCGATAAAGTTACCTCTAAAAAGCTGGCATTAAGAGAGATTTACAAAAAGCTCAGACCAGGTGAACCCATTACTGATGCAGCAACTGTTGAATTTTTTAACAGTTTGTTTTTTGACCCCAAGAGGTATGATCTTTCGCCTGTTGGCAGGCTCAAGATAAACCAAAAATTAGGCCTTGACACTCCCCTGGATGTCAGAGTCCTAACGGATCAGGATATTATTGAGATTGTGCGATATTTGCTTAATCTCAGAACGGGAAAAGGCGAAGTTGATGATATAGATCATCTGGGCAATAGGAGAGTCAGGGGCATCGGGGAACTCCTGGAGAATCAATTTCGGATGGGACTCATAAGAATGGAAAGGACAATAAAGGAAAAAATGAGTCTTATTGAGCTTGACTCGGCAATGCCTCATGACTTAATAAATGCCAAGCCTGTGATGGCTTCAATCAAGGAGTTTTTTGGTTCGAGCCAATTAAGTCAGTTTATGGATCAAACAAATCCTCTCTCCGAAATTACACATAAAAGAAGGCTTTCCGCCCTTGGTCCGGGTGGTCTGACAAGAGAGAGAGCCGGATTTGAGGTCAGGGATGTTCACGCTACACACTACGGCAGAATATGTCCTATCGAAACCCCTGAAGGGCCAAACATCGGACTTATCACATCCCTTGCTACATATGCGCGAATAAATGAATTCGGTTTTATAGAGGCTCCTTACAGAAAGGTAGTGGATGGGAAGGTAACTGACGAGATTCTGTATCTTTCAGCTCTGGAAAGTGAGAAATATACTATCGCAGAAGCCACATCACCTATGGACAAAGAGGGTAAACTTTTAGGCGAAGCCGTTTCTGCAAGAATCGGTGGCGACTTCAAGATGGTTAAAGTCAAGGATGTTGAATTTATGGATGTTTCCCCGAAGCAGATTATCGGTATATCAGCATCTCTGATTCCATTTTTAGAAAATGATGATGCAAACAGAGCCTTAATGGGTTCTAACATGCAAAGACAAGCTGTTCCGCTGCTAAGGCCCGAGGCACCCCTTGTTGGCACGGGTATGGAGTATGTTGCAGCACGAGATTCAGGATGGCTTGTTATAGCTAAAAGGGCTGGCACTGTGGAGCATGTTGACTCTACAAGGATAGTTATAAGAGGAAGTGAACCTGGTGCCGGTTGTGAGATAGTAGATATATATAATCTTATTAAATTCAAGCGTTCAAACCAGGGCACCTGCATGAATCAAAAGCCTCTTGTAAATGTTGGTGATAAGGTCCAAAAAGGCACTATCCTTGCTGATGGTCCTTCAACAGATCATGGCGAATTAGCCCTTGGTCAAAATGTTCTTGTCGCCTTCATGCCATGGGGCGGATATAACTTCGAAGACGCAATACTATTAAGTGAAAGATTGGTCAAAGATGATGTATTTACCTCAATACATATAGAAGAATTTTATATCGAGGCCCGGGAAACAAAGCTCGGCCCAGAAGAGATAACAAGAGATATCCCGAATGTAGGCGAAGAAGCGCTTAAAGACCTTGACCAAAGCGGTATAATCCGTATGGGCGCAGAGGTTAAAGCTGGGGATATACTTGTTGGAAAGGTTACACCTAAGGGAGAACCCCTTTTGACAGCCGAAGAAAAGTTACTAAGGGCAATATTTGGGGATAAAGCGGAGGAAGTCAAAGAAAGTAGTCTCTATGTGCCTCCAGGCATAGAAGGGATTGTTGTAGATGTCCGCGTTTTGGCGAGGAAAGGTGTTAAAAAGGACGAAAGAACAAAAAGTATTGAGGAGGATGTTATTAACAGGCTTCAAACAGACCTTGAAGAGAAGATTAAAATTCTTACAGCAGAAAAAACAGCTCAAATAAAAAATCTTTTTCTTGGCAATAAACTGTTAGAAGATTTAAAAAATCCCGAAACAAAAGAGATCGTTTGTGCAAAAGGGAAAAGGTTGACTGATAAACATCTCGCTCAGATTAAAGACATCAATCTTCTTCTGAAGGCAAAAATTGATAAACTTGATGTAAAGGCAAAGATTGAACAGATAAACGGAGAGATAAACAACTATATAAGAAAGCTTGAAAAAGAGCACGCAGAAAGGATTGAAAGATTAAAAAAGGGCGATGAACTACCACCAGGGGTTAACAAGATTGTAAAAGTATTTATTGCCATGAAAAGGAAAATACAGATTGGCGATAAAATGGCAGGTCGTCATGGAAACAAAGGTGTCGTTTCCATGATTCTTCCTGAAGAAGATATGCCTTATTTGCCAGATGGCACACCTATAGATATCGTTTTAAACCCCCTTGGTGTTCCATCTAGAATGAATGTGGGGCAGATACTCGAAACACATTTGGGATGGGCTGCTATGGCAACGGGTTCTTATTTTGCTATCCCTGCCTTCGAAGGCTTGAAGGAATACGAGATCAAGGAACAGCTAAGAAAAACAGGACTACCAAGTTCGGGCCAGACCATTCTGTATGACGGCAGAACAGGAGAACCATTCAAAAGACCAGTAACAGTCGGTTGCATGTATATGTTAAAGTTGCATCATCTAGTTGCTGATAAAATCCATGCCCGTTCAATTGGTCCTTATTCTTTAGTTACTCAGCAGCCCCTTGGGGGTAAAGCTCAGTTCGGAGGTCAGAGACTGGGCGAAATGGAAGTATGGGCTTTGGAGGCTTATGGCGCTGCCCATACTCTTCAGGAATTTCTTACTGTTAAAAGCGACGATATAACAGGCAGATCTAACATGTATGAGGCTATAGTAAAAGGCGATCCAATCTTACAGTCTGGAGTGCCTGAATCATTCCATGTATTAATAAAAGAACTACAAAGCCTGTGTCTTGATGTTGAACTTTTAGAAAAGAAATATAACAGGGAGGATTAAATTGACAGAAGATATTTATTCCCTTTTTCAAAAACCAAAAAATCTGAAAAATTTTGAGGCTATCAGAATAAAACTTGCCTCTCCTGAAAAAATAAGGGAATGGTCTTACGGCGAGATAAAAAAACCTGAAACCATAAACTACAGAACATTCAAACCAGAACACGACGGATTATTTTGCGCCAAAATTTTTGGGCCTACAAGAGATTGGGAATGCCTTTGCGGCAAGTATAAGAGAATGAAGCACAGAGGCGTTATATGTGATAAATGCGGTGTTGAGGTCATACAGTCAAAAGTAAGAAGAGAGAGAATGGGGCACATAGAGCTTGCTACCCCTGTAGCCCATGTGTGGTTTTTGAGAGGCGTTCCAAGCAGGATAGGGACTCTTTTAGATATTACAATAAGGCAACTCGAAAAGGTTCTTTATTTTGAAGAATATATTGTAATTGATTCCGGGGATACCCCCCTTAAAGAAAAACAATTGCTCACGGAAGAGGAATACAGGCAGAATATTGCTGAATACGGCAACCGATTTAAAGCTGGTATGGGCGCTGAAGCTGTCAGGGAATTGTTAAAAAGGGTCGATCTCAAATCCCTTTCTGCTGATTTAAAGGCAAAGATTGAGGCTGTAGCTTCTACTGGTATGAAGAGGAAACTCACAAAGAGATTGCGTATAGTAGAAGCATTTATTGAATCTGGAAATAAGCCTGAATGGATGATACTCGATATAGTTCCGGTTTTACCGCCTGATTTAAGACCCCTTGTTCCACTGGATGGAGGCCGTTTTGCCACTTCTGATATTAATGATTTATACAGAAGGGTGATAAATAGAAATAATAGGCTTAAGAGATTGATTGAATTAAAAGCGCCTAGCGTGATTTTAAAAAATGAAAAGAGGATGCTTCAAGAAGCTGTTGATGCCCTTTTTGACAACAGCAAAAAGGTTAAATCTCTCAAAACAGGGACAAAACGCTCCCTGAAATCCCTCAGCGATATGATCAAGGGTAAACAGGGGCGTTTCAGACAGAATCTACTTGGAAAAAGAGTAGATTACTCGGGCCGTTCCGTAATTGTTGTTGGTCCCGATCTCCTCCTTAATCAATGCGGAATTCCTAAAACTATGGCTTTGGAACTTTTCAAGCCTTTTGTTTTCAATAAACTTGAGGAAAAAGGCTTTGCAAATACGATCAAACAGGCAAAAAGACTTGTAGAAAAAGAGAAACCAGAGGTATGGGATGCCCTTGAAGAAGTCATTAAAGAACACCCTGTTCTTTTAAACCGCGCTCCAACCCTTCACAGACTTGGCATTCAGGCTTTTGATCCTGTATTAGTCGAAGGCAAGGCGATCCAGCTTCATCCCCTTGTTTGCACTGCCTTCAATGCAGATTTTGATGGTGATCAGATGGCAGTTCATGTCCCCCTTTCAATTGAAGCCCAGATAGAGGCAAGGGTTTTGATGTTGTCTGTCAACAATCTCCTTTCACCGGCAAACGGCAAGCCAATTGTAGTGCCGACACAGGATATGGTTTTGGGAATTTACTATCTTACTAAACAGAAAACAGGGGCGGTTGGAGAGAATAAGAGATTTTCAGATCCGGAGGATGTTCTTCAAGCATACTATTCAGGAGTTGTGGAAGAGCATGCAAAAATTAAGGTAAGAATAAACGGTGAGTTCGTTGATACAACCGTTGGAAGGATTATCTTCAAGGAGATACTCCCACAGAATATACCTTTTTCTGCTATCAACAGAGATTTGACCAAAAAAGAACTTGGTAAACTCATTGAGCATATTCATAAAGTCTGTGGAAAGAGAGAGACTGTCGTTTTTCTCAATAATCTTGAAAAGCTTGGATTTAAATATGCCACCTTAGCGGGTATTTCAATTTGTATTGATGATATGCACGTCCCTTCTACTAAGGCGGAATTAATAAAAGAAGCAGAGCAGGAAGTTATGGAGGTCCAGAGGCAGTATTCTGAAGGACTTATAACTCAGGGAGAGAGATACAATAAGGTTATTGATATATGGACAAATGTTACTGAAAAGGTTGCAGATGAAATGATGAAGGAGTTAGGCAAGGAAGAAGGGGTGCCCTTATCTGAAGAAGCCTTAAAGGAGCGCAGATCTTTTAATAGCATTTATATGATGGCGGATTCAGGAGCAAGAGGAAGCACAGCCCAAATCAGACAACTTGCGGGCATGAGAGGGCTAATGGCAAAACCATCGGGAGAGATTATAGAAACACCTATTACCGCTAATTTTAGGGAAGGACTAAGCCCTATTCAATATTTTATATCTACTCACGGTGCCAGAAAAGGGCTCGCAGATACAGCACTTAAGACAGCAAATGCCGGTTATCTAACACGAAGGCTCGTAGATGTTGCTCAGGATGTAATACTGACCGAGCAAGATTGCGGCACTACAAACGGTATAATTCTTACATCTCTCATAGAAGGGGGTGAAATTCTTCAACCCCTTGAAGAAAGGATATTTGGAAGGACACTACTCGAAACACTCAAAGATCCTTTGACCGGTGAAATCATCGCTCATAAAAATGACAACATAGATATAGATCTTGCCAGAAAAATTATTGATTCAGGCATTGATAAAGTTAAAATTAGATCTGTTCTAACATGCGAGTCCAAGAAGGGCATTTGCTCAAAATGCTATGGTATGGATCTGGCAAGGGGGGCTCCTGCAGAAATCGGGGAAGCCATAGGAATAATTGCTGCGCAGTCTATTGGCGAGCCAGGCACTCAGCTTACAATGAGAACATTTCATATAGGCGGAGCAGCTACCAGAGTAATTGAGCAAGCAGTTCTTGTTGCCAAGAATTCTGGTACAATTAAATTCTTGGATATAAATGCAGTCAGAAATAAGGAAGGGCATCTGGTAGTAATAAATAGAAATGCCATGATCGCAATTGTTGATTCAACCGGCAGACAGGAAAAATACAATCTTGTTTATGGCGCGAAGATATCCATTAAGGACCAGAATGGCAATTACTTAGAAGTTAAAGACGGCACACCCATAGAGGCAGGCACACCCTTTGTCGAATGGGACCCTTATTCTACTCCTATTATTACTGAGATTGGCGGCAAGATAGCCCTTGGAGATATTATTGAGGGCATAACATTCAAAGAAGAGGTGAATGAAACAACAGGGCTTGCCTCCAAAGTTATAATAGAGAATCCAGCCGCTTACAGGCCAAGAATCTCGATCAAAGACGAGACAGGAAAAACTGCAAGGTTACCTGGAACCAACAATCCAGCAACATATCCACTGCCAGCGGGGGCTCATCTGCTTGTTGAAAGAAACGATATTGTTCATCCAGGAGATGTTTTAGCTAAGATACCCCGTGAGACAACGAAGACTAAAGATATTACTGGTGGTCTGCCAAGGGTTGCCGAGCTTTTTGAGGCAAGAAAGCCAAAAGAACAAGCAATCGTTGCGGAGATAGACGGTGTAATTGAATTCAATAAGGATACTCGTAAAGGTATGAGGATTGTTAATGTAAGAAGCGGCGATGAAGTGAGGGAGTATTACATTACCAAGGGTAAGCATGTTACCGTTTATGAAGGCGACTATGTAAAGGCTGGAGAGCCGCTCATGGATGGGGCGGTAAATCCTCACAGCATCCTTGATATTTTAGGTCCTAATGAATTACAAAGATATCTTGTTGATGAAGTCCAAAGGGTATACAGACTGCAGGGAGTAACCATAAATGATAAGCATATTGAGGTAATAGTTCGCCAGATGATGAGGCGCGTCCGCATTGAACAGCCCGGTGACACTTCTTTTCTAATTGGAGACGAGGTTGATAGGATTACTTATCTGGAGGAAAACAGACGGGTAAAGGAGCAGGGAGGAAAGCCTGCTGAAGGGCGTCCTTTGCTTTTGGGTATCACCAAGGCTTCCCTGTCAACTGATAGTTGGGTTTCAGCCGCTTCTTTTCAGGAGACAACAAGGGTTCTTACTGAGGCTGCTTTGAGCGGAAGGGTTGATAGGCTTGAAGGGCTAAAAGAGAATGTAATTATGGGCAAGATTATTCCTGCTGGAACAGGGATGTTCCGTTATAAAAACACTTTCATCAAAGGCGACTTTTATAACAAGATGCAGGAAAAAGAGCAGGAAGCCGTTGATTTGGATACAATAGAATCGAGCTAAGAAATGAAAAGCAGGGCCCATCTCACAATACATGGCAAGGTTCAGGGAGTTTATTACAGGGCTTTTACCAAAGAACTTGCTGATTCCCTCGGATTGAAAGGCTGGGTAAGAAATCTACCCAATCGAAGCGTTGAGGCAGTATTTGAGGGGGAAAAAGATATTATCGAAATTGCAGTCAGAAAATGTCATGTGGGCCCTCCTTATTCGATGGTGACTAATATAGAACTTATATGGGAAGATAGCCTTGAAGGATTCAGTGATTTCAGGATTAGATATTAATTACAGCTCGGAAATCGCTTTATTAAGAGAAAAGGTGCTTTCTGGCAATTACATTACGAAAGCAGAAGCAATTATCTTAACTCAATCTCCTGATCTTAACTTGCTGGATCTTTTATCATCTGCCGAAAATATAAGACGGCACTACGCTGGTAATCAAATAGACCTTTGTGCAATCATCAATGCAAAGTCAGGGGCATGCTCCGAAGATTGTTCGTATTGTGCTCAATCCTCAAAGTATAAAACAGATGTCAAGATTTTCCAGTTGATAGATAAGGATGCCATAATCCAAAAGGCTTTGGAGGCAAAATCAGGGGGGGTAAAAAGGTTCAGCATAGTCACAAGTGGCAAAAAAGTCACCAGTAGGGAACTAAAAACAATCAGTCCTATTTTTGAAAAGATTAGGGATATAGGCTTAATACCCTGTGCATCCCTCGGGATTCTTTCCAGAGATGAACTTTCATTCCTCAAAGATAATGGGCTTGACCGTTATCATCATAACCTCGAAACATCTGAGAGATTTTTCCCTATGATTTGCTCAACTCACACATTTGCTGAAAGATTAAAAACAATAGAATCTGCACAGGAGGTAGGACTTTCTGTATGCTCAGGAGGCATTTTTGGCATGGGAGAAACATGGATGGATAGGCTCGATATGGCTTTTCTGCTCAGGGATTTAGATGTTCAATCTATCCCCATTAATTTTCTCATCCCTGTAAAGGGGACACCCTTTGAATCCAAAAGGATTTTACATCCCTTCGAAGCTCTCAGAATCATCAGCCTGTTCAGGTTTATCCTAGCAGATAAATCTATTAGAATTTGTGGGGGTAGGGAGCATATTCTTCGGGAGTTTCATCCCATGGTTTTTATGGCAGGTGCTGACGCCCTGATGACGGGAAACTATCTCACTACAACAGGCAGAACTTTTCATGATGATATTCGTTTGATAAGACTTCACGGGTTGCTTCCCCCTGAAACACTGTAAAAGGAGAGATCTAATTTGAAAAAAATTTCATTTTATAAAAAAAGATTTCTTTTTCAGTTTTTTCTTTGGCCATTCTTATATTTATCTGCCTGTAATGCTTATAGTGCTGATTTTCAAATTTTACTTAAAGACCTGCAAAATAAGGAACCCCAGATAAGGCTTGCTGCCGTTGAGGCAATCGGCAAAATAAGGGATGAAAGGTCAGTAGATGCCTTAATTGAGTTTTTGAAAAACAAAGACGAGGATTGGGAGATTCAGATTAGGGCTATAAGGCATTTAGGAGAAAGCAAAAATACAAAAGCGCTCCATATCCTGCTGCAGTTTTTTGAGAATGTGTTTTTGAATTTTGACTGCCCTGCTATAAAGTGGAATACAGCCCTTGCACTTAGTAATTTTAGAGATAATGAAAGAGTTTTTGAAGCCCTTTTAGATAATCTTTATTACGACAATCTTGTGGTCAGAGAGGCGGTCATACAATCATTAGGTGACATAGGTAACGAGAAGGCAGTCCCCCATTTGATTCCTATATTGAGAGAAAAAAATTTTGCCCTCAAATTGAGCGCTATCGGGGCTCTTGAAAAGTTGGGGAACCCTTCAGTCATACCTCATCTTAAAAAATTTATAGCCAATGAAAAAGACCCTATTTTAAAGAGAGAAGCTCTAAAGACTATAAGAAGGCTTAATACAATGGAATATAAACCATTAGCACTACAATAAAGGCATTCGGCTGCTCTCTTTAAAATTTAGTTGTTAGAAGCAAACAATCTCCAAATATTTTCTCATTGAAATTTTTTCCAGACTTATAGTTTCTGTCCAATGAGATACCGGTCTTACTTCAAGGGTGGTCTTCATTACTCTAAATGACTTTTCTACTTTCCATAAATTGTGATACACCTCCATTATTTCCTCTGCGTTCATCCGTTTTTCTGATGTCTGCATAGCAGAATAACCGTCAAATCTCTCATCTTCTGTTATCTGTTCGGTGTTCTAAGTTTGCTCTGCACTCTAGAACCCCCTAAGAAGGTTTTTTTAAGAGTAGCTATTATTGGCTCTTGAAACCGGATTACAAATTTGGAAAGACCATAGAGCTATGACAGATATAGACCTTGCTAAGAGCTGTATGACTAAGGCATTAACAAGGCTCAAAATCCTTGTCATATTACTTCAGGAAGGGGGGCTACTACTCTGAGATGTAATAAGGGAATCACAGGAGATAGTTGAACTTGCCCAGAAGGCTATGTTAAGGCAAGTTAAGATAGACCCGCCAAGCTGGCATAATGTAGGAATGATTCTGATAGAACATGGCGAAAAATTTCCCTAAGATACAAGAACAGAACTTATCGAACTTGTTGAAATATCCGAGCGCTTAAGGAAAAGAGAGAACTCGGTTCTTATGGAGATTTAGACTTTATTCCAACTGAGGAATATACAGAAAAAGATTAAAAAAGGTTATTGAGGTTGCATCAAAGGTGGCATTATAAAAATGGCTTAAAGCTATAGTAATTATTGCCAATATTTTAGCGAAGAAAGTCAATAGTCAAGCCTGACCCTCTTTCTTACTCTGACCCTCTTTCTTACTCGCTTCCAATTATTTTCAGCAGCCCTGTTCTTATGAGCTTTATCGCAATTGCCGCCAACAATAGAGACGATACCTTCGCAAATGCCCTTGTTCCGTTCAAACCCATTAGCTTTATAATTGAATCTGCCTTGTATAATATTAGCCATGCGCCGAAGAGATTAAGGGCAAGGGACAATATCACCATTATATAACCGTAGTTTCCAACAAGTATAAGAGAGGTAGTTAAAGTCGCAGGACCTGCAAGCAGCGGAGTTCCAAGCGGCACAACTCCAAGTGTAGTTGTATCAGCAGGTTTGCTTTCCCCCATTTTCAATAAATCGGATATCGAGATTACCAAAAGCAATATGCCGCCAGCAATCATAAAATCCTCAACTGTAATTGATATGGAGCTTAAGATTGCCCTTCCTACAAAAACGAAAATTACTGTAATCGCCAATGCAGTAAGCACTGACTGTCTGGCAATCTTTTTTCTCTCGTCGGGATGGACGCCTTCTGTCATTGATATATAAATAGGCAGCACCCCTGGGGCGTTGATTGCAAACATTATAGGTATTATGGTGGCTAAAAAAGAGGTTACGATCTCCATTTGGTATATTATATATTTAAGTTAAAGTTTTGTATAATTTAAAATAATTGGCGAGTGTAAAATCTGCTGTGTGTCTATGCGAAAATTAATCAAACAAGTTAGAATGGCGGCATGATTCGGGTATCGTAGTAAATATATTTTTTTAGGAGCGATATATGAGATTAGAGGTTGTTGATGCTGAAAAATGTGTGGGATGCCAGAGTTGTATGTTTGCCTGCACAAGGATTCACAAGGATACAGGCCTTTCCAAAACTTGCATCGGTATAAGGTCAGCCGGCGGTATGCAGAGAGGTTTTATGGTTATTACATGTATTGCCTGTGAAGATCCCCCATGCGCAAGGGTATGTCCTGAGAATGCACTCCTTGTCAGGAAAGTCGGAGGTGTCCTGCTAAAAAAAGAAAAATGCATAGGCTGCGGGACATGTGTAAAGGCTTGCATTATAAATGCTATATTCTGGGATGAAGATAACAACAAACCTCTTATATGTTTTTACTGCGGTTACTGCGCAAAATACTGTCCATACGGCGTTATAGAACTCAGGAAAACCGATATTGAAATCGAAAAAGGCATGGGGGTTCAACATGAATAAGCAGGAATCTCTGAGCAAAGTTCTTTACATAGACCTCGCTAAAAGGCATTTTTATAAAGAAATACGAGATGACCTCTTTGGCAAATATATCGGCGGCGCAGGTGTCGCTCTACAGCTTCTCAAAGAAGAATGCCCTCAGGGGATTGACCCTTACAGCCCCGAAAATCCTATAATTTTTTCTGTTGGACATCTTACAGGGTTATTTCCTATGGCATCAAAGACTGTAGCCATGTTCAAATCTCCGCATACTGGAAATCTTGGGGAGAGCCATGCAGGCGGCAGAAGCGCCATATCAATCCGAATGGCAGGCTATGGAGCGATAGTCATTAAAGGGGCAAGCGTAAGACCCTGCTATGTCGCCATTCATGGAGACAAGGTTTATTTCAGAGACGCATCTACATTGTGGGGTATGAAGAGCAGCATCACCGCAGGCCGTTTTATAAGGGCTAAAGAGTCTTCTTCAGGGTTTCGCACGATTATGAGAATAGGTCCTGCAGGTGAGAAAATGCTACCCTTTTCGTGCGTCACTACAGAGACATTCCGCCATTTCGGACGGCTTGGGCTTGGTGCTGTCTTCGGCAGCAAGAAATTAAAAGCCGTTGTTGTGTCTGGAAAACGCTCCCTCCCTGTTTCTGAGATGAAGGAATATTCAAAACTTTATGATTTGATATTTAAAACTGCTACCGAATCACCTCTTATGAAGAAATATCATGAAATCGGGACTCCTATGAATGTCCTTGCTCTTAATATGTCAAACGGGCTCCCCACCAGAAACCTGAAAGAGGGCACTTTCGAGTCAGCCGAAAAGATTTCAGGCGAGAAGATTGCAGAAGGATATCTTGGAAAGCGCCTTGCATGCGCCCATTGTCCCGTTGCATGCATTCATATAGCAGCATTGAGAGAACCGTATCATGACGAGCCGTTTTTTTACAAGACTACCATGATCGGTTATGACTATGAACTCCTTTACGCTGTTGGTTCCATGCTCGGCGGGTCGGATGTTGACGGATTGCTCAAAATCCTCGACAGGATAGAGGCTTACGGACTCGATTGCATGAGCACTGGGGTTGTGCTTGCATGGATGACTGAGGCTATGGAAAGAGGGATAATCTCTGAAAAAGAGACAAATGGACTCAGACTCAACTGGGGGGATTATCCTTCATATATAGAAGCAGTAAAGATGATGGTCGAACAGCAAAACGACTTTTATAAAGCCCTTTCAAGAGGAGTTGATTATGTCTCGTCCGTTTATGGCGGACAGGACTTTGCCCTTTCTTTTGGCGGCAATGAGATGCCCGGTTACCATACAGGACCTGCAGCCCATGCTGGCTGGCTTGCAGGGGCGCGCCATAGCCACCTTGACAATGCAGGCTATGCCGTAGATAAAAAGCTGATGCTCAATAAAGAGCTGCTACCAGACGAGTTGGCAGATGCGATTATAGCAGAAGAGATATGGAGACAGATACTGTCGAGTCTTGTCATATGTTTCTTTGCGAGGGAGATTTATACCCCTCAAATAGTCTTGGAAGCCATGAAAATCAGCGGGCTTGAACTTACTGAAGAGAAATTGGGAAGGGTTGCAGAAGAGATTTATGCCGAGAAATATAGATTCAAGATTAGAGAAGGCTTTTCCTTCAATAAACTGAGAATCCCTAAAAGGATATTTGAGACGCCCTCATCAGCAGGCTTGATTGATGAAAATTATCTGCATTCATTGCTGAATTCAATAGAACAGAAGATTAATGCCAGGCTTTAAGAGTTCAAAAAAAATAAGGCTTGGCGTTCATACATCAATAGCTGGAGGTTTGCACCTGTCTATCGAAAGGGCTAAGCAACTTGGATGCACAACCATCCAGATATTCTCTCATAACCCCAGACAATGGGACACCCCTACTATCACTGATGAGGATATTCACATGTTCAGAGAACTTAGGGTGAAGCATGATATTAATCCAGTATATATTCACGCATCATATCTGATTAACCTGTGCTCAAGCAAAGAGGACATTTACAACAAAACTATTGATTTGGTTGAAAAAGAGATGGACATGGCAGATGCTCTGGGCGCAGATTATATAGTGATACATCCAGGTAATTCTTCTGATGGCAATAAAAAAGATGCTCGAAAAAGGGTAATAAACGCTTTACACTCTCTTTCGGCGAGAAAGAGATGGACTGCTAAAGTTTTATTGGAAAACACGGCAGGGAAAAGAGGCGATATATCATCGAGACTCGAAGAACTTTCTCAAATGCTTAATGCTAATAGCGGCATAATTGGCGGGATTTGTATAGATACAAGTCATGCATACTCGGCAGGATATGATATAACAGATAAAAGTGGTTTAACAGATTTTATAAAGGAGATACAGACATATATAGGGCTCGACAGACTAAAATTGTTTCATCTTAATGATTCTAAAAAACCTTATAATTCAAAGGTTGACAGACATGAACATATCGGCAGGGGATTTATAGGCAAAGAGGCAATGAAAAGATTCCTCAGACACCCTGCGTTTTATGGTATCCCTGTTATATTAGAGACGCCTAAAAAGAGCGAAAAGGATGATATGATGAATTTAAAAATGGTGAGGAGTTTTTATAAATAGTGATATTTCATTAATACAAATGCAATAATATTCTATAAAACGGAGAGACAAATTGAAAAAGATTTTTATTCTATCTGATGCAACAGGTCAAAGCGCTATGGATATCCTCAGGGCAGTGCTTGTGCAGTTTGAAAATCCGCAGGTTAAATTTACAGTTTATCCTAAAATAGATTCCAAGGAAAAACTTAAAAATGTTCTGGAACAAGCACGTGATGAATGTGGTTTTGTAGCATATACACTTGTGCGCAAAGAAATGAGAGACTATATTAAGCATTTTTGCAGAAAAAGTTGTATTGCCTATTTTGACATAATAGGACCGCCCATACAGGCACTTTCACAATTTTTAGGCCAGACAGCCCTCGAAAATCCAACACTTCTTCGGAAGGTTGATGAGAAGTATTTCAAAAGGATAGAAGCTATTGAATTTACCTTGAGCCATGACGATGGCAAAAATGCGCAGGGTGTTTTTATCGCTGATATCATATTAATCGGTTTGTCAAGGACATCCAAAACACCTACCTCATTCTTCTTAGCGCAGCAAGGATTCAAGGTTTTAAACATCCCGATTATACCGTATATTCCCTTTCCAGATGAACTCTATGAGGCTGACCAGAACAAGATTATCTGCCTGACTATGAACCCTGAAGTTTTACAGAAAGTTAGACTCGCAAGAATGAGGCATTATCAAACAAGTAGCGACTACACTAACCTTAAAAAGATATTTGAAGAAGTAGAATATGTTTATAACTTGCTTGCAAAGAACAAAAAATGGAAGGTTGTTGATACAACTAACAAATCGGTTGAGGAGACCTCCAGAGAGATAATCAGCCTGCAATATGGCAGGGATGTGGAGTTTTAGAAAAGTTTTATGCCCTTAACTGCCCCTTAGTTTGCTGCAGAACAAACTCCACGAGCGCTTTGTGCAAGATGTCCACCTCTTCATCCGTAAGGGTTCTGCCTGCTGCACGGTATCTTACATTGAATGCGATGCTCTTTTTGCCCTCGGGGATGTTGCTGCCCTGATAAACATCAAAGATGTATGCATCGTCAATAAGGTCTGTTGGATAATCCCTTACAAGTTTCATAAGCAATGCAGATTCAATATCAGCATCAAGAATTATAGCCGTATCCCTCTCAACATATGGAAATTTTGACAAATGCTTATAGATAATATCACGGCTCAAATGCCCGGCGAGGGCTTCCAGATCGAACTCTGCAACAACTACTTGTGGTTTGTATGCTTTTATATCCAACTTGTTAATCACAGATGGGGCAAGCATACCGATATAGCCAATCTTTTTATCAGAAACATAAATATCCGCTGACTGTCCGGGATGAAGAAAAGGCTCTAAAGACCTTATAAAAGAATAATTTTTTAGCTTGAGACTATTGAATTCAGCCTCTATGACTCCTTTCATTAGATAAAAATCGTGTGTGTCGTCTTTGTATAGTGTCTTGGATTTTTCTCTGTAACAGACTGCAGCAGCATGCAGCCTTTCATGAGGCAGTTTTGCATCCTGTGAATCAATATCTTTTAAAAAAGCCCTATTTCCGATAAACACACGGGATATCTCGAACAAACGCAGGTCCCTATTGCCGTGTGAGAGGTTATGTTGAACATTCCTCAAAAGCGAAGGAATCAGCGTTGTGCGCATATAAGAGTCCTCTACCCTGAGAGGATTCATTATTCTTGTGAACTTTTTTCTTTCATCATCATCCGAAAGGATTAGTAGGTCAATGTCCTGCTCTCCCATAAAGCTAAAATTTATAACTTCTGTATAGCCGTTTTTGAGAAAGTTTATTCTGAATGCATCTTTGATTATATTCTTTTGAGAAAGGTTTCCTTTATCAGGCTCGTCAAAGCCTATTGTAGCCTTTGGCAATTCTGCAGGAATCCGGTCATAGCCGTAAAGCCTTGCTATTTCTTCGACAATATCAGCCTCTCTCTTTATGTCCCGTCTAAAAGAAGGAGGCTTAACGCTGAGACCTTCATGAGAATCTTTAATCTCAAGCCCAAGAGATTTAAGGTAATTAATAATTTTATCATGAGGTAGGGTTACCCCAAGAACTGAGTTGATTCTTTCAGGTTTGATGTTGATTTCGGGGGGATAATACATCTTGGGATAAATGTCGAGCTTTCCATAAATAAGCCCTCCAGCAAGCTTTTTCATGAGAAAGGCAGCCCTGTCGAGCGCCTTTTTTAGCATCTTTATGTCGCTTCCTCTCTCAAAGCGATATGAAGATTCAGTTTTGAGTCCTATGGCTTTTGATGTCCGGCGAATCGAAGCAGGTTGAAAATAGGCGCTCTCAATGAATATATCTTTAGTGTCATCCTTAACCTCTGTATCCATACCGCCCATAATTCCGGCAATAGCAACTGGTTCCTGAGCGTCCCAGATAAGTAGTGCGTCATCAGGCAATAACCTCTCAACTTCATCGAGTGTCCTGAATTTTAAACCTCCCACGACGCCCTTCACTGTTCTTGGTGTTCCAACCCTAATCATATTGCCCTTGAGGGTCCTCAAGTCAAAGGCGTGAAGGGGATGACCAAGCTCAAGTAAAACATAGTTTGTTACATCAACAACATTGTTGATTGCCCTTATTCCGCATTTTTCAAGCCGTTTTTTCATCCATTCAGGAGACGGGGAAATTTCAATGCCTTTTAAAATCCTGCCAGCGTAACGGTTGCACAACTCTGGGTCGAGTATATCAATGTTGAAGTCCAGCTCTCCAGGCTCTGCAGCAAAATGATGTTCGGGGAATTCTACGGGTATCCCATATGAAGCGGATAATTCCCTTGCCAATCCGAAAATACTCAGACAATCAGGTCTATTAGGAGTTACATTTACCTCCATTACGACATCATCGCCTGCCTCTTCCATAGCCTCAACTTCATGTCCAATCATCGTAAGCCTTGCAGCTACTTCTTCTGGGGTAGCCTCGAGTTTAATGTATTCCTTCATCCATTCAAAAGATATACGCATTAGAATTGCCTCAAAAATCTTAAATCATTCTCAAAAAAGAGTCTTATGTCGTCAATCTGATATTTGAGCATGGCTATCCTCTCAACACCCATCCCGAAAGCAAAACCATTGTAAATATCTATATCATATCCGACATTCTCAAGAACTACAGGATGCACCATCCCTGCCCCAAGTATCTCAAGCCAACCAGAGCCTTTGCAAACCCTGCATCCAGCGCCTTTGCAGAGTATGCAGCCCATATCGACCTCTGCTGACGGCTCAGTAAACGGAAAGAAACTGGGACGAAATCTTACCGGAGTGTCATGTCCAAACATCAAATGTATAAAGGCTATCAAAATACCTTTGAGATTGCTGAAAGTGACCTGTCTGTCTATCATCAATCCTTCAACCTGATGAAACATAGGAGTATGAGATATATCAGCGTCACACCTATAAACCTTACCGGGAGCGATAAACCTGACAGGGGGTTTTCTCTTCTTCATCCCTCTTATCTGAACAGGTGATGTGTGGGTTCTTAAAACAATATCTTCAGAAACATAAAAAGTATCCTGCATATCCCTTGCAGGATGCTCCTTTGGTATATTCAACGCCTCAAAGTTATAAAAATCAAGCTCTACTTCGGGCCCTTCTTCAACGCTGAATCCCATTTTTACGAAGATATCCACGACCTCAGAGAGAGTCTTATTCAGGGGATGTTGGCATCCTGGAGGAGTATATTTGCCAGGCAGGGTGATATCAATATATTCAGACAGAAGTTGATTTTTAAATTCAGCTTCCTTGAGAACTGATTCCTTATTAGAAATCTCATTTTCAATAAAAAGCTTTAGATCATTGATTATCTTGCCAGCAGAAGGTCGTTCAGAGGCAGGCAAAGAAGACAGAGATTTTAATTGAGAAGTTATAATTCCCTTTTTGCCAAGATATTGAACTTTAAGATTATTTAATTCCGAAAGATTCCCTGCTGCATCAAGGTCTTTAGCGAACTTTTCCTTTATATCTTCAAGCATATATTCTTATTTGGCAGCGGCTTCCAATCCCTTAATCTCATCAACCAATTTTGCAAAGGCTTCGGGATTTGCATATGCCAGATCTGCAAGGGATTTCCTGTTCAGGTTTATATTGCTTTTTTTTAGACAGTTCATGAAATGGCTGTAAGTCAATCCAGATGCCCTCACAGCAGCATTAATCCTTGCTATCCATAATGCCCTAAACTCCCGTTTTTTTAGTCTTCTATCTTTGTACGCTGAAAGAAGCCCCTTAGCCACAATCTGTGCTGCGACTTTATACAAACGGCTCCGCCCGCCATACTGCCCTTTAGCTTGTTTAAGAATCTTTTTATGATATCTCCTCGTCTTAAAACCACCCTTTGCCCTTGGCATATTACCTCCTCTATATCAAGAAAAATTTAAGTTCATCAGGATTTTACAGAATGTAAATTGTAATAAATTAGATATAAAACAGTCAATAGCAGCTCAAACTGGAGTTTCCTGAGTTTTTAGCTGAACTCAAAACATAGTTGAAAATCGTCAGC
>DAIQAO010000028.1:0-22776 GCA_036781645.1 Dissulfurispiraceae bacterium
GACTATCCACTAAAAAAGGCAGGGTGACCCGCACTCGCAATGTGAATTCATCCCTGCCCTTTCAGGGAAACGCTGAGAACGCCCCCTTCATTTGATTTTATCAGAAAAGGGGGGATAAAGAAAAATCAAAGGGGGTTAAAAAGATGTTTCTAAGTGTTTTTGTAATAATTTTTTCAATATTTTCGTTTTTTTCTTTGTCTTGGGCAGACGAGACCAAGACAGAGGAAACTAAATTGGGTGAGATTGTTGTAACAGGCGCAAGAATCGTTACACCTACAAAAGAGGCAGCTGAAACGGTATATACAGGCATTGAGTTAACAAGAGAAGGTATTAAATTGGGGGGTGAAAGAGCGAGTCACAATGTTTGGGAAGCTTTAAGTATTCTGCCCGGGGTAATGTTTATGAGCCCTGATCCAGCCAATTTAGCTTCCACCCAGATGGGCATCAGAATAAGGGGAATTAGTGGTTCTCTTGGAAGCATGGCTATTGAGGGTATTCCAATATACGGCGGGAATCCCATAGGACCTCGAACTTATGTTTTAGATTTAGAAAATTTTGAGGGCATTGCAATTTATAAAGGAGCTGTTCCATCTGATCTTGGACCGGGTGCAGGCACAAGGGGCGGCGCCCTGCAGCTCAGGCCTCTCTGGGCAAGAGACAGCGCGCATCTTGAATTCAAGCAGGCTCTTGGTTCTTTCGATTATACAAAGAGTTTTATAAGGGTTGATACAGGCAAAATCGGACCACTGGGGACTAAACTTTCGCTTTCTTATTCTTATGCTCAAGAGGATAAATGGAGAGGAGGCGGCAAGGTAGGACCAAGAAATAATGTAAATTTCACACTGGTTCAACCAGCGGGGGAAGCGATTGAGCTAAAGATTTTTGGGAATTATAATGAGACGAAACATCATAAATTTAGAGCGCTGACATATCAGCAAGCCTCAAATCTGGAACAATTTAGAAGATATGATTACTCCAAAGATTTCACGGGAGTTCCGAGTCAGGATTGGCAGTATTACGATTTTAATAAGCTCAACTGGACTAATTACGACATCTATGGTTTATTGACTTTTAAGATTACGGATAATATCAAATTGACTTTAAAACCATACAGTAGAGAGGAAGAAAAAGAAGATTGGAGTGGTCTTGATGCTATTGCAGGTCCGGCAAATCAGAGACTTCCTGGTGTTCAGTTTAGCAGTTGGACAGTAAAAAGATGGGGCGGAATTGCAGATATGGAGTTTAACTTAAATAACATAAAAGCGCTAATTGGATACCAATACGAAGAGTCTGAATGGAAGGACAGACCCGCTGAAAACTTCTGGCTCAATCCCGATGGTTCAATGA
Organism: Dissulfurispiraceae bacterium; assembly: GCA_036781645.1. GTDB lineage: Bacteria > Nitrospirota > Thermodesulfovibrionia > Thermodesulfovibrionales > Dissulfurispiraceae > DYHD01. Next base: position 1,348 of record DAIQAO010000028.1, read on the forward strand.
GATTTATTGGCTGGGGGCGTTATACTAAGAGTACTTCTTCAAGTCCAAGATATAGTCCTTATGCGAAAATTTCGGGTGTTTTAGATAAACTTAATTGGCAATTAGGCTTAAAGTATCTTAAGCTCAAAGAATCGCTAAATGAGGGTTACTTAACAAAATACGACAGCGCTGGAAACCCATATGCAGAAAGAGAGTCTAGGCTCGATTATGGTGGACAGCAATATGATGCATGGCTTCCTACTGCTGGTTTGTCTTACCCGATCAGTGAAAATGTTGAGATTTATTCAAGTTTTGGAAGGACTTTTCAACAACCTTACGCTTACATGCCATTAGTAACTTTATACTACGACTTATATTCGAAGTTTGCAAAAATGGGCATAACAATGAAGGATCTATTTAAGGATTATCGGCCTGAAAAGACTGACAACATAGACATAGGTCTTAGGATAAAGACTAAACTGTTAGAACTGCAACCCACATTATTTTATTCAAAACACATGAATCTAAGAACCCCTATAACACCCGGCTGGAAAGACCCTGATAATCCGAATAATTTACTCTTATATAGAGGTACCCCTGTGAGTTATTCAACTTTTGTTGGAAAGGCGAGAGGGTATGGTCTTGAACTTGGAGCCAGTGTTATAGCTTCTGAGCACTTAACTATTTTTATGAATCCTACATTTACTAAGATAACATATGATGATGATATAGTGAGTGCAGGCACTAAATACAACACTGATGGAAAACAAGTCGTTGATGTTCCTAAGTGGAGCTTAGTTGCTGGAGCCATATTAAAATATAAAAGTTTTGAGGCTGCCCCAATTCTTAAATTTATCGGCAAGCGATATGGTGATCTTGCTCATAAGGAAAAAATTCCTTCCCATGCTGTTGTAAATCTGAAATTAAGTTACGGGATTAAAAAACTACAATTATTAAAGGATGTGAAGTTATCGCTTGATATATATAATCTTTTTGACAAAAAATATATAGTATCAACTGACTATTTCCCTGGAGCGCCACTTACATTAATAGGTTCTTTATCATTTGCTTTTTAATTATGCAGAAAATATATTCGATAAAAGCTATGAAGAGAGGTATGGATACCCCCTACCAGGAAGAATTATAGGGGCTTCAGTAAAAATCTTTTTATAAGGAGTACAATTATGTGCAGGGCAGTAAGCGATTGGGAAAGGTGCATTATTTTTCACGGGCATACGTGTCCGGGTCTTGCCATCGGATATAAAGCAGCGATGGCAGCTAAGCAAAGACTTTTGTTCAGGTTTTCAGAGGATGAGGATATTGTCTGTGTTACAGAAAACGATGCCTGCGGTGTGGATGCTATACAGGTGCTTACAGGTTGTTCCATTGGCAAAGGAAATCTCATTTACAGAGACAGAGGCAAACAGGCTTACAGTTTCTTTAAACGCACAAACGGCGAAAAGGTTCGCATTATATTTAAGCAATTGCCAAACAGGGATACCATGGATAGAGATGCCTTTCAGGAATATATTCTCACGGCGCCAATTGATGAGTTGTTTGAGTTTAAAGAGCCTAACTTTAGTCTGCCAGAGATGGCTCGCATATTTAAAAGCTTGCCCTGCGATAGCTGCGGTGAAAGCACGATAGAACACAAGTTGAGGCTTCATGACGGTAAAAAACTATGCCTTGACTGCTTCCCTGAATATACAAGGGGGTGGTAGTATGCCTTCAGGCAGTGAATTGGGAGCGGGGCGGGAGAAAGCAAAGAAATTCTGGGAATATAAAGCAAAACGCTATCCCCTGCCATTTGAAGAAAGAAGCCTAAAAACTACAAAGAAGGTTATTGATATAGTCAAAGGCAGGGGGGTAGTTATCAGAAACGCCCGTATACTCGATATTGGATGCGGCACAGGAAATTACACACTGCCTCTTGCGCAGGAGGCAAGGGCAGTTATAGGAGTTGATTTTTCAGAATCTATGATAAGCCGACTTACTGAGGAATTGGAGAAGCATCATTTCCAGAATGTTTCCACCTTGTGCGCCTCATGGAAAGATTTGGATATTACAAGCCCCTACTTTGAAAAGGCTTTTGATATTGTCTGGTCATCCATGTCAATGGCTGTGCGTGAAGAAGAGGATGTCCGCAAGATGGAAGCCTGTTCAAGAAATTGGTGTGTATATATCGGCTGGGGAGGCAAGAGGAAAAATCCATTAATGGAGGAAATATTCAAGATACATGATACAGCTTTTCTGCCTCCTCCCGGCGCTAATAATATATCCGCCATCCTCAACCAAATAGGCCGCAGACACTCCCTTGATTTTATTGAGACATCATGGGATTGGTGCGGCACATGTGATGAGGCGGCAGAAGATATCTCAGCCCACATCGAGTTTTTTGGCGGCACACCCATTACAGAAGAGATAAAGGATATTGTCTCAAAGCACTCTCAAGACGGTTTGCTAAAACACACAACAGATGCAAAGCTAGGAATCATCACATGGCAGGTAAAAGATTTATGAAAATATTGCGGGCTATCTCTGTGCTAGTTCTAATGGTTATAGTCGTCTCATATGCAGAGGCAGTTGAGACTAATAAAACAACTATAAAAGACATGGCTGGCAGAAATGTCGTCGTTCCTTCCAAGCCGGCGAGAATTGTTGCGCTCGGACCTGGAGCTTTAAGGTTCATAGTTTATATGAATGCATTTAATGCAGTCGTTGGCATCGAGGAGATGGAAAAGAACAGACAGATACCAGCCGGCAGACCGTATGGTATATCTATATACGAAAAGACACCTCACCTGCCTTCCATTGGAGAAGGTGGTTCGGGAAGACTTCCTGATTTTGAGAAGCTCATATCTGTAAGACCCGACATAGTATTTGTCATGGGATTTGACGCCTCAAATATTGAACTCATTCACAAAAAGACAGGACTGCCTGTCGTATCCCTGAGCATCGGCACAGGGGCGTTCAAAAAGACAGAAACATATGCTTCTTTGAGGCTAATTGGAAAAATTATGGGAAAAGAAAAGAGGGCAGAGGAGCTTATCAACTTCATTAATAAGGCAGAGCAGGATCTCATTAAAAGAACCAGCAGCATCCCTGAAGCAAAAAGACCTTCCGTCTATATAGGCGCTGTATCATACAAGGGGACGCACGGCATTACATCTACAGAGGGTTTTTATCTGCCTGTAGAATGGGTTAACGGTAGAAACGTTGTCAATGAACTTAAAAAACAGGGGCATATATTTATCGATAAGGAAAAGCTCCTGCTCTGGAATCCTGAAATTATTCTGCTTGATTCAGCAGGGCTTAATTTAATAAATGTCGATTATCAGAAAAATTTAGAGTTTTATCGAAAACTCAAGGCTGTTAGAGAGGGCAGGGTTTATACTACCATGCCTTATAACCATTACAACACCAATATTGATGTAGCTATTGCGAATGCCTATTTTGCAGGGAAGGTTCTCTACCCCGAGAAATTTAAAGACATAGACCCTGTCAAAAAGGCTGACGAGATATTCAAGTTTTTTAATGGGATAGCTGTCTTTCATGTGATGGAGAAGGAATTTAAAGGCTTCAAATCGTTAGTCTTCCGTGAAGGTATTATTGATGTCAGATAGAGTTTTGCATTTAAGCGCCGTCGAGTATGAGAAAAGTGTAAAGAAAAGGACTCTGGCGGGGTTGTTTCTGCTCGGTTTTCTTGTTTTGCTGACTATTTATTCCCTTAAAGTAGGCTCGTATAATCTCACTTATCTGGACTTGTTTTCAGCTCTCTGGGGGGATGGGAGTGAGACCATCAGACACGTGCTCTGGGATATAAGACTCCCTCGTATGGTAGCCGCCGTAATTGCTGGTGCAGGACTTGGCGTTGCAGGTGCAGTGATGCAGAACGTCCTCAGAAACCCACTCGCATCACCCTTTACAATAGGAGTCTCACAAGGGGCTGCCTTTGGGGCTGCCTTTGCTATAATCGTCTTTGGAGCTGGGCAGACACACTCGTCAGGCGTTGAAGGAGTTACCGTTCATTCTCCATATATCATAGTTTTATGCGCTTTTTGTGGTTCATTAATCTCTGTTACATTTATTCTTTTGCTCTCTGCCCTAAGAAAGGTTACGCCAGAAGCTTTGATACTTGCAGGAGTTGCATTAAGCGCATTTTTTGGCGCTCTAACAATGTTTATTCAGTATTTTGCATCCGATATTCAGGTGGCTGCCACAGTATTTTGGACGTTTGGCGACATAGGCAAAGCAGGATGGCGAGAAAACGGTCTCATCTTAGGCGCTTTGGTAGTAGCAATGAGTTATTTTATCTTAAACTCCTGGAATTACAACGCCCTTCAATGGGGAGACGAGTCGGCAAAAGGGCTTGGGGTCAGCGTCAAATCCATGAGAATAGGCGGGATGCTCATGTCATCACTCCTTGTATCAATCATTACCGCATTTCTTGGGATAATAGGCTTTATCGGCCTCATTGCCCCTCATATAATCAGGCTGATAATCGGCAATGACCATCGATTTCTCATCCCGTATTCAGCAATTTTTGGCGGATTTCTTCTGCTCTTTTCAGATATTTTAGCCAGAACTCTCCTTTCTCCTGCCGTCATACCTGTAGGTATAATTACATCTTTTATGGGTGCGCCGATGTTTATTTACATACTGATTAAAGGGAAAAGAGTTTAATATGCTTTTAGTTCAGGGAATAGCTTTTTCTTACGGACAGAGAGATGTCCTCAAGGGCATTAATCTTGAGGTTAAATTAGGAGATATGGTCTCAATACTTGGGGTTAATGGCTCGGGCAAGTCAACGCTTCTTAAGGCAATTAATCGCATTCTAAAGCCGCGACTCGGAACTGTTTTCATTGATGGCAAAGATATCGCCGATATGAGCAGAAATGATATTGCCGCAAACATCGGCTATATGCCCCAAAAATCCAACGGCGTATTCTGTACAGTCTTTGATGCAGTGCTTCTTGGCAGAAAACCGTATATCAAATGGGATGTGGGTGAAAGCGATATCGAGATTACCTCCAAAATTTTACGCATTATGGGGATTGAGGATTACTCCATGAGATTTACCAATGAGCTAAGCGGCGGCGAACTCCAAAAGGTCATTATCGCAAGGGCTTTAGCTCAAGAGCCGAGGGTGCTGCTTCTGGACGAACCCATAAACCATTTGGATATTAAGAATCAGCTTGAGGTGATGGGACTGATACGGGATATAACGAAAAAACTTAATATTGCCACAATTGTAGTGATGCACGATATAAACACTGCGCTGAGATATTCCGATAAATTTATCATGATAAAAAACGGCGTTGTTTATGCCTCAGGCAACAGAGAGATAATCAACGACAAAAACATCAAAGAGGTTTTTAATATAGACGCAAGCCTGAGCGAAATAGAAGGGATACCGATAATTGTGCCTCGAAAATGTGCAAAATGAGAGACACTTTTTTTCGTTCTATTTCTGATGCCCAGCTTTAGAAATATGGGATATGTACCTCGTTACTACTGATTTAAAAAAGTTTTAATAGGCGAGTTTAAGCTGTTTCAGGTTTAGAGTTTTGAGGATTTGTCTAAAAATTTCTGTCAGAAGACAGAATAACTAAGAATAGCTTAGAAAAGCTCAATATTCGTGTAGTGTAAAAACCAAAGCCATGAAGGCTTTTCACCAGAAAGGTGATGGTTTTTATGGCTTTTTTTATCCCCGAATTGCCATTTGAAAAACTGTTTGATTTTTATAGCATATTTTGTTTAACGACAATTTTGGGTTTATTCTTTATAGTTTAAAAACTTTTGACAATACGGCACTTAAAAGCAGGGGATATTTTTATGGTTAAGGTTTTATATGAAGGAAAGCCTCTAAGTTTTACCACAATATCCTATGGCAGCTCACAATATCCTTATACAACGCAGACTGATGAAAATGGCGCTGCTAAAATTAAATTGTGGAGTCAAGGAAAATGGTTTATACACACTATCCATATGATACCCTCAAAAAGGCAGCCAGAAATTGATTTTGAGAGTTTCTGGGCTACTCTGACGTTTGGTGTGAGGGATTAATACTTATGAAAGAGAAAACTAATAAAACACCTTTTTTGTCTTCTGAGTTTTGGTCTAAGGCATGGAATGAAGCAAAAGCACGATCCACAGTTCTTGTCAATCAGGTTAATGACGATAGCGGATTCAGACCACAGCTTAGAATCTTCAAATATAGAACCAAAGTAAAAAAGCTAGCACAACAACTGATCAAGCAGTATGAAGATTACTTTAGGATATTTGTGAACTTGCAGAAAAAACACAAGGATATAATCCAAGATTATTTTAACGGCATCTCGGAGCAAGGCATAATCAAAGCCCAGACCACCAGAGAAATCTATGTGATGTGGTGGGATGTGAAAGATAAAAAAGAAGAATGATAATTGAGAATTTTAAAGAGATTATTTATGTGTAGGCATAAGCTATAACCAATTGAAAAGGTAAAAGTCACTCTGTCCACTGATTAGAGGGCTTTGCTTATTAATCGATAGGAGGAGTCAAGAGCAGATTTAATCGGGTTTTTCCAGAAAATAGTGATAGAAACAATATAGAAAATGTTGATATGACAATGGGAATGGCTTTGAGCGGCTTTTCCATCACAAAAGACTCATCAGGATGGTGGCGTGATGGCGACCTTGGAGGAAGTCAAGGACGCCTTTCTGCAATGAACGAAAAGCTACCCCCATTTTTATGAAAAAAAGTCTATCGCTAATCCGAAAAATAGAGATAGAAAATTCCAATTGCGACCCAGAGCGAAGCAATCTCGCCTTTTCTGATGAGATTGCCCCGACCCCTACGGGTTCTCGTAATGACCTGTAAATCCATAGGTTTATGATCCTATCGTTATTTTAGGGTAATTTTAGAATATTGCCATTGCCAAACCGTTATCAATCCCTATAAAATCCATAGGTGGAACATATCTGGGTAATCTTTGCGTTAATCTCAGCGTTTTCACTTGCCACAAGCGATGCTTTTGCGAAAAAATCCCTTAAAGACTATAATGAGTATCTCATCGCCTGGCTGAGACTATTATTTTGTCTGCCTATTCTAATAGCAGCCTTCTTTTTTGTTCCTATACCCGAAGTCAGCAAAGATTTTTATATAATCTCTCTTATCGCCCTACCCCTTGAGATTGCTGCTATTATTTTATATATAAAGGCATTGAAGCTGTCTCCGCTGAGCCTGACCCTTCCCTTTCTCTCCTTGACTCCTTTGTTTTTGATAATTATCTCGTATATTCTCCTTGGCGAATCTGTTTCACTTCAAGGTGCTTTAGGGATAATCCTTCTTGTTATAGGCAGCTATATCTTGAATATCAGAGAGTTCAAAAAGGGTATTCTTGAGCCTTTTATTGCCATTGGGAGAGAGAAAGGTTCGGTGTATATGATATTTGTAGCCATAATTTACAGCATAACCGCTTCTCTCGGTAAGGCGGCAATAGAACTTTCTTCACCTATCTTTTTTGGCTCAACATATTTTACTGCTATCTTAATAGCATTTACGCCTATAGCATTGTTTAAGGGTAGGACTGACATTAAAACACTGAATGGCCATGTTTTTAAATCGGCGGTGCTTCCCGGCATCTTCTATTCATTTATGATTATTTCCCATATGATTGCCCTTAGCATGACAAAAGTGGCATATATGATTTCCGTTAAAAGGCTGAGTCTTCTAATAGGCATCTTTTATGGATATTATCTCTTCAGAGAGACGGGTATCAGTGAAAGACTGACAGGGTCGTTATTAATGTTAGCTGGATTTCTGCTGATAGTTCTTGAAAGTTAAACCGTTAATGACAATAAATGGAATGGGCGATGAAAAAAGAAGCAGGAGCAATTTTTGCCAAAATTAAGATTTAACAATTGTTAATACAATGCCTTTTACCAAAAGTCCTTAAAATTTTTTATAAGGTATCGTATAAAAATCCTCACCCGCCCTTGCTATCCGATTTATTGATTTTATAGAGCTTTTTAGTCCTATCGTTGAATTTGGGTTACTAATAAAAAAGAACTGCATAGACAATAAAGACCAAAAAGATGATAACTTGAACGATAATGAAGTTTCTTTGCTTTAACACATCTTCAAAATCGCCAGTATAAAAAAGGCGAAGGACATAACTACAGGACAGAGCACCTATAAATAAAAGAACAAGACAGATAAAATCTACGAGGCCTTCGGAGATAGAAAAATACATATGGCTGAGTTCCATCCCAAATTGCCTCCCCAATGTAGGCAAAAAATCCCCAATATTTACGAGAAAATACTCGAGCCTGTAAACAAGCTCTCCTGTAAAGGCAAGAGGAACAAGCACCGGCACCATCGGGGAGAATTTGCCAAAGACCTCATCTTCCCTTATGCCGAACAGCTTTGAACCAAGGCGTATCAGAATCATAAAGAATACAAAACCCATTAACAGAAGAACTGAAAAGGTTAGCCAGTTTGAGTCATAGAATAATACCCTGATATCTTTATACCATTGCTGGTGTTGTATAAACCTTGCAATCTGGGAACCCATTAAAAAAGGTATTATATAAGCGCATGTTAAATGCCTGCCCTTATTAATGATAAGCTCAACAAAGGGATTGCGAAGGTTTATGCGCGGTGAGCCTGATTCGCACAAAATCACGCATCTGCCGCATACGAGGCAATTCAGATTATTCCTTACATTATATGCACCAAGATAGACAGGGCATCCCTGGATGCCGTCCCTTCCCTTCTTGCAAGAAAATGTCCGGCAGGATTTGCAAACAGCATGGTCAGGTCTGAATTCTAAAATGGAAATGGTTGAAGCAGAACCTATTATCTTGCCCATAGGGCAGAGATGCCTGCACCAAGCCTGTCCTTTAAAAATAAGGCCTGAAAGAGTTGCCCCCAAAAGGATACTCAGCAAAAGATAAGCAGTTCCAGCAGGCCATGTTTTCATATCTGTGACCGCTTCAATATAGATTATTGCCGCAAGCAATATCACGGATATATAGGCGCAGTATTTTCGGAAAAACGCTGGAACCTCAAGGTTAAGTGTAAGTCCAATGGCTTGAAAGATACGCCCAATCCCCGGAAAAGGACAAAAGCCGCACCAGAGCTTGCCTACGAAAAACCAGCTCAAAACAATGCTTGTCCACCATACGCCCCAAGAGATAAAAAGCACGATGTTTTTATCTGCTTCCTGTGGCCCAAAAATCCCGATAAGGATAAGCAATGTAAAGGTAATGTCGCCGAAGGTGCGTATATATAAAAGATTTCTTCTGTTTGTAAAGAAATCCTTAATAAATGGAAAGGCATCAAACAGGTTTAATCTCGCATTTTCATTATATTTAAAAAGTATTTTGCGTATCTGTCCTATTGTTTCTTTTATATCATTCATGTTTGTTTTCAGATGTTTAATCTAAATCAGGTTAGCTGTCTCATAAGCAATTGATTTACTCAAAGGTAGCCTCAATAAAACTACATAGATAGAAAACACACTTTAATTGTAAACTAAAACATGAAACTATTTAAAATTTACCCTTTGGCGTCGATATGGAAAAAATAAATCTGAAGGCTTTAACTAAAAAGGAAATTTTTGAATTAATCAGAGACCTTAAACTCCCTGATTTCAGGGCAAGGCAAATACTGCACTGGATTTATCAAAAATATGCACAATCAATCACAGAGATTACAGAATTTTCCATCGAACTCAGGGAGAGGCTTGATAGGATAGCCTTTATCAGCAACCTCAAAATACTCCAAAGAAAAGTCTCTTCTGATGCAACAGAAAAATTCCTTTTCGGGCTCTTTGATAATGAGGTGGTTGAGAGCGTTGTAATCCCTGATGATGAAAGACAAACCCTTTGCATTTCATCGCAGGTTGGCTGCTCTATGGGGTGCATATTCTGTGCAACTGGAAGACTCGGGCTCAAGCGGAATCTTAAATCTCATGAAATATTTGACCAGCCGATCAGTGTTTCAAGGGCAATCGCTCCAGAGAAACTCACAAACTACGTTTTTATGGGAATGGGCGAACCTCTTTTGAATTTTAATAACATAGTTGATGTGTTATGGAGAATGGTAGAACTTATGAAGATATCGCCCCGCAGGATTACTCTCTCTACAGCTGGCATTGTTCCCAAAATTTACGAACTGAGAGAGAAGGCTCCACCGATAAACTTAGCTATATCCTTAAATGCCCCAAACAACAGAACAAGAGATTTGATAATGCCAGTAAACAAAATGTATCCTCTCAAAGAATTGATTGAGGCTTGCCGCAGATTTCCGATGCCGCCGAGAAAGAGAATTACTTTCGAATATATTATGCTTAAAGACATCAATGATTCTCCCCATGATGCTGCGAAATTATTGAGTCTCTTAAAAGGCATTCCCTCAAAAGTGAATCTAATACCTTTCAATCCCTTTAATGGATGTGAACTGCAAGGTTCAGACTACAAAACGATATTGCGATTTCAGGAGATATTATTAAAAGGCAATATGACAGCGATAATAAGAAAAAGCAAGGGAGGAGATATCGGCGCGGCGTGCGGACAATTGAGGGCTTCAATTAAAAATGACCATGATATTTAACGCCATCCACTATCCACTCCTTATTTGCTCTCGGAATGAGGGTTATCGCCCCAGCATCACAGGCATTACGGCATAATCCGCAGCCAAAGCACTTATATGCATCAATCAGGGCTAAATACCTCCCACCTTCATAAAAACTATCTATTGCCTGAAACTGGCAGGATTCCAAGCACAATGAACAGCCCGTGCAGACGTCTTTATCAACCCGAGCTACATATTCACCTCTGAACATCGTCTCAACTTGAATTCCAGTATGGGTTCTCATTGCAATGCAGTACTTTACAGTGCAATTGCATATGGCTCCGATAAAAGGGGTGACAAATGTCCAAATTGTATGAATAGCCCCTTTGTGCTCAATCTCTTCCATCTGCCTTAGAGCTTCTTCCCTATTCAGAGATTCAAGAAGATCTGTTGGAGGTTTTCCAAAATAACTCATGTCGAGATGTTTAATCCACGAATCAGGATGATAAGTAATCCCGTAGCAACACCTGAGATCGCTTTTGTCTATTGTCCATCTGCAAGCACAGGGAAGTCTAACAATGGAAGAAGATTTGTTGACTATCTCTTTGACATCCTCAATAGGGATAACCTGTCCAAAATGTTCAATCTTCGAATTTTCAACCATTCTATTTATTATTTGCTCAGGCAGCCTCCCTCTCTTTTGAAGCAATGCTTCAAGGCGCAAAAGACTCTTAAAACCTTCTCCAATGGTTACACTTAAAAATTGCTCAATATATTTTCTACGGTTGAGGTCTGATAGAAGGTCTTGAGAGTAATTTGAGGCATTCTTATACCAGATTTTCCCTTCGCCGTGCTTTTTGCAGAATTCACACATTACAGAGTTCCTTTTTTTATTCAGGCTTCAGAAAGGTCAAAAATATTATCATTATCTTAAAAAGGCAGAAGCATCTTTTTAGGCTTGCCTTTCATTGCATCAAAAGCCGGGATACCTGTCTTTTTTGGATACTTACCAAGAATAAAAGAATCGACATCGGCAGGTAAGCTTTGCCCGGACCGTGAGGCTGCTTTTAACATCAATTCGATATTTGAGAGTTTGTAAATGTCTATCCACTCATCTTTTTGTCTGACTTCAAGCCCTGAATTGAGCATGTAATATCCAGTCTTTTTTCTCTTGAAAAGTTTTTTATTATATGGATTACTGCTGTCAACCTCGTTCTTTGATAAAAGCGCTGATATATATGTCCGCTTTTTGCGGTTATAAGATATAACATCTGCCAGCAGTCTTGCTATTATCTGCGCCAAAAAATTGGCTGATAAAGGGACAAGTTCATATTCAACATAATCGATTCTGCTGCGAAACAACGAGAAAAAGAGATGAAAAAGCATAAACTCTCCCTGTTTGCCATCAATCTTGATAAGCCTCCCTTCAACCTTTAAACTCAGACTCTGAGGGGCAAGCAGTTCATGCAGTTGTGAAAAGACGACCGGCGGGAATTTGTCATCTTGAATGACTTTTTGGAGAGCACACTGCCATGCTGTCAAACCATAATTATCTAATAGTTCTGAGTCGGCGCCCATTTTTATCAAATCTAAAACAAGGGCTGTATTGCCCGCCATTGCTGCAAGCATAAGAGGTGTCTTGTTGAAAACATTGCGATGGTTTACTCCATATATCTCGCACTGTCTGAGTATGTCCTTATAGAATTTCCCCGAATAACTTTGCAGGTGTTTTGCAACTATGTTCTCCCTCATTTTCTGGTATAAAATGCGGTCTATAAAAACCCCTTTGCTGTTTTTAAGGCACATATGTTGAGCCCTGTCAGAACCGTTGCGTCCCAGAGATTCGATCAATATCGGTTCGTCATAAAAAAGGCTATATTCATACAAAATCTTTTTAGGCTTTTGTGAGACATCATTTTTGTCGCAAGCCCGGTCAAGATACGCAACAACCTTATCAGGTGTGCACACATCCCAGGGCACTGGCTGAATCTTGAGGATTTCCCTCCTTATCTCATCAGCCTGATCCTGTCTGCCCTGAAGTTCCAGTTTGCGGGCTTCAGATTGCCACTCCTGTATTGTTGACTGTTCATACTCTAAAGCAGCAGCGTCATGCGCCTCGCCTGGGCCAAGCAGCTTGATTAATGGATGCTCAATATCTTTTTCGATAAGGTAGATGCTTTTTACTGCGCGGGTGACGGCGACATAAAGCGAATTGATATAGAATTTATAGACCTCAATAGACTTGTCAGTTTTATCGGGCGACCTCATATATTTCATTTCGCCTTCCAAATCCGATGGCTTGATTCCGTTAATTATTTCACCAAAAATTTTCCTTTCATTTGAAATGAAATTGACAAGAATAACATTTTCATACTCAAGCCCTTTAGCCTCTTGAACGCTGAATATAAGAGGGGTCTCAAAAAAACGTCTTGCGTCCTCTTTATCTTCTTGCCTCATAACTATTATGGCAAATTTAGTGGAACGCCGCATTTTTTTGTTGAGCTCTATCTTTATATTATCTAAATCTTTTAGGCAGAAAACATCCCCTTTTTTATCAGACAGAGAGTTCATTAGGTAGCTGCTTTCCCGATCAATGGAGCCGAATCTTTTCTGTTTTATCATAAGCAGCCTATTGGATGTCTTCGTTACGCCGATAGAATTGCGGAAATTCGACCGCAGAATCTGAATTGTCCTTTGCGAATCAAGCGAGTCAAAGTTATACAGCATGGATTTCAAGCTGCTCCAGGAGAAAAAATTAGGGTGGACAATCTGATTGGAATCGCCGGTGAAAATAAAGTTGTCAGGCTTTTTGAGCATCTTTAGAATAAGTTTCAGTTGAATATTGGTCATATCCTGAACTTCATCTACAACGATAAAATCATATGTTGTTTGAGCATATTTAAGATATTCATGCGACAGCATGTTTGGGTCATAATAGCCGTTCTGCTTTATAAATCCAATGTATTTCTGAAATAAACCGTATGCCAATTCCCTCTCATTTTCAAGAAAAATAGACTGGCGCACTCCAAGATTCATATAGTCCTCAAGGCTGAGAAAAGGTTTATTAACTGCTGAGCCGGTTATTACGCCTCTGAATTCTTCATAAAGTCCGTGTGCATTGAAAAATCTCTGTTGTTGTGGAAAACGATCGAGCCATTGGGCAAACACTTTGTAGCTAATTTCCCTGCCTTCCGGAGCACGCATTGTTTCCAGCAGTTCTCTGAAGGACAAGAAGTCCATTTCCTGCTCATCGTTCTCATAGTTGTAGGCATAGTAGATATTTCTGGAATTATCAACAAGATAAGGCGAAAGAGTGGTATAAAGTATTCGTCCATTGTATTGTCTCATCTTTTGAAGGGTTAAAGCCGTCTTTCCGCTTCCTGCCGGGCCTATTATAATAAGAGGCGGGGCAAGGTGGTATATGCCCTCCTGTTCTGGATCAAAGGATATTATCTTATCGAGGATGCAAAAAAGGGGATTAGAAGGATTGATATATACAAGGGACGGCGGAGGTTCCTTTTGGAGGGCTGACTGTTCAAAAACAGGCATCTTTGTCTCGTTTATCCTTGCGCCTCTTAAAAACTTGGACCTGTCATATGCGTGATTGTGAATTACCTCTAAAATAAGCCCATATTGGTTCCCATTGTAAGAAACAATTTTGAATATCAAACGGTTGGAATCATCGAGCTTTGCCCTGTAAAGTCCATGTTCAGAAAGTTTTTTTACCTCTGCAGAAGCAAAATCATCCTTTTCTAAAAAGGCGCGCAGTTTTTGATACTGGCGCCTCGCATTGGAAATGTCGAGATCTTTATACTCAAGTATTTTCATGAGATTATCAAAGCATCTGAGAACTTATCCTCTGAGAGCGAACACTCTCCGTATCTCCTCAAGCAATTTTAAAGGTGAAATAGGTTTAAAGATTATATTCAATCCCTCTTCAATTACCCCCTTTTTATGTATTATGTTAGCCGTATAACCGCTTATGAATATTGCCTTTATATCAGGCTTTATTTTCTTGATTTCATCATATGCTGCTTTGCCGTTCATCTTTGGCATAATTACATCAAAAAGGAGGAGGTCTATAACGTCTTCATTCTGCCTAAACTTCTCTATCGCGTCCTCTCCGTCAATAGCCTCTATGATGGAATACCCATATTTTTCGAGGAAAAACCTTGTAAAATTTCTTACATTTGGGTCATCCTCAGCAATGAGAATTGTCTCCTTGCCTGTCAAGGAGGCTGAATGTTTGGGTGATGAACGGCTCACCGCTTTTTGTTCAGTCAGGGGGAGGTATATCTTAAATGTAGTTCCTTTGCCTGGTTCACTATAAACATTAATATATCCTTTGTGCTGTTTTATAATCCCATAAGCCATCGAGAGACCCAGACCCGTTCCTTTTGAGGGTTCTTTGGTGGTGAAAAAAGGTTCAAATATCTTTCCTATTGTATCTTTGTCAATCCCGACTCCGAAGTCTGAAAAGCTTAAAAGTGCATAGTCTCCTGGCTTACCGTATCCATGAGTCTGGGCATATTCCTCGTCGAGATACACCCGCTCTGTCTCAATTATTAACAAGCCGCCGTCGGGCATAGCATCCCTCGCATTAGTTGCGAGGTTAAACAACACCTGTTCTATCTGACTGCTGTCAGCCATAACTATCAGTTCATCATTGGAAAGAAAGGTTCTTAACTCAATATCTTCGCCAAGAATTCTTGCAAATATTTTTTCAGCATTTTTCACCAATTCATTGATATCAACAGGGCTAAGACTTATCATCTGCTTTCTGCTAAAGGCGAGCAGTCTGTTTGTCAAAGTCGCAGCTTTTTCAGATGCAGAGATTATATGGTGAACATATTGCCTCATAGGGTCATCCAACTTCATATTCATATTTATCAGATGGGCATAGCCCATTATAACCGTAAGTATATTATTGAAGTCATGTGCAATGCCACCTGCAAGAGTGCCTATCGCCTCCATCTTCTGAGAGTGCCTTAATTGTTCTTCAAGCTTTTTTTTATCAGTGATTTCCTGAATCATGCCTTCATAGTATTTTACCTTGCCCTTCTCGTCACGGATAATTTTTGCGTTTACAGACAACCAAAAAATTTCACCGTTTTTACGGCGCGCCTTTACCTCGAAGCCTTGAACGCTGCCGTGCTTTTTAATCTCATCGAGAAACTCCAGATAGCTTTTGGGATCAAAATACAACTGCTGTCCAATGTCTGTGATGGACGATATAAGCTCTTCTGGTGTATCATACCCATACATACGGGCAAGTGCATGGTTGGCTGTAATAAATTTTCCATCCACAGTTGTCTGGAAAATGCCTTCTATAGAATTTTCGAATATCTTTCTATATTTTTCTTCTGCCTGACGGAGGGCTTCTTCAGCCCGCTTTCTATCGGTTATATCAACCATAGTAGCGAAAAGTATATTTGGTCTCTCTGTATCCATTAGCGTAAGAGATATTTCTGTATCTATCAAAATGCCGTCTTTTCTTCTATGCTTCCAGTAAAACCTTTGCGGCATTCCTTCCATAGCAGCTTTTATATATTGTTTTGCTGCATCTTCAGAGCTTCTGCCATCAGGCTGAAACTCCGGCGAAAATTTAAGAGGTGAAAAACCTATAACATCCTCTTTAGAGCAATTCCAAATCCTGCAAGCCTGCTCGTTGCAATCGAGAAATATATCCGTCATTATGAAGAAGCCTTCTGAGCTGCCCTCAAAAAGCGTTCTATACCAACGCTCGCTCTCGCGCAAAGCCTCGATGGTGCGTCTGTGTTCGTCAATCTCAAAACAGAGTGACACATGGGTAGCCATGCTTAGGGCTATCATCTCATCATTGCTGCTCCAGCGCCTTTTTTCGCCAACATGTTCAAAGCTTAACAAGCCTGTAAGCTTTCCGCCTACATATACCGGTGTATCCATTAAAGACATTATTCCCCGGTTTTTAAAATACTCAGAGGGAATCTGCGATGTTCTATCGTCGGTGAATACATCTTCTGCAGATATGACCTTCCCCTCTGCATGTGAAGCGGTATATTGAGGAAAATCTGCGCTTATGAGTTCTTCACCTTTGCTGTGTTTTTTCAGGCTTCTTTCATAAAGACCGATGCAAGTAATCTTTGAGTAGTCCTTGTTATACCTCCATATGCTAACCCGCTCGGTCTGAATAAGTTCGCTCGCAACCTCAAGAATACGTCTTATAGTGCTCTCAAAATCTTCATTAAACAAATCCGCTCTTAAAATAAGGGAAGTCAAAAGTTTATTTTGCTGGATCAGTTCATCTTCAGTCATCGTAAGCCCCTCTCAATTTTTTTAGCCTGACTGCTTCTTCTAACCTTTGTAAAGTCTTTTCTCTGCCCAGAATTTCGATAACCTCGTATATCCCAGGGCTTGAGGTTCTCCCTGTAAGGGCTACCCTCACAGGTTGAGCAATAGCGCTCAGTTTTACATTATATTTCTCTGACATAATATGAAACAGCCTTTGGACTTCAGAGGAAGAAAAAGATGTAAGCCCCTCAAGAGCGTCCTTTAGTTCTAAAAGATATTTTATCCCCTCGGGCTTCAAAAATTTTTCAGATGCCTTGGGGTCTATTTCTACTGAATCAACTATAAAATATTTGAGAGAATCGGCAAGTTCATCCAATGTTTTAGAGCGTTCCTTGAGCAGATTAACAGCCCTTGCAAGCCACTTTATATCAATCTTCTGATCCTCCAAAATTATTCCCTTTTTTATAAGGAATGGAAGCGAAAGCTCTGCAAGTTTTTCGCTATCACTGTTCATGATATAGTGACTGTTAAGCCACAGGAGTTTTTCAGGATTGAATACGGCGGCAGATTTTCCTATGTTTTGCAGGGAAAAATGATCAATAAGTTCTCTTTTTGTAAATATTTCCTGATCCCCGAACGACCATCCAAGCCTTACAAGATAATTCACGAGCGCATCAGGAAGATACCCCATTTCTCTATATGCCAAAACAGATGTCGCGCCGTGTCTTTTACTGAGACGGCTTTTGTCATGACCGAGTATCATTGGCAGGTGGGCGAATTGAGGTGTGCTGAAGTCTAAGGCTTCGTAAATGTGAATCTGTTTTGGTGTGTTATTGAGATGGTCGTCCCCTCTTATTACATGACTTATTTTCATTTCAACATCGTCAACTACTACCACAAAATTATAGGTAGGTGTCCCATCGGAGCGCATAATGACCAAATCCTCAAGCTGGCTGTTTTCAAAGGTTACAGTCCCTTTGATGAGATCGTTGACGACAATCTCCCCTGTCTCGGGCATCTTAAACCTGACAGCAGCTGGAGTATCTGAAGGCGATCTATCCAGATTCCGGCACCTTCCATCATATTTCATGGGTTGTCCGGATGAAATAGCTTTCTGCCTTTTCATCTCGAGTTCTTCTGGCGAGCAAAAACAATAATATGCCTTTCCTTGTTCAAGCAGCACTTTTACATAGTCTCTGTAAATATCAAATCTCTCGGTCTGCCTGTATGGCCCTTCATCCCAATCAAGGCCAAGCCATTTCATCCCCTCTATAATAAGACTGATATAATCTTCTGTAGAACGACTTCTATCGGTATCCTCGATCCTTAAAATAAAAATCCCTTGGTTATGCCTTGCAAAAAGCCAGTTAAAAAGCGCCGTCCTGGCGCCTCCTATATGAAGATGTCCTGTTGGGCTTGGAGCAAACCTCACCCTTATCTGCTGATTCAATATGTCACCTGTATTAATAATTTGCTATTTCTAAATAATCTACCAAATCAGGGTCTTGTTGATCTGAGCTGAGATATTGTTTTTTAATCTCTTGTATAAATTTAATTTTATCTCCATTGTATGAGGGATCTTTTTCTATGGCGGTTGTAAGCATTTCGGAGGCTTCCCCATATCTGCCCATTTTGTTGTAGCAAAGTGCGAGCCTGTAATACAAAGGTGCAAAATTTGGAGCCCTTTTAACGGCTTCTCTGAGAGTAGTTATTGCGAGTTCATAGTTTTCGAGCCTGTAATATGCAATGCTAAGATTGAAATAAGCGCTCTCTGGATTTTGATATAGAGGATTAGACAGAGCTTTCTTAAAATGAGCAATGGCTTCATTCCATTGAGCTTTTTTCACATAAACTATCCCAAGGTTATTGTGGGCTTCGGAGAAATTATCATCAATGGAAATAGCTTCAAGAAGGTATTTTTCAGACTTTTCTAAATTTTCAAAATGTAGATATACAATACCGAGACAGTGCAAAATATTCTTATTCTTTGGCTCCAGCCTGTGGGCTGTCTGAAACTGAACATATGCTGCCTGATAATTGCCTTCTTTTAGATAAGACAGCCCTAAACTCAAATTGAGATCAGCTTCTCTCTGCTGTTCAACGGGGATAGAAGCACAGCCGTAAAGGAGCAAAAAAAGAATCAAAACAGCTACAAAAAGGGTTTTTGAAAGAGGAGATAGGCAAGTCTTCATAACAGTCCAAAATACCACATAAATTTAGATAATATCAAGATTTCCAAACGAAAGACTGAATTCATTGTTCACTCTTTTACTTATAATAAAGCAGTAGCCACTCAGCTACACAACATGGCTTAGCGCTATTCTCCCGCTCAATTGTCACATTCCATATTAATTGCCATCCATTCGCGATTTCTTTCAGGTTGAGCAGCGTGGCACGCGCGCGAATCCTTGAGCCAGCTGGAACTGGGGATGGAAAACGCACCTTGTTCAACCCATAATTTATTCTCATCTTAACTGGCAGCTTTATTTTTATCATCTCTGACATTAGGTAGCGCATCATTGATAATGTCAAAAAACCGTGGGCAATTGTTATGCCGTATGGTGACTCAATTCTTGCACGTTCAGTGTCAACATGAATCCATTGATGATCGCCTGTGGCATCCGCAAAAAGATTAATTCTTTCCTGAGTGATTTCTACCCACTCCCCCACTGCTACCTCCTGTCCCACTAAACTGCGCAACTCCTCAATACTGTTAATTTCCCTATATTGCATAAACCCTCCGGATAAATGTGTTTTATTTAGCAATTTTAGTAATACACATTAAATTATACTATACATCATAATTATGTCAGTCATAAGAATTCTAAAGCAGCCCTTCCTATCGCTGATTTTGGGAATAACCAGAGTTCTGCAAGGTTGGATTAATGCGGAATGCCTGAAGAGAAACCGTATTTAATGCTTTTGCTATTAGGATAGTAAATGAAAAAATGGAAAAAATCATTGTTTGTGATTCCCTGCGGCGCTGCCGCAGGGAATCCTGCATTATTATGAGAACAGGTCGCTTATATATGAATAAATCACACTCAATCAGCTCGTAAGTATTTTTAAGGCTCTCAGTCTGCTTGGATGCTTTAATTTTCTGAGAGCTTTCGCTTCTATTTGTCTAACGCGCTCTCTCGTAATAGATAAATAGCGTCCAACTTCTTCAAGGGTATGGTCCCTATCAACGCCGATTCCAAATCTCATCCTTATCACGACTTCTTCCTTTTGAGTAAGCGTTCTGAGAACCCTCTGGATTTGCTCTGATGTTTCTATCCTCTGGGCATCAAAGAAAGGAGAAGGACTTACTTTATCTCCAATAAAATCTTCAAGTTCTGTATCTTCATCCCCTATAGGGGTCTGCAGAGCTATAGGATCTTGTATGGCTCTGAAAACTTCCTCAACTTTTCTCACCGGAACTGAAAGTTTTTGTGCTATTTCCTCATTAGTAGGTTCTCTTCCCAATTCCTGAGTCAATTCCCTTGATACCTTTGTAACTCTATTATAAAATTCCATCATATGAACAGGAACGCGTATTGTTTTTGTTTGATCTATAAGCGCCCTCGTAATGGCTTGTCTAATCCACCATGTCGCATAAGTGCTGAATTTAAATCCCTTCTCATACTTAAATTTGTCAACAGCTTTCATAAGTCCAATATTACCTTCCTGAATAAGGTCTAATAATGGGAGCCCCCTGCCAACATAATTTTTTGCAATATTGACAACAAGCCGCAAATTTCTTGTTATAAGTTCATTTTTCGTCTCTTTTACGAGTTCTTTGGCCTTCGAAATCCTCTGCCACGTTTCCTTAAGAACGTCAATTTTTACTCCTGCTTCAGATTCAACCTTTTTAAATACATTCTGGATATCCTTCAAAAGCATCTCCAGTTTCTTAATCTTTAAGCCTTTCTTTTTCTTTTCATTTATCAAATTTTTAAATTCTCTAAAGGACCCATATTTGGCGATTTTTTGTTCTTCCTGCTGTATAAGCAAAACTAATTCCTCAATCCTTGCGAGAGATTTATTAACTGCCTCATCTATCTTTTCAACCTCAGTAAGGAGCGACTCTTCATCTTCAACATTTATTGTGTTTTTGATTTTCTCAAAAAGAGGGATTTTTTCGATAGTTTCTTTGATGATATTTTTTCCCTCCTCAAGCTTCTTAGCTAATTCCGTCTCCTCAAATTTAGTAAGGATTGAAATATCCCCCATTGAATTGAAATAAGCCTGAACTAAATCTTCTGCTCTTTCATATTCTTCTATCTCCTCTTCAAAATCTTTGGGTATTGGAATACCATCCTCATAGTCAACAACTTTAACACCCATATCACTGAGAACATCCATGAGATCTTCCAATTCGTCGGGAGAGAAGAATTCAGATGGGAGAACATCGTTAATCTCGTCATAGGTTAAGACGCCACGCCTTTTGCCTTTATCCACAATTTCTTCAAAAATATCTCTTTCCTTCATTACCTCATTTACCTCAACACAAAAAAATTAAAGAAAGGATGAACCTTTCTTTAATTTTATAATAAAATTCATTTATTTCAAATTAATTTTTTTGCAAGCAGGGAAAGAAGTGGTCAAGGCACACGGTCTATTAGTACTGGTAAGCTGAAT
>DAIQAO010000029.1:0-21752 GCA_036781645.1 Dissulfurispiraceae bacterium
ATTATATTATCTGCCATAACCCCTCTTTAATGGGTGGAAGGCTACTTATGAAAATGGTGATTGTATGGCAAAAAAAAGAAAGATAGCTATAACGATTGGCGACCCGGCAGGAATCGGCATCGAGGTTGTCTTAAAGGCGCTTCTTGATGAAAGCATTATTAATGTTTGCAATCCTTTGATTATAGGCGACAGAAGGGTTATCCAAGAAGCTGTGGAAAAGATGAATATTCCTTTTGATATAGGGGCATATGACATATTAGACTTAAAACTTATTAACAAGAAGTTTGAAAAATGCCTCCCGACCAAACAGGGTGGTATAGCTTCAGTTTCTTATATTAAAAAAGCGGTTGATTTTGCTTATGCAAATATCGTTGAAGCAGTAGTTACAGCTCCAATATCCAAGGAATCCCTCAAAATGGCAGGATATTCATGGCCTGGACATACAGAGATGCTCGCTGAATTCACTAACACGAAAGACTTTGCTATGATGTTGAGCGGGGGGCCTTTGAGAGTCATTCTTGCCACAACACATGCTGCCATTAAGGATGTTCCCCCATTAATTACAAAAGAAAGGGTTGTTAAAACGATAATCCTTGCAGAGAAGGCTTGTAATTTATTGGGAATCAAAGAGCCGAAGATTGGTGTTGCAGGATTGAATCCACATGCAGGGGAAAGCGGTATTTTCGGGTTAGAAGAAATACAGCATATAATCCCTGCTGTAAAAGAAGCCAATAAAATGGGCATCCCTGTCTTAGGGCCCTTTCCTGCTGATGCGCTATTCTGGAAGGCATACAACGGCGAATATGATATAGTCGTCTGCATGTATCATGACCAGGGATTGATACCTCTTAAGATGATAGCCTTCGATAAGGGAGTCAACGTGACTATTGGACTGCCGATTATAAGGACATCGCCTGATCACGGGACAGCCTATGACATCGCATGGAAGGGATTGGCAGACCCTTCAAGCATGATTGAGGCAATAAAGCTTGCGTCACAAATTGCTGGTGTCAGGCAAGGGTAATTTTCAGAGATTTTGTGCAAAAATTAAACAAATAAAACAAGAATAGAATAAATTGTTGCTTTTTGAACCCTTTTATCTCTCTGGTATAAAACTCAAAAACCGCATAGTAAGGTCTGCAACTTACGAAAAAAGGGCAGATGTTGACGGTTTTGTGACAGACTCGCTTATCGAATTTTACAGCGACCTTGTTATTGGCGGCGCTGGGCTAATCATTACAGGCAATGCCCTTGTCCATGTCTCGGGCAGGTCTGTGCCAAAAATGCTTTGCATACACAACGATTTCTATATTGAAAAACTCAGGCTTCTGACCAACGCTGTGCATTCTCTGGGTGGCAGGATATTTATTCAGCTTGTTCACGGAGGACGGCAATGCTTTCCGTCACTTCTCGGGGGCCAGCTTCCAATAGCGCCTTCGGAAATATATGACCCTTCTACAAAAATAACACCTCGTGAGATGACTAATGAGGAAATATGGGAGATTATAGACGCCTTTGGTCAGGCGGCAAGAAGGGCTGTTGAAGCTGGTTTTGACGGGATTCAGATTCACGGCGCCCATGGATATCTTGTTAGTGAATTCCTTTCCCCGCATACCAACAGAAGAAATGACTATTGGGGGGGAGACGATGAAAGGAGATTCCATTTCCTCGAGGAAATTTATGAATCAATGAGGAAAGAAACAAACTACGCATTACCCATAATCATTAAATTGAACGCTGACGATTTTGTCGAAAAAGGGTTAAGCCCTTATGAGAGCTTGAAGATTGCTCTACGGCTTCAATCTCTTGGAATCAACGGTGTTGAAATAAGCGGAGGCATGTATGAGTCGGGCAATATGACAGTAAGGCTCAATATAAAAACACCTGAAGAAGAGGCTTATTTCAGAAAGGCTTCAGCCTTATTCAAATCGGAATTAAATATCCCTGTGATTTTGGTGGGCGGCATACGCTCAAAAGATATTGCAGAAGATGTCCTGCAAAAAAAAGAAGCTGACCTGATTGCTATGTCAAGGCCTCTTATAAGAGAGCCTGATTTGCCTAATAAATTCAAAGAAGGGAAAGGAAAGGCTGATTGTATATCCTGCAACGGCTGCATGAAGTTTATGAAATTAGATATGGTAAAATGCACGCAGCTAAAATGAGCCTCTCTTTCCTTATAACGTTAATCCTTATTCTCCTTATAACGCCCTCTTTTGCTTTTCAGCAAAATGCCAATGAAGGAATGTGCGTTCAGGAACAGCAGTCTGTCCCAGAAAAATGCGAGGAATCCTCCACATCAACAAATTCTAAAATCTTTCTACCCAATATCAAACCCAAAACGCAAAACCCGAAACAGACAGAAAAAGTGACAATCTACTTCTTTGAAGGCAGGGGATGCCAGTTCTGTGAAAAGGAGAAGGTTTTCTTGGAACAAGTCAACTCAAAATATAAAGGGCTTCAAATAAAACAATACGAGGTTTGGTATAACAGACAAAATGCGATGCTTATGTCAGAGATGCTGAATACCTTTGGACTTAAACCTCAGGGCGTTCCGGTTACTTTTATAGGGGAGAAGGTTTTTATCGGCTTTTCAGAACAGATAAAGTCGGAGATGCAGGATGCCATCCAAAAGTGTCTTTCTGAGGGCTGTAACGATCCTTTTAATAAATCCGTTGGGATTATAAACCCAAAAGTTACTTCAAGCCATTCACTCCCAATAGATATCCCTAAGGAACAAAACCCGATAGACAGTAAACAGAATATATTTGAGATTCCTTTAATAGGCAATATTGAGGCATCAGGTCTGTCCCTGCCTGTTCTGACCTTTATAATCGCTGGGTTGGACAGTTTTAATCCGTGTGCATTTTTTGTATTATTTGCCCTTCTTGGTCTTTTGACACATGCAGGCTCAAGAAAGAAGATATTTTTCGTGGGAGGGATTTTCGTCTTTTTCTCAGGATTTATTTATTTTATGTTTATGGCAGCATGGCTTAATCTCTTTATTTTTATGGGGCATGTATCGGGAATCACTACCACCGCAGGTATTATCTCTATCGCTATATCCCTCATCAACATAAAAGACTTTTTTGCCTTCAAAAAGGGAATTTCACTCACGATTCCAGAGTCGGCTAAGCCTGGGCTTTTCGACCGCATGAGAAAACTCATGAAATCATCATCTTCTATATCGATCCTTTTGGGAACTGTAGTTCTCGCGGTAACAGCGAATTCATACGAGTTGCTTTGCACAGCAGGCTTCCCTCTTGTTTATACCCGCATACTCACGCTGAACGACCTCTCAGTGCCTGTTTATTATCTTTATCTTGTTTTTTATAATCTTGTTTATGTAATTCCCCTTTTTGCCATTGTCGCGCTTTTCGGCGCCACATTCGGCAAAAAGAAGCTCACTGAAAGACAGGGGCGCCTGCTTAAATTGATGTCAGGGGTTATGATGCTTGAATTAGGGATTCTGCTTCTGTTTAACCCTGAACTCCTTAATAATGTGGCTGTTTCTGCTGGGCTTTTAGCAACGGCTCTCCTTACAACTTTGCTTGCTTCTTATATGATTAAGAGATATTGAAACTTATAGCAAGCTGACTAAAAGCCTTCAGTTGTGATAATGTAAA
The DNA here is from genome assembly GCA_036781645.1 of Dissulfurispiraceae bacterium. Classification (GTDB taxonomy): domain Bacteria; phylum Nitrospirota; class Thermodesulfovibrionia; order Thermodesulfovibrionales; family Dissulfurispiraceae; genus DYHD01. The sequence continues at coordinate 3,624 of DAIQAO010000029.1, forward strand.
AATTATAATGAAAGCCAGAATAGTCTCCATTAATTTAAGCGAAAAAAAGGGGGAAGCCAAAACCCCCGTTGATGAGGCATTGGCAATCGAAAATTACGGATTGCAGGGCGATGCCCATGCTTCATCTGAATGGCACAGGCAGGTTAGCCTTCTCGCTGTTGAGAGCATAGAAAAGATGAAAAAACTCGGCATTGATGTTTCTGCCGGCAGTTTTGCAGAGAACATAACAACAGAAGGCATAGACTTGTTATCACTTCCCGTTGGAACGAGGTTGAGACTTGGCAAAGATGTTATTGGTGAAGTCTCTCAGATCGGCAAAGTATGCCACGAAAGATGTGCAATTTATTATCAAGCAGGAGATTGTGTCATGCCGAAGGAAGGGATTTTTATCAGGATAATTAAAGGGGGAAGGCTTTGCATTGGCGATCCCATAGCCATTTACTCCATTATCTCTCAAAATGATTAAAATTTGTAGGTAAGGAAAATGATTACTGTTGCAATTCTTTCAATAAGCGATAAAGGTTCAAGAGGCGAGAGGGAGGATAAAAGCGGACAGCTCATTTCTCAGATAATCAAGGATATCGCAAAAATTAAACATTATGAAATCCTGCCTGATGAAAGGGATTTGATAAAACATAAACTGCTTGAATATGCTGGAAGTGTTGACCTGATTTTAACTACTGGTGGGACAGGCTTATCCAATCGGGATGTAACTCCTGATGCAACACTCGAGGTTATAGAAAAAGAAGTCCCTGGCATTGCTGAGGCAATGAGAATAGAAGGACTTAAAAAGACGAAAAAGTCTCTGCTATCAAGGGCGGTAGCTGGCGTTAAGGGGAAAACTTTGATAATAAATCTTCCGGGGAGTCCAGCCGCTGTTGAGGAAAGCCTCGAAATAATACTCGATGCACTACCACATGCAATTGAAAAGCTCAAGGGTGACACGGGAGAATGTGCAAGGTAAAAAGCCTTTGCCTTAGAATGTTGCTGACAATAGTCTTTTTACGATAAATAACCTGGTAATATAATGTTGTGTATAAATTTTGATGAATGATGTCACATATACACTCGCCTTTGCTGCTGGTTTGCTGTCCTTTCTTTCTCCTTGCGTTTTGCCACTCGTGCCAGCATATATTTCTTTCATATCTGGATTGTCTGTAGATGAGTTAAGGCATTCCAATTTTGCCCCCAGAACTTTCCTGAACACTTTTGCTTTTATTGCCGGTTTTTCCACCATTTTTATAACCCTTGGTGCCTCTTCTTCGCTGGCCGGTCAGCTTTTGCTTGAATATCAATCTGTCTTGAGAATTGTAGGAGGTATTCTCACTATTTTATTTGGGCTTTTTGTTAGCGGTTTTATAAAACTTGATTTTTTAATGCGAGAAAAGAGACTCCACCTTCACAGAGGACCAACGGGGATTATAGGTGCATTTCTAATAGGTGTAAGCTTCTCTGCCGGCTGGACACCCTGTATTGGGCCAATATTGGGAACAATACTTATATATGCCAGTTCTCAAGGATCGGCATCATACGGACTAAAATTACTTGCCATTTATTCCCTTGGATTGGCGATCCCTTTCATGCTCGCCACCCTTGCCGTCAATATCTTTTTCACTTATACCAGAAAACTACATAAATTCATGAGAATTTTAAACATTGCAAGTGGTGTAATACTTATTATTTTTGGGGTTCTACTGCTCACAGACAGCATAGGTTTTCTGACATCTTTATTAACTGATTCAAAATTAAAGTTGCTATAAAGGAGACAACACCCTTTTTAACGGCTTGCTGCCAGATCTAATTTGCTTTAAGCATTATAGTCAGCATTTTATCAAAACCCTCATGGAAGGAGAAAAAACATGAAAAACTCAATTAAAAGCCTCTTGAATTTTATATTAATTATATTTCTTATCGTTTTACTCAGCTCTTGTGCGCCCACAGGAAGGCTCAAAACTCACGAGATCAGGACAAGCGATATCAAAGGACAGTTTACAGTGATTCTATATGGCGCTAGATATGGCGACGATCTCGAGAATGTAGCCCTATTGGACATTGATGGCGATGGTTATAAGTTTGAGATGTTCGCTCCTGATTTTGATTATAGAATAAAATCAGGGGTGCCTGCTGAAGAAGCTGTCCAGATGGCAGAAAGATTTGTTTCCTTTCACGGTTCTTTTAAGCGTTCTCAGGTAAGTATGATCAAGGATATGAATGGCAGGATTATTGGATATGAATTCAGGCCTCTATATCCACCTGCTGAATTTGGATGGTTTGATGTCCTTGATATAGACTATTGGTTAAAAGATGGTGTGGTAATCGTAAAGATAGATTTGATAACAGAACTAAAACATCGCAGATTGTTTGATGAACTCAATGATAGCAGCGGCAATTAAACCTGTGAATTATGGTCGGCTATTTTTTTACCCCACTGTTCTGCTTTTTGTAGTATTTCTTGTTCGTCCGCAGAAGTATGCTTGCCGTTTTTTATGAGCAGTCTCCCGTTGACCATGACATCTTCGACATCCGATGCCCTTGCAGCATAAACTATGTGGGAATAGACATCATATAAAGGCAACAGATGGGGTTTTTTTAAATTTATAGTGATGATATCAGCGATTTTCCCCACTTCTATACTGCCTATTTTTTCTCCAAGCCCTAAAACTTCTGCGCCCCATCTTGTTGCCATCATGATAGCAGTTTTTGCATCCAGAACTGTTGGGTCATTGGCAAGGGCTTTATGAACTTTCGCCGTTGTCGCCATTTCGCTCATTATGTTGAGGTCGTTGTTGCTCGCTGCACTATCTGTTCCGAAGGTAACCTTAATGCCAGCGTTAAGCATAGTAACAATTGGTGCAAAGCCTGATGCGAGTTTTAGATTGCTTTCCATACAGTGAGAGACCCCAACCTTGTTTTCTGCCAGAAGTTCGATCTCGTCATCATCAATCCATATACAATGAGCAAGGGTAAGGGTTTCATCCAAAAAACCAAGCGAATCAAGGAGTTTAACAGGCTTTTTCCCATACTTGAGCAAAGAGTTTTTGACTTCCCATTCCGTTTCCGAAAGATGAGTATGTATTGGGGTGCCATATTTTTCTGAGATTAGCTTAGATTTTTTAAGGGTTTCTGGGCTGCAAGTATATATTGCATGGGGGGCGATAGAGGGAGTAATAAGTTCATCGCCCTGCCAGTTTTTTATAAATCTTATGGCATTTTCTAAATATTCGTCAGTAGTTTTTGCAGAGACTGATGGAAAATCGAGTATACCTACGCCTAATACAGCCCTCATACCCAGCTCTTTTGTTTTTTCGGCTGCAGCATCTCCGAAGAAATACATATCATGATATGTGGTAATGCCGGCACTCAGCATCTCAAGACAGGCAAGCCCTAAGGCGTCGTATATAAACTCAGGGCTAAGCCATCTGTTTTCTGCGGGCCAGATGTGCTTTTCGAGCCAATCCTTGAGTGGCAGGTCATCTGATAATCCCCTGAAATAGACCATAGCGGCATGAGTGTGAGTATTTACAAAGCCCGGCATAACCGCCCTGCCTTGACCGTAGATGACCTCTTTAGCACTGTATTTATGAAAAATGGCATCCGTACTGCCAATAGCGATTATAATCCCATCTTTTATGGCAATAGCGCCATTTCTTATAAGTTCATTGCTTTGATTTACTGTAAGTATATAATCTCCAGAGATTATATAATCGACTGGCTCCATCCAACTTCCTGGTTAAAAATATAAGTTTAAAATAACCTTTTAAGTGCATCCATACAATAAAAACAGCAGGATTTCGTGAATAATCTAAAGTTTAAAGTAGCTTAATCGTCTTAATAAGAGCCTCTGCTTTTTTGAGTGTTTCATAATACTCTCTTTCAGGGTCTGAGTCGGCTACAATGCCGGCTCCTGCCTGAACATAGGCAAAACCGTTTTTTATTATAAAAGTCCTGATTATAATATTCATATCCATATTGCCAGCAAAAGAGACATATCCGAATGAACCCGTGTAGAGCCCTCTCTGGACAGGCTCAAGTTCATCGATTATCTCCATGCACCTAACTTTTGGAACCCCTGTGATGGTGCCTCCCGGAAATGTTGCCCTTAAAACATCAAGACATGTTCTACCATCCTGAAGAAGGCCCCTTATATTGGAAACAATATGTATAACATGGGAGTAATCCTCTGTTATCATTAGTTCATCAACGGAGACCGTTCCATATTTAGAAACCCTGCCGATGTCATTTCTTTCGAGGTCAATAAGCATTATGTGCTCTGCCCTCTCTTTTTCGTTCAGCAGCAATTCCTTCCTCATTAACTCATCTTCGTTTATATCAGACCCTCTTGGTCTCGTTCCTGCGATTGGCCTTGTGTCTATGACATTGTTCATCACCCGGATCAATCTTTCAGGAGAAGAGCTAACCACTTGATAATCGCCTAAATCGGCATAGACCGCAAAAGGAGAAGGATTGATTTTTCGTAAGATTTTATAAAGCTCCCAAGTGTCCTTAGCGCCTATATATGCCGAGATTCTCTGGGAAAGGTTAGCCTGGAAAATGTCCCCTGCGGCTATATATTTTTTTGCCTTTCGGACTATATCCATGTATTGCTCTTTGGTCATTTCATAGTTGATGATACTGCTAGAACTGTTAGATTCCTTGAGTGTATGACTATCGGTTTCATTTATTTTGTCTGAAGTGTTATTTATAACATCGCAAATGTCGGATATAATTTTTTCACTTGCGTCGTAAATTTCTCCCCAATCAGAAGATAAAATATCATTCTTTTTATTAACTATTGCCTTTGCACCTGGAGATAGCACCACCCATGCCTTTTTCTGATAGTGGTCAAAGGATATTACAGTGTCAACTATCAGAAAATGTGCATCGGGAATATGGAGATCATCTATAGCAGTTTTGGGTATCTTTTCGATATAACGCACAAAATCATAACTAAGGCAACCTATAGCCCCCCCTTGAAAAGGCGGTATTTCGGGAAGGAATTTTTGAGGGTATGACACTATTATATCCTTGAGCATCCTGAGGGGCTTCGCAGAAAAGGCAATATTAGAGGCATTATCTAATCCTGATACTTCCAAAGACCCGTCTTTTGCCTGTATAGTGATAAAAGGGCTAAAGGTTATGAAGGAAAAACGGGCTATCTTGAAATTGCCTTTTGAGCTCTCAAGAAGAACCGAATTACGCTGATTCCCAAGATAATATCGGCAATACAACTCGTAGATTTTGAAAGGCTCTGTATAAGGTATTTCAACATATAGGGGTGGGATTAACCCTTTTTTTATCTCATTAATAAACTCTTTTTTTTTTAGGTTTAACATATTTAAGTAGAGTGCCTTACAAGGCAGGCAGACAAATAAAAAGAATATTTAATATACAATTTATTGTTATGTTTGAGCAACCTTCACCGAGAGCCCCAAAAATAGCGATAGGGAGGTTTTTTGTTAAAGGTATGTTTTAGAATAAATATCATGCCCTATTTAGAAAAAATGAGAGATTTCAACAAGGCGATATTCCTTAGAAGGCTTAACAGATTTATCGTTGAGTGTTCATTAAACGGGAAGATTATAAAAGCTCACCTGCCTAACTCTGGAAGGTTGATGGAACTATTAATTGAAGGTAGAACCCTTTATATTCATAGGGATAACAAACCAGAAAGAACCACACAATACACCACTTGGGCAGTAGAAAAGGAAGGTCTCCCTGTCTTTCTACACACCTTTGAAATGAATAATGTCGCCTCATATTTAGTAGAAAATAGTCTTTTAGATTTTTTTGCTGGATATCGAGTCAGCAAAAGAGAATACAAGGTTGGCATGAGCAGGTTTGATTTTTTGCTAGAAAATGATACCGAAAAATTGATTTTAGAAATAAAATCTTGCACCCATTTTAGTGAAAATATCGCCATGTTTCCTGATGCAATAACCTCAAGGGGCAAGAGACATCTATTAGATCTTGCCAGAAGTAATTATAAAGGTGCTGTAATCTTTTTTGTCCATTCAGTGAAGTGTGATTACTTTTTGCCGAATTATCATGATGATCTTGAATTTTCAAAAGAGCTTTATAGACTAAAAGACAAAATCATTATTAAGGCGTATGGTCTCACATGGAATAAAGACTTATCTTTTGGAGAAAAAATAAAAGAACTTACAATACCATGGGAAACTCTTAAAAAGGAGGCTCAAGATAGAGGCTCTTATATATTAATACTCAGGTTGAATAAGCCAAAAACCATCAACATAGGAAGTCTCGGATTGTTTAGATTTAAAAAGGGATACTACATTTATATTGGCTCAGCAATGAAAAACCTAACATCACGGATTAGACGACACCAGAGACGCAATAAAAAAAGTTTTTGGCATATAGATTTTTTGAGAGAAAAAGCGGATTTTTTTGGAGTGCTCCCGATTCGCTCAAGGGATAACTTGGAGTGCGCTATTGCGCAAGATATTAAAGCTATAACGGATTGGAAAGTAGATAAATTCGGCTCTTCTGACTGCAACTGCTCAAGCCATCTTTACGGTATGCGTGAAAATCCTTTTGAAAATGTAGCATTTATCAAACTGCTCACAGATTACAGGATGAATCGATTGAGTAAACAATTATTAAATCTCGTATAAACCCTAAAATAGCAATAAGGATTTTTGCGGAAATGGGAATAGTTTTCCCTTATTCTTGGAATAGGAGAGTATCCCTTACTTTGGTTTTGGCATAAAACAATGCCATCCTGAAGTTTAGAAACTTAGTTTTTCAACGGGCTTTCAAATTTAACCTCGATAACCCGATAATTCAGCCTGAAGGAATATTCTCACTAAGGTACATAATTAAGGCATCATTATCAAAAAATCTCCCCATTCCCCTCTTTGACAAAGAGGGGAATTTTCCCTCCTTAACGCCTGCACTGAACGCAGTCGAGGAGTCAAAGGGGGTTAGGAGAGATGGATTTTATTATAATCCATGTCTTACTACTTATGTGCTTATTAGTAATTCAAATCCAAATATAGACGGCATAAATAAATGGTATAATTTATTATACCTTGCCTGAAAAGACAAAATTGTTTAACTGTTGAAAACATGCAGATATTAGAAAATTTCATAAGAAGACTCGGTTCCAAAACGATTGAAAAAATCAGAAGGATTGGGCATATGTTCATTTTTCTGGTGACATCTTTTTACTATATATTCATTCCTCCTTTTAAATTCAGATTGCTTCTCAGGCAGATAAGGTTTATGGGGAATAAATCTCTTGTTGTCATATGCCTGATAGGCGCATTTACGGGCATGGTGCTGGCATTGCAAATTTATTATACCTTGCGCAAGTTCGGCTCAGAGGCTATGCTTGGACCTGCAGTAGCATTGAGTCTGATAAGGGAGTTGGGGCCTGTTCTTTCTGCGCTTACAGTAACCGGCAGGGCTGGTTCAGCTATTACAGCGGAGATTGGCATAATGAGAATAACTGAACAGATAGATGCCCTTGTCTCTATGGCTTTAAATCCTATGAGATACCTTGTGGTGCCCAACATTGTGGCTGCGATTATTGTTTTCCCGCTTTTGACAGCCATTTTTAACGTAGTGGGGATATTTGGAGGTTATATAGTCGGGGTCAAGCTTTTGGACTTGAGTTCCGGAACGTATTTCTCTCAAATGAAACAGTATATAACTATGACGGATATAAAGATTGGTATTTATAAATCTATCAGTTTTGGGATTATCATCTCATGGATAAGCTGCTACAAAGGATATTATACGAAATTCGGCGCAAGGGGTGTCAGCCAGTCTATGACTGAGGCTGTAGTTTTATCCTCAATTTTTGTCCTTATCTGGGATTATTTTTTGGGCGCGGTTTATTTATAGGATTCCCCCGAAGATGATAGAGATTGTTGACCTTCATAAATCATTTGCAGGACAGCAGGTATTGAACGGGCTTAACCTTAAAATAGCGGAAAAGGAATTAATCGCTATAATTGGCAAGAGCGGCGGAGGTAAGAGCGTTTTCCTTAAGCACCTTGTCGGTATCCTTAAACCTGATAAAGGAAATATTATAATAGACGACATTGATATAACTCAGATAAGCACAGAGGAATTAAATATAATCCGTAGGAAATTCGGGGTTGTCTTTCAAGGTGGAGCGCTCTTTGATTCTATAAACATTTACGACAATATTGCCTTTCCGTTGAGGGAAAAATTTAAGCTCGCTGAGCAATCGATTTATGAACGTGTGACTCGAGCCCTTGATGATGTTGGTCTCCATGGGGCAGAAAAAAAATACCCTGCTGAAATAAGCGGCGGGATGAGGAAAAGGGCTGCCCTTGCAAGGGCACTCGTTACCGAACCCCAGATAGTGCTTTTCGATGAACCAACTACAGGCCTTGACCCTATTTTGCTTCATTCCATACATAGATTGATTATAGATATGCATAAAAAATACAGTTTCACAGGCCTTATAATAACTCATGATATACCTGAAATATTTGATGTTGTTGACAGGGTTGGCTTTCTATATGAAGGCAGGATAGTAGAAATAGGAACTCCCGATGAGATAAGAAATTCTAAGAATCCTATTTCAAGGCAGTTTATAACCGGGAGCCTCGAGGGACCTATTGGGATATTTTGATGCAGCGAGGATGTTATGAAAAAGTTTGATGTTGAATTCGCAGTCGGGATTTTCGTGCTGTTAGGGTTATTGAGCCTTGCTTATCTATCCATTCAGCTTGGAAGACTCGAAATTATGGGTAGAGGTTATTATGTCATTGAGGCTCAATTTGAAAGGGCAGGAGGAATAAGAACAGGGGCAAGCGTTGAGATCGCAGGAGTCGAGGTGGGAAAGGTTAAAAGCGTTAGACTCGAGAAATATCAAGCCGTTGTTTCAATGCTTATAAGCAAGGATGTTAAGATACAGGAGGATGCCATAGCTTCAATAAGGACAAAGGGGATAATTGGCGAAAAGTTTGTGCAGATAACACCTGGAGCTTCAGATAAAATTATTGCTGATAAAGGCAAGATAAGAGAGACTGAATCTGCTATAGATCTAGAAGACCTTTTATCTAAATATATTTTTGGCGGCATATAGGAGGACTTTATGAAAAAGTTGTTACCAACCTTTGTAGTTTTGCTGGGTTTATTTTTGCCTTTGTCTTTTTGGATGGGAAAATCATATGCCAGTGGCAAAACTTATAATCTGGATGAATGTATAAAAATGGCTCTTGACTTCAGCCCCGAAGTCAAAGAGGCTGTTTATGAAGAAGAGGTCTTCAAGTCAAAAAAGATTCAAGCTGATTCATACTTGTATCCTCAGATAGAGATGCTCGCAATAACAGGTCCTGCTCCAGAGGCAAATAGGGAAGATTTCTTGAGGACAGATGTCTCAAGCACCCATATCAATGGAGTTTTTGGCAGTCTGGATATTCTTCTTACTCAACCCATTTATACCTTTGGTAAAATCGGCAGTTACAGAGAAGCTGCTTCAAGGGGTCTTAAGGCAGCCAGCGCGGGAACTCAAAAGAAGAAATCAGATATCATATTAAGAATAAAAGAATTATATTACGGTCTTCTCTTTGCACGCGATTTAAAAAACCTCGTCCTTGAAATAAAAGAACAACTCACAAAATCAATTGAAAAGACAGAAAATCAACTTAAGATTGGAGCCCCATGGGCTGATGAGACAAATATTTATAAGTTTAGAGCTTTTTTGGGTGAAGCAGAAAAGAACCTGAATGAAGTGGATAAAAACATAATTTTTTTAAAAGACGCCCTTATGGCAAATATGGGTATATCTAAGGCTCAAGATTTTGAGGTTGCAGATTTATCTATTACACCTGAAGAAAGTAAGCCCGAACCACTGACAGCATATCTCAAAAACGCATCGGATTTGAGGGCTGAATTCTCACAATTGAGGGAAGGACTCGGCGCTAAAAAAGCCCTTGCAGATGCTGAAAGAAGCGGTTATTACCCTCAGTTATTTCTCGGCGTTAAGGCATCTATTGCGGGCGCTACAAACAGGGATAAGATAAAGAATCCTTATGTGTCTGATTATTTCAATCATGGCTATGGTGCAGCATTTCTCGGCCTGAAATGGTCAGTTGATTTTGGCATAACCAAAGGTAGAGTCGGAGAAGCTGAGGCAGAATACAATAAACTTCTCGCAAAAAAAAGATTTGCTGAAGAGGCTATTCCATTGCAGATAAAAAAGGCGTATCTCGATTTTGAAGAGGCATCAAAGAATATGCCCGAGTTAGAAAAAGCATATATAAATGCCAAAAAATGGCTTGTTTCAGCCCTTGCCAATTATGACCTCGGGATAGGCGATGCAAATGCTATAGGGGAGGCAGCCACAGCATACGCCTTGACAAGAACTAATTATCTCAGGTCTATCCTTAACCACAGGATGTCTTATGCGAATCTGCTTTATGCCTCAGGAACAGACAACGTTCAGAAGTATTAGTATAGGGAGGTATAAATGTTTTTATTGAAGTTGTTGCCACTGACATTATTTTTTTCTTCAATATTTCTCTTCTTTAATGTTTTGCCTGGAAACGCTAAAGAACCTACTGACCAGGTTAAAAATACTATTGATAAAGTAATCAGCATATTGAACGATAAAGAGCTTAAAAAGCCTAATAAGACAGAGGAACGCCGTTCTAAATTGCGAAAGGCGGTGGGAGAAAGGTTTGATTACGAAGAAATGGCTAAACGCTCTCTTGCCCTTCACTGGCAGAAATTAAACCCTAAAGAGAGAAAGGAATTTACCGAACTATTTGGTGAGCTTTTGGAGAGATCTTATATCAACAAGATAGAGAGTTACTCAGATGAGAAGATTTTATATATTGATGAATCTATCGAACCTGATTATAGCATTGTAAAGACAAAGATAGTTACCAAAAGAAATGTTGAGATTCCACTTGATTACAGGCTTATGAGGGTAAGCAATCAGTGGAAGGTGTATGATGTAGTTATTGAGGGCGTCAGTCTTGTGAGCAACTATAGAACCCAGTTTAGCAGAATAATTAGGTCTCATTCATATGCTGAGCTTGTCAAAAGGTTGAAAACAAAAAAAGAAGAAATAATCTTTGAGGAGAAGGCAAAATAGGGGATTTTTATAAATTATAAAAAATAAAGGGATGCAACTTATATTGCATCCCTTTATTTTTGAGGGGAAAGATTTAACAGCCTTCGGGTTTCTTTTTCTTTGGAGCGTCTTTTTTCGGCTCTTCCTTCTTTGGAGCGTCTTTTGTTACCACGCCATCCTTAATGGTGACCTTGTCTCCTACCTTAACATCTTTAACTTCCTTTACCTCAACTGTAGTCTCTTTTCCCTTGTCGTCTTTAACTGTGACCTTTTTACCGTCTATCTTTGTGATAGTGCCTTTAACCTCCGCGGAGGCTAATCCCATGGTCGCTACTCCAAGGGTAAAAATAATCGCGATTATAAGAGCGATAATTGATTTAACCTTCACTTTTTTTCACCTCCTTTCATAAATAAAATAGTTAATATAAGTTTGAGCAATTTCTATGCCTTTTATTAACATAACAAAATTATAGAACAAAATCTACCAAATAGAAAAGGCAAATCAATCAACATGAATGCCTTACAGTGCGATATGACAAGTATCCTCCAAATATGCAAGATTCATAAATTTTTATTTAAACTTCTTTTTTTGAGGATAAAAATCCCTTTTTAGGGATAATAAAAAAATATACTAAACTTTTCAGTTAAATTGCCACTAATCCTGCATAGGCTTAATGAACATAAAATATGCCATCGTCCAATTCCCCAATATAATAAATATAGTGGCAAGGATGCTTTGCAGCGATAATGCTGACATACCTGTCAGCGAGTGTCCGACTGTTCAGCCGCCTGCTATTATTGCGCCAAAACCCATCACAAGCCCGCCAATAAACACCCTTACAAGTTCGTCTGCCTGCTTTGGGGCGGTTAATTTGAACTCCTTGAGACCTTTAGCGCTCATATATGCGCCAATCGGCACGCCAACAACATAAAGGGCGCTCCATGTAAGGATGCCTATGCCGAAAAGGTTGAACATCGGGTCAAAAGGAGCCTGGCTACTGCCGGTAAGAGCGAACATTAAAAAGTCAACAGTTGGGCCCGAAAATGACAATCCTCTGGCTTGTCCCCCAAAGTAATATGAAGCCCACCAAGCTAAAATTACGAGAAGCCCTATAACGGCTCCGCCTACAGACCATGTCCAGCCTTTTTTTGTTTTTGCCTGAAAAGGCTTGCCTTTAAGCACAACAACTATTATTACAGCAAGAACTACAGCAATAACAGTCCATTTAGTTGCCATGGACTGCCCAAAAAAATCCCATAAGGCTGGTGTTGTAATGGCATCTTCACCGGAACCAATTGCAACCTTGTAGCTTTTAATAGCTTTCATTACCGGTTTTAGAGGCCCGTGGAGTGTTGCAATAAGCGAGACAGCAAAACCAAAGGTAGCAACCAACGCAGCAAACTGCCCCTCCCCCTGCTTATATAAGACGCCACTTCCGCAGCCTCCCGCCATTACAATCCCGATTCCGAAAAGGTAACCGCCTACTATGGCGGCAATAGGGGAGAAAACCTGCCTTCTCAAACCGTCTTCGCCCAGAAAACCAATATCTTCAATAAAATTAGAGCCGATTATTGCTATGCCAAGCGCTATAAGCCAAGAACGGAACATCGTAATATCGTTAATAAAGATCACGTCTCTAAATGCTGTGTTCATTCAATATCTGCCGCGCTGAAGTGCAAATCCGAACATTATGCCTACCAGCAAACCGCTTGCTATGACAAGAACACTAGCTTGAGGTATTTCTTCCATACTTCCTCCTCCCTAAAATTTAATTTTGAGAGTCTAAGACTCTACATCTATAATTTAGTTATTCCCGGTATTTTTTTGGTTCAACATCATGTTGTAAATTACGGCTTTTTTTGTATCATAATGAGGTGAAAAAAGTAAAGGTATAAGCTATCAATCTTAGAATAATCATAGAAATCTCCGTATGAAGTGAATATTTAATCTTGCCTTTATAAATACGGAGAGATTATACAGTCTGATGCTATTCACTATTAATGTATGCGATGCAAAAATTAGTTTCAGCGATAGAACTAAAAAGTGCTTTAAAATTGACAAGTAAAATTCGTCTATTATAAAAATCCCTCACCAGCCATTCCTATCGCTATTTTTTGGTGCACTATTTAGTATTGACAATTCATGTTTGCGATGCGGAAATTTTGCTGAAGTTTTGAGAGGGCAAAAAGTAAAGGGCTGAAATATTGGAGAGATTAGTTGAGTGATTAAAAATAAAAGCGAAGCTTGCTAATTCTCGATGCCGTATTCTTTGATTTTTGTTAATAGCGTCTTATAGCTCACCTTAAGCAATTCTGCAGCTTTTGTCTTATTGCCTTGGGATTGCAGCATTGCGTTGAGTATTCTTGCTTTTTCTACTGACCTTACGGCTGACTCAACTACATCATGCAAAGGTGCTTCCCAATCTATCTGATTAACTGAGGGTGTTTTGTCCAAACTCAAGTGTTCAGGCAAGATATATGCACCGTCACATAGTATAACCGCCCTTTCAATACTATTTCTAAGTTCTCTGACGTTACCTTTCCATTCATGGCTTAGCAGTATTCTTTCAGCCTCTGCGGAAAAGGAAAGGGCAGTTTTGTTCATTTCTTTGCAGAAATGGGATATAAAATGTTTGGCAAGAGGGATAATATCTTCTACCCTTTCCCTTAAAGGGGGGATAGAAATCGGAAAGACATTGAGTCTGTAGAATAAGTCTTCTCTGAAGTTGCCTATCTGAGTCTCTTTTTGAAGGTCTTTATTGCTTGCCGCAATGATTCTAACATCCACCCTAATCGTTTTTGAGCCGCCTATTCTCTCAAACTCGCTTTCCTGCAAAACCCTGAGAAGTTTTGACTGGAGCGTCAGCGACATATCGCCTATCTCGTCAAGCAGTATAGTTCCTTTATCAGCGAGCTCGAATTTGCCGGGCTTTATCTCATGTGCGCCTGTAAAAGCGCCTTTCTCGTGCCCAAAAATCTCATTCTCGATTAAATCTTTAGGCACAGCGGCGCAATTTATTGCTACAAAAGGGTTGGCGCTTCTAGGGCTCATGTGATGTATAGTTCTAGAGAGAAGTTCTTTGCCCGTCCCGCTCTCGCCAAGAATCAAGACGGTAGTTTTAAGAGGGGCAACTCTTTTGACCTTTTCCATTATCTCTTTCCATGCTGGGCTTACTCCAACGGCATTGGGAGCTCTGAAAAAGTCTGGAAACTCATTTCTGATAATAATATTTTCTTTGCTCATTTTACTTTCAGAAATTGCCCGTTTTAAAAGAAGGATAAGATGGTCAGTATTAAACGGTTTTGTAAGAAAATCATATGCACCATCTTTGACAGCTTTCACTGCAACTTCAATGCTTCCGTATGCTGTCATAATAATAACAGGAAGCAATGGATGACTTTCCCTCGAAGCCTTTAAAATTTCTGTTCCTTCCCCGTCTCGCAGCCTTAAATCTGTTAAAACTAAGTCAATGTTGCCGATCGATAATTTTTCCAACCCATCTTGAACTGAATGGACAGTCACAACGGAAAAGCCTTCCATCTGAAGGGTTTTCCTAAGCATGTCTGCCATGCTTTTTTTGTCTTCAACTATAAGGATATTATGCATAAGTGTCCTCTTATCTTGGCAAAAATACCTTAAAAACTGTTCCCTGCCCTGCTGCAGACTCAACAGTTATACTGCCTTCATGGGCGGATATAATTTTATGAGCCATAGTGAGCCCCAAACCTATGCCACCTTCCTTGGTGGTGAAAAAGGGTGTAAATATTTTATTCATATCCTCTTTAGATATGCCTTTGCCTTTGTCACGAATATTTATGTAAATACCCTGTTTATGAGAGAACGAACCCTCACCAACCTCTATCCATGCCTCGCCGCTTGAGTCGAGCGCATTTTGAACAATATTTTTAAGCGCCTGCATGATAAGAGTCTCATCTCCTTTTATTATAAAATTTTCATTTTCTTGAAAATTAATCTTTCTGCCTTTTTCAGCCATTGAAGCAATAAGATTTGTTATGAGTTCCGAGATTTTGATGTCTTCTTTGTTTATCTTTTCATGCCTTGATAGCCTTAATAACTCTTCCATGACACGATCCATCTCTTCAACCTCTTTAAGAATGGCTATGAGCATGTCTCTTCTTTTGTCACCCTCGTCAAGACTTTTGAGGAGAAGCTTGCTATAACCAGCAATCACAGCCATGGGATTACGCAATTGATGAGCAATGCCAGCAGATATTTCTCCCATAGCTGCGAGTCTGTCTTTCAAGATAAGTTGTTCTTTTAAGACATTAATCTCTCTACCAAGTGATTTAAAGGCGTCTGCAAACTGCTCCATTCCAGCATGAGCAGGCTTTTCATCCTTCTTTTTAAGAAACCTTAGAATCGCAGTTACCGCAACAAGTATTAAAACAAGCAAAAATGTAAAAAGCAGAAGCGTAATGAATAATTCAGGTGCGTTCTTCATGGTTGTTCAATCATTAAAATTCTAAATAAGTTATTAAAAAATTCTAATAATTTATCAATTTTCTTTTATGGAATCCGAGATATAAACGATTATTTTAATTTTATTTACCTTTATGAACTCCGACCTTAAAGTAATAATAAAGAATTCTAACTTGAATTTCAAGCTAACTTCTGCTATACTTTCGCAGGTGGTGCGTCTTGCTTGAATTGAAACAAAGCGATGATAGTCATCAAACCTTCCTTTTCTCTGATGTATGGCATAAACGAAAGGCGTTAGTTGAGTCTCTGCTTTTTGTATCGCCTGAACCTGTTTCTCTCGACAGCATTACAAAGGTTGTCGGAATTCAGGATTATGAAGTAAAGGAGATCTTAGACGCATTAATCTCTGAGTATAATGTAAGAAACTCGGGCATATTGATTCTTGAAATTGCAGGCGGATATCAGATGGTTACAAATCCTGAGTATTCCGGCTACATTAAAAAGCTAAAAAATATAAATATGTCCAGCAGGCTATCCCAGGCTGCACTGGAGACCCTCGCAATAGTAGCCTATAAACAACCACTGACTAAGCTTGAAATAGATAATATTCGTGGGGTAAACTCTGAAGGCTCCGTAAAAAGCCTTTTAGACAAGAAACTTATAAGAATTGTCGGGAAAAAAGAAACGCCGGGCAGGCCATTTTTGTATGGAACGACTAAGGCTTTTCTTAACCATTTTGGGTTGAAGGATTTAGCTTCGCTGCCCCCGATTGAAAGTTATATTATTGAGGGGGCTACTTAATCTAAATGTTTATCAGATTTTTCAAGGAGATGAGTTTATAGTTTTTAGAATGCAACAACCATTATTGTTAAGGACAACACATTAGATTTCATATTCCTGACAAAATGGGTTGCCCTTAAAATTTGTTGAAATTAAATATTTTTTCATTTTTTCCAGTCTAAAAATCAAAACAACTAAGGGAGCGGGTATGAAAAAGTATTTTTATTTATTCATGCTTCTGACCTTCTCTTCTCTGTTTTTTATTCAAGAAACTTTTGCAAATCATCTTAATTATACAGTCAAAAAAGGCGACAACTTATACACTATAGCTAAAAGGCATAACGTTTCTGTTAACGCCATCATGGAACATAACAACCTTTCTTCTAACAAGTTAGCAATCGGGGATAAAATATCAATCCCGCAGCAAAATAAACCCTCAGTAAAAAAAGAAACTGTCAAAAAAAACAATGAAAACACAATATCTCAAAAAATCACTGTTATTTCTGATCCCTTCCAAGTTCGTTATCATGTAGTAAAAAAAGGTGATACTTTAACTACGGTTGCAAAAAAATACTCCATGAGCCCAGAAAGACTCAAAGAGATAAACGGTTTGTCATCAAATAAATTAAAGGTCGGACAGCAGCTATTAATCAAATCCTCAAAACCTGAAATCCATACAGTTAAAAAAGGCGACACTTTATGGAGCATATCAGTTAAATACGGCATATCCCCTGATGAATTAAGGGAAATCAATGGACTCGAAGGCAACTCGCTTAAGCTGGGGCAGAGACTCTTGCTTGCCAGAAGCAATCAGGAGCAGGAAGATGTGACTCAATCTGCGGCTTCCACCTTGCCTTCCTATCATGCAAAACTGCCTCCTGAAGTAGCCTTTCAAAAACTTGAAGATATAAAGGTTCTCTCAAATAGTGACGAACTCGCTGAATTGAGCATTAGGGAAAGGCTCATAATATTTGCCAAGAAGATGTTGCACCTGCCATATAAATTTGGTGGAAACTCGCCTTTTGGGATTGACTGTTCGGCATATGTGCAGAAGGCCTATAGTTTTATAGGGTTAGCCCTTCCAAGAAGCGCAAGAGAACAGTTCCGTTTTGGAGATGTTATTGATAAGGATGAACTATCAATCGGGGATTTGGTTTTCTTTAGGACTTATGCCTCCTTTCCATCTCATGTAGGTATCTACCTCGGCAATAACTTATTTATTCACGCATCTTCTAAAACCAAGAGAATTACAATTGACAGTCTTGACACACCTTATTATTTAAAAAGATTCATAGGCGCAAAGAGGGTAATACCTGACGATGTCTCAGCCGAAGAAGGGAAAGCCATCAATTAGAGTCTATTTTTAAAGCAAAACTTTTATAATTTGGATTGAGCAGCTGCCAATCAGAATTAGATTATCCATTATCTCTAAAGCATAGTTCTGTCTTAAGATATTTCTTTTTTCTGCCCCCACTTCATTGTTATAAAAGTTTGAATATCACCACAATTGGCTGTTTTTCCACCCTACCTTTTTTGCCTCAATGTAAAGGGAACTTTATGGAACCCACTATAGCTATTTTTAAAAGATAATGAATAACCATACCTGTCCAAAATAAATTCTTATATACTTTGGAATCAGAGGGATATGATGCGATTTCTGCAGCCAAAGCCACGAATAACCTCAATGAGGCTTAAAACGAAGCGGAAGCCTCGACTGCCGATATTGCAAAACTAATCTGAAGTCTCACAAAGGCTTACACATGTGAGAAGGTAGTTCTTTGGCAAAGAAATCGTCTCATATCCCTGCTTGAATATTATTTTGGACACCTGT
>DAIQAO010000030.1:0-8995 GCA_036781645.1 Dissulfurispiraceae bacterium
ATAATCACTGTTTAACCTGTATTTCCTTTGCTGATAATTAGAGGTTATGCCTATCAAAGGTTTCATAATTCTCAGCGATTTTTATCCTTTAAAAAGAGAGAATAAAATTAACCTAACACCAAAGATAGCTGTAGAAAACTTTCATAGCGACACAGAGCGTAGCGAAGGGACCCTGTCCCGAGCCTGTCGAAGGGGAAGCAATCTCGCCTTTTCTGATGAGATTGCTTCGCTCCGCGCGCAATGACGAGGTGCTTATCGCTATTTTAGGACATGCACGAAGATAGTTCTTTGGCAAAGAAATCGTGTCATATCCCTGTTTGAATATTATTTTGGACACCTGTGAATTATTTATAAAATTCAGAATAAAACTTTTCCAGCTAAGGCACTGGTCAATATCCCGTCCCTGACAGCTAAGGAACCGTTAACAAAGACAAATTTAATACCTTCAGATTTCGTAAAAGGTTCTTTATAAGATGCCCTGTCTTTTATTAAATTATAATCAAAAATTACGATATCTGCAAAAAAGTTTTCCTTTAAGACGCCCCTTTCCCTGATGCCAAAGGTTTCTGCGGGTAAAGAAGTTATTCGCCTTATTGCTTCAGGAAGGGTAATAAGATTTTCATCCCTTACATAAAATCCAAGAAATCTTGGAAATGTTCCAAAGCCTCTTGGATGAGGTTTTCCTTTACAGGTTGGTCCCGAAAAATTTCTCGCTGAACTGTCAGAGCCAATCATTACATAAGGAAGTCGGAGAATGCGTCTAAGGTTATCCTCATTCATTGTGAAAAATATCGCTCCTGTCTTTGCCTCTTCTTCTATAACTATATCAATCATGGTATCGACAGGGTTTTTACCAGTTCGGAGAGAAATATCAAAAATACTTTCTCCCTCCATCCATTTGTTTTTAGCCTTAAAAACTGAGGAAACATAGACATTCTGCCAGTATTTATTAGGCTTCGATGACAGAGCAGACTTTATCATTCTTGATTTTTGAGGATCTCGTAACCTCTTTATCTCCTCCTTTAATCCTCCTTCAAACACCCAAGCAGGCAATATAGAATCAAGGTCTGTGCTTGATGCTATATAAGGATAGCAGTCACAGGTTACTTGAATCCCAGAATTTCTTGCCTCTTCAATCAGCTCTATAGCCTTGTCAATCTTATGCCAGTTTTCTTCTCCTGATGTTTTGAGATGTGATATATGAACATGCATCCCCGTTGCTCTGCCAACCTCAATAGTTTCTTCTATAGCCTCTAAAAGGGCGTCGCCTTCACTTCTCATGTGGGAAGTATAAACGAACTTTCTGCCATTAGCCTTTTTAAAGGTAGAAACAATTCCTAATAAAGCCTTTATCTCCTTTGCATCGGAAAATATCCCCGGCGGATAAATAAGGCCTGTAGAAAGTCCGCATGCCCCTTGATTAAGTGATTCACTGAATAGCCTTTTCATTCTTTCAAGCATATATTCTTCGCACGGTATATTGGCATAGCCTAAAACGGAAGCCCTTAGATTTCCATGTCCGCACAAGGTTATAGTGTTGAGGGCTATTCCTTTATTTTGCAATATATTCAGATATTCATGAAGGTCTTGCCACGTTTCTGTTATGCCAAGCTGCTGGAGTTCCTGTTGTCTGTGTTCTAATGCTTTGCCATAAAGAGGGGCTGCCGAGAGACCACAATTGCCGTTTACTTCTGTTGTGATACCCTGGGAAAGTTTCCCCTCAGCCCGTCCGTCAAGGAGCAGTGTAAATTCTGAATGAGCATGGACATCAATAAAGCCAGGGGCTACATAAAGATTTTCTGCATCAATCACTTCATTGGCTGATACCTCTGAATCGCCTATAAAGACTATCCTTTCGTTGGATATGCCTATATTTTGTCTGATAGGTTTGGCATTGATGCCATTGAAAACAAGCCCGTTTTTTATAAGATAATCTACCATCTAAATCCGGGTTATCCCTGTATGGGAATTTCTCAAGTCTGCAAGAGGAATTTATTGAAATGACTTGTCAAATTTTATTTTTTATATATTTGGCAGGAGAGACTTTATTTTTGCCAAAGGGCTCTAAATCATTAGCCATCACACCTTTAACCGGAGCTTCTGAAAAATACGACTTAATACCCGCAACTATGGATTTAGCGATATTTAATCTGTATATCTCGTTACCAAGCATCTTTTCTTCAAAGACATTACTGATAAAGCCCACCTCGACAAGGGCAGCAGGCATTTTAGCGCCTACAAGGACATAAAACAACGCCTGCTTTACCCCCCTGTCATAATCCGAGATATATTCAGGCATGAGCCCAGAGATTAACGACCTTTGCAGAAATCCTGCAACCTTTATTGATTCATCTCTTTTGCTCTCACTTTCCAGGGAAGCAAGGATAATACTTAGCTCGTCCCGAAGCTGCCTCATTTCCTTAAGCGAAATGCCGTTTTCCCTTGCAGCAACCTTCATAGCCTCTTCGTCATCTGTCCAGTTGAGAATATATGTCTCAATACCCCGCGCCATTCTGTTATAAGAGGCATTGGCATGGATTGATATAAACATGTCTGCATTAGCCCTGTTTGCAATCTCAGCCCTCTTGGGAAGGGGAATAAATACATCGGTATCTCTCGTAAGTAAGACTTCGTAGTTTGGATTTTCCTGCCTCATTATATCGCGCACCTTCAAAGCGATATCAAGAACAACATTTTTTTCATAGAGCCCGTTGTAGCCAACCGCCCCAGGGTCATGCCCGCCATGTCCAGGGTCGATAACTATTCTCTTTTTAAGAGGATTATCTTGAATAGAAGGGACTTTAAGGGCTTGGTGATAATTATTCTTTGCCCCGGAGTAAAAATCGATGACCAGCCTTGAAGGGTGTTTCTGGCTGGTTACTTCAAACTTAAAATCACCAGCCTGCAAGTCCAATACTATTCTGACAGTATTGGAATTATATTGACCCACTCGTACACCGCGAACGAAGGAATCGGACACAGAAAAAGAATTTTTAAAGCTTTTTGATATTATGGAATTCTTTATATCAATATAAAACCTTTCAGGATTTGAAAGCTTGCCCGTTGTATATTCAAAAGAAGAAGAAAGTTCTGCAATGATACGCAAAGAATCAGAGCCTGCTTCTTTTTTAATCTCCCTGAGTTCGTTGAGCCTAAAAGAAGATGCGTCAGAACTCACGGAAAAAATAAAAAAAGCGAAGAAGAACAAAAAAGCAGAGAGAAGGTGCCAGATTTGTCCTATACCTGCAATCCTCTCTCTGCTTTGATTTTGACGATTATAGCGCCAATCAGTTTTCATACAGCCTGAACTGATTTAATCTCCGGTATTTCTTTTTTAAGAGTAGCCTCAACCCATGTCTTAAGGGTGATAGTTGACATTGGGCATGTCCCGCAAGCTCCCTTTAACTTTACATATACAACATCTTCCTTTATATCAACAAGGTCAATGTCTCCACCTTCTCTCTTAAGTCCGAATCGGACTTTGCTCAAAACCTCCAACACTCTCTCTTTTGCAATCATTGATTTCCTCCAAAATAGGCTTATTATTTAATCATAGCGTAAGAAAAACTTTTCGTCAACTAAAACAACATTCGGAAAATCGGCGATAGAAAGTATTGATAAAAGTTATACCCGCCAACATAAATTCCTATTACTTTCGAATCCGAGGGACATGATGCGATTTCTGGAACCAAAGCCGCGGCTAACCTCAAAAAGGCTGAAGACGAAGCGGAAGCCTCAACTGCCAATACTTCAAAATTAAGTGTGAAGTCTCACAAAGACTTACATATGCCCCTAAAATAGCTGTAGGAACATAAACCTATGGATTTACAGAGGTTATTGTGAGAACCCGTAGGGTTTATGGCAATCTCATAATAAAGGTGAGATTGCTTCCCCTTCGCTTTGCTCAGGGTCGCAATGATGAGATGCTTATCGCTATTTTAGGACATGCACGAAGGTAGTTCTTTGGCAAAGAAATCATGTCATATCCCTGTTCGAATATTATTTTAGACACCGGCGCAATGGGGTTGTATTTGAGCAGTTTTCAGTAGTTAATCAGGGTCGCCCGACAGAAAAATATTTAAACCCCAGAGATTTCATTTTTTGAGGGTCGTAAATATTTCTCAAATCGAAAAAATATGGCTCTTTGAGCAAATTCAAGAGCCTTTGCATATCAAGATTTCTGAATTGATTCCATTCCGTCACAATTATTGCTCCATGGGCTCCTTTACAGGCATCATAAGCATCTGCACAATAGGTTATGTCGGGGAAAATTTTTTTTGCATTCTTCATGCCTGCCGGGTCATATGCCCTTATCCTGGCGCCTTTTTCCTGAAGGGATTGAATTATCTTTATGGATGGAGCCTCTCTTAAATCGTCAGTGTTGGGTTTAAAGGAGAGACCGAGTATAGCAAGAACTTTATTGTTAATTTTTTGAAAAGCCCCTTCGATTTTTTCTATGACGAAGTTAGTTTGTCTATCGTTGACCCTTATAACAGCCTGTGCGATTTCGAGGTTTAAATCATACTCTTTGGCAATTTGGATTAGGGCTTTTGTATCTTTGGGTAAACATGAACCACCAAAGCCAGGTCCTGTGTGTAAAAACTTAGGTCCAATCCTTCCATCAAGCCCCATCCCTTTTGCGACAACATTTATATCAGCCCCTACTTTTTCACATAGTATGGAAAGTTCATTTATAAAGGATATCTTTGCCGCCAGGAAGGAATTTGATGCGTATTTAATCAACTCTGCAGTCTCAATATTTGTAATAAGAAAAGGGGTTTCAATTAAATAAAGGGGTCTATATAAATCTTTCATTATCGCAATTGCTCGTTGGCTCTTAGCGCCTATGACGACCCTATTGGGCCTCATGAAATCCTCTATTGCCGAACCCTGCCTTAAAAATTCAGGGTTAGAGACTATGTCGAAATTAATCTCTTCTTTGAGGTTCCCTGATATTATCTTTCTGATTTTCTCGTTTGTGCCGATTGGAACAGTGCTTTTTGTTACAATGACTGTGTAAGTATTTATATGTTTGGCAATCTCTTTGGCGACCTCCTCGATATAGCTCAAATCGGCTGAGCCATTTCCTCTGGGCGGTGTCCCAACGGCAATGAAAATCACAAGAGAACCTTTGACAGCCGAGCTAATGTCGGTAGTAAAAGCAAGCCGTCCTTGATTTAAGTTCTTTTTGACCAGCTCCTCAAGTCCAGGCTCATAGAAAGTAAGCAATCCTTTATTGAGGGATTTAATTTTGTCTTTATCTTTGTCAACGCAGGTAACAAAAACGCCGAACTCTGAAAAACACGCCCCTGTTACAAGACCAACATATCCAGCGCCGACGATGCAAATGTGCATTTATCTTCTAACCCTCTCTGCCCATTACAATAAAAAAGTAATTTTATAACTTAACATTTATAACCCCTAACTGTCCAAGAGCAAATAATTTCCACAAATTCGGAGATAGAACTAAAAAGCAAGTTAGAAGCGGTCCTTCCTATCTTTATATTTTGGGGAGCGCAGTGCAATTTTGGCAGGTTCAATCTTTGACCTCTTGCTCCAATTTTGTTAAAATGTCCTGAATTCAAATGCAGGCATTAAGCCTTTCTCTATGCAGCCCGCAGGGACAGCGCCCTGAAATTCTGTCTATTCTGAATAGAATTACAGGGGAAGCGAAACCAAGTTTTTTGATATTCTCAGGCATTGAAGGAACCCATTTTGAATCCTGAATTATACAAAGCAGCGATACTCGGAATAATGCAGGGGTTGACCGAATTCCTGCCCATAAGCAGCACTGCCCATTTAATTTTATTCCCTTGGTTTTTCGATTGGCATGGGGAGGTCAACACTCTCACCTTTGATGTAGCCCTACACGGTGGGACGCTCCTTTCCTTGCTTATTTGTTTCTACAGAGACTGGATAAATATGTTTCTAAAAGAAAGAAAGATGCTTTTGTTTATTGCGATTGCCACAGTTCCTGCTGGAGCGGCTGGATTGATGTTGAAGGGTTTTGTTGAACACACCTTGAGAAGTCCGCTCATTATTGTCTTTTCATTAGTGTTTTTCGGTCTTTTAATGCTTTTAGGAGAGTGGTTTATTAAAAAAAGAGGCTTTCACCATAAAGAACGTTTGACCCTTTTTGATGCCTTATTCATAGGATGTGCACAGGCAATTGCGTTGATTCCGGGCGTTTCAAGGTCAGGAATAACTATAACGGCTGGGCTGTTCCGAAACCTAAGCAGACATGATGCTGCAAGATTCTCTTTTTTGCTCTCAACCCCCGTGATTGGAGGGGCGTTCATGCTCGAAGGGATGCACATTGTCAATAATCCTGATAATTTTAGTTTTGATATGATAACAACTGGTTTCGTCTCTGCTGCAATATCTGGTTATTTTGCAATTAAGTTTCTTCTGAAATTTCTCCAGAAATATCCTCTGAATTTATTTGTTTATTATAGATTTGCCCTTGCTGTTATAATATTAGTAATATGGCAGGGACAATAAAAGAAAATGCTGAAGGTTCCCCTTCTGCTGAAAGCGCTAATAGCATTGCAAAAAGCAGGCGCCTTCAGTTGATAATAGGCGTTATTGCCATCCTGAGCGGGATTTATCTTGCCATTTCTCTTTTCAGCCATAACAAGTGGGATAACTCCTTTTCTACATTATCAAGCAAGTCAGTCAGCAATTATGGAGGCGTTGCAGGCGCTTATATTTCGGACATCATGTTTAGCCTCTTCGGGTTGTCAGGATATCTGATTCCCATCTTTATTATCATCTATGGTTTAAGAAGGATGCTTAACAAAGAAAAAAGCCTAATCTATGTGATGGGTTTTTTGCTTTTGTTTCCTGCTTTAACTCTAATAGCTCAGCTTATAGCTAACAGTTTCTCTTTAAATGTCATTCATGGTGGAATAGTGGGTTATCTTCTCTCAAATATTTTAGTGACTTATTTCTCCGCAACAGGGGCGTATATTATCAGCATTGCCCTTGTAGTCGTGGCTATGCTCCTTATCAGTCCTTTGTCAATATTTTCGTATATTTTTTCTCCCAAAAAACGGGGAGAGCAGTCTGAAGACATCGACTCCTTGCCAACGGCTATTAATGAAGACCCTGTAATCAGGCAGTCTGATGACATTGCCAGCGTTCTTGCCGATAAACCCATTAAACCATATGCTGTCAAACCTACTCCTGCCAATAAAGGAGATTATCTTTTTCCACCCCTTGAATTATTGTCATACAGCGAGACATCTATGACGCAGACAAAGGAAGATATAAATTCAACCATATCTGGACTTGAGAAAAAATTAACCGATTTCGGGGTAAAGGGAAAGATCAGGCAGGCTAACCCGGGACCTGTTGTAACGATGTATGAGTTTGAACCTGCTGCTGGGGTCAAAATCAACCGTATAGTATCCTTAACGGATGATCTTGCATTGGCTTTAAGGGCGCCGAGCATCAGGGTTTACCCTATATCCGGCAAGGCTGCAATAGGAATCGAGGTCCCTAACAGGCGGCGCGCAACGGTCTATCTTAGAGAAATTATTGCTTCTGAGATTTTCCAGAAAGGCAACTCCCTTCTTACACTTGCACTCGGTAAAGACATTTTCGGAAATCCGGTTATCACAGACCTTACAAAGATGCCTCATTTGCTCGTTGCAGGCGCAACTGGTTCGGGCAAAAGCATTTTCATAAATGCCCTTATTTTAAGCATACTTTACAAGGCGTCACCTGATGAAGTGAAAATGCTTATGGTTGATCCAAAATTGCTCGAACTTTCAGCTTATTCTGACATCCCACATCTCATCGCGCCTGTGATAACTAACCCGAAAGAGGCTTCAGAAGCTTTGAAAAAAATGGTTTTTGAGATGGAAAGGAGATACAGGTTACTTGCCGAAAGGGGCGCAAGAAATATTGAGACCTTCAATAAGGATGTAAACCCTTCAGAGAGGATGCCTTATATAGTTGTCTTCATAGACGAACTTGCCGACCTCATGTTCACAGCCCCTGCGGATGTTGAGAATGCAATTACTCGGCTTGCACAAATGGCAAGGGCATCAGGAATTCATCTGATTCTCGCTACCCAAAGGCCGTCTGTAGATGTAATTACCGGCCTGATAAAGGCTAATTTCCCCGCAAGAATATCATTTCAGTTGACCACCAAGGTTGACTCACGGACTATACTTGATAGTCAGGGGGCGGAACAGCTTCTGGGGATGGGTGATATGCTCTTCATGGTTCCGGGCGCTAAGGTTATAAGGATTCACGGCGCGTATGTGAGCGAGAGGGAAGTCGCTGAAATAACGGAATTTATCAGGGATCAAAGGGCTCCTGATTATTCTTCCTTCCAAAACATTCCTTTATTTTTTGATGATAAACCGGTAAGCACTAATGAAGGTGATGAAAGAGACGATATTTACAGAAAAGTTATAGATTTTGCAGCTTCTTCTGGAGAGGTTTCCATTTCTGGCATCCAGAGGAGATTCAAAATAGGCTATAATAAGGCTGCAAGGATAATGGAACTTCTCGAAGAAGACGGTCTCGTTGGTCCCCCTAAGGGCGCTGGAAAACCCCGAGATTTTCTAGGCAGAAGATAGAGTATGTTAAATTTCCATATCGTTAATTAAATTAACATCTTGTTAACAAATAAATACTTTCGTTTAAATAACAGATTCATACCCGTCCAAAATAAATTCTTATATACTTTGATTATTTTGGGCACCAGTGTAACAGATTGAAAATTCGGTATAACTTTTTGGCATAAGTTTTGCTTAATTGTTAGTAATTTTTTGACCTTGCCTAATGTATAGGCAAGAACTATCGCTAGGAGGTGTTTATGAAGATGATTTTTGCTTTTATCATTTCATTATCCCTGCTTTTTGCCTTGCCGGTGTTTGCAGCGGATCAGGCAGAACTTCTGCAGAAAATCGAAGCCCTTACAAAGGAATTAGAGCGCCTTAAGCTGCAGGTGCAGGAGATCCAGAAGAAAGACACTGTCAGG
>DAIQAO010000030.1:9095-21745 GCA_036781645.1 Dissulfurispiraceae bacterium
CAGGACCTACTAATCAACTCCTTATTCCTTATACCGGGGAAACAATTAAAAATGAATCTCTCCTTACAAACAGGCTGGGATTAAACCTCAAAGCCGCAGCAACAGAGGACGTCAATGTCAAGGTCAGGCTTCTCATGTATAAAGTCTGGGGACATGGCACTGAAGGTCCGGTTATTGGCTATTTTGCCGATAGGGCTGGTATTTTTGATGGAACCACTGGTCATGTGCCGCAGGATAATACTCTCAGAGTCGATCAGGCTTATGCTACATGGAGCAATATAGCTGATATGCCTCTATGGTTTTCCATAGGCAGAAGACCTTCAACTAAGGGCGTTCCATCCAATCTCAGGCTGAACACTGAAAGAACTGGCACTGCAGGGGTTCCTGCACTGCTTGTGGATTATGCCTTTGACGGTCTTACAATTGGAGCAGCACCTGACATCAAGGCTTTGCCAGGAGCTTATGTAAAGTTCTGCTATGGAAAAGGCTTCGACTCTGGGTATAGAAGCTTTGCTAACAGCTTGAAGGATACTCATATGGTAGGTGTTGACCTCGTGCCATACGATACGGAAAACTTACGCTTTGAACTAAATATCAATAAGGGCATTGACATTTTCGCAAGACCAGAAATCGGACAAATAAACGTTGGAGATATTATGTGGTATGGAGCTACGGTAACCGGAAAGCTTGATAAAATTGGAGTTGGCGACCTCAATCTCTTTATCTCCGCTGCTATCAGCGATACAGACCCTAATAATAAAACTATTTTCGGAGGTGCCTTCCCCTTTGATTACGGCTTAATGTGGGATACTGTTGAAGGCAGAAAATCCCGCTCGGGATACGCTTTATATCTTGGCGCAAGGTATGATATCAAATCCTATGGCACAAAGTTAGGATTAGAATATAATTACGGCTCTAAAAACTGGATCACCTTCGCCCCTGCTTCAGACGACATATGGACAGCCAAACTCGGCACAAGAGGCAATGTTTATGAGGCTTACGTAATTCAGGATTTAAGATTAAAGCCTATATCAAAGAGAGGCAATGCCTTTGTAAGGATTGGATATCAATACTATGACTTCAACTACACTGGAAGCAATAACTGGATTGGCGCCCCGCATAAAATAACAACTCTTACACAAAGCGGTCCTATAGGACAATTCTTCCCACCCATAAGAAATGCACAAAATGTCTATATGACCTTTGATGTAGTTTTTTAAATCAATGATATAAGACAGAGAGAGGGCGTTGCATAGCCTCTCTTTGTCTTATCAATCTATAAAAGACCGCTGCCTTAATTTCTTCCCAAATTCGGCGATAGAACTAAAAAGCTTTACAAAATCAAGGTGAAGGTTTTTTATACGACACCTTATGAGGTCAATATCAGAGCTGAAGAACGATAGAGCGGAAGTTTTAAAAAGATATGAAAATAAAAAGTTTATTTACATACCCGTCCAAATAAATTCTTATATACTTTACAAGGTAATTCTTTGGCAAAGAAATCGTGTCATACCCCTGCTTGAATATTATTTGGACACCCGTGTTTGATTATAAAAATTCTAAAACAGCCTTTCTTATCCTTATTTTCAGCAGCCCTTCCTATCGCTAATTTATGGACTTAATCTTCATATATAATAAATTATTGATTTGATGTTACACTATCAATATTAGGGTCATGTAATGACTTAAAACGCCGTCTGTAATTTATACCATCAGGGAGATAAAGTAATATTATGAGTAATGAAAACAACTCAGATTTGATTATAAAGTCATATATCTTGTTGCTGCGCAAAGGGATATTTATTATTTTGTTTTTGTTTCTTGCCACAATTCCTTCTTTATGTCAAGCATCCAGCCCTGAAGATGAAGCATCGAGGATTCAAAAGGCTTATGAGGAATTGAAGGACATCGCAGGCAATTTTATACAGAAAAGCTATGTAAAAGACCTAAAAAGAACCGATACATACAAGGGCCGCTTTTACATCAAGGCGTCGAAATTCAGATGGGAATATGCCGGCGATAAACCCCAAACTATTTATATCTCTGGCGATAAACTCATTATTTACCAAAAAAAGGAGAAACAGGCTTACATAACCAAATTCGACCGTTCAACCTACGGACAGTCTCCAATTATTTTACTTGGTGGCCTTGGCGATATCAGAAAGGATTTCGACATATTGTCCAAGGACGGAAGATTAATATTAAAGCCAAAAAGCCAGATGGGCAATATTTACCAAATTGAAGTTACCACCACAGAAGATGAATTCCCTGTAAAATCATTGACAATTGTAGATTTACACTCAAATAAAACCCAGATTGAATTCAGAGACATTAAGGTCAACACAGGGCTCAAAGACAGACTCTTCGAATTTACTCCACCCGAAGGTGTTACAATAATTAAACAATAGCCAATGGATATAATTACATCCCATCTAAACGCAGACTTTGATGCCCTTGCCTCAGCGATTGCCGCCCAAAAGCTATATCCGGATGCAGAAATTGTCATGCCTGGGGCTATGGAAAAGAAGGTGAGGGATTTTGCTGAATTATTTTTTCCGAATAAAATCAAAAGGTTCAAAGAAATCCCACAGGATAAAATAAAAAGGCTTATAATAGTCGATACCAAACATCCCGACAGAATAGGTCCTTTGAAGGCGATTTTATCCAAGCCGGGGATAAAAATACACATATACGACCACCATCCGCCAAGTAAATATGATATCAAGGGTGAGCTTGAGGTTTTAGAAACCGTAGGGGCTGTCTCGACGCTTTTTGCCGGCATTTTCCAGAAAAAGAAGATTCTTCCAAGTCCCATGGAAGCTACATTGCTTTGTCTCGGTATCTATCAGGAGACTGGTTCACTTTTATTCTCTACCACCACCCCTAAAGATCTTATAGCCGTTGCCTATCTCCTTAAAAGAGGCGCCAATCTTAATATAGTTTCGGATTTCCTTAAGGTGGAGATAAGCAAGGAGGAAATAAACCTTCTTAATGAACTCATAGGCTCACTTAAAGAGATTGTTCTTCAAGATAAAAAAATAAAAATAGCAAAGGGCAATCTTGAAGGATTTGGAGATGTTGCCCATCTTGCCCATACCATTATGGATATGGAAGATATTGACGCCCTTTTCATGCTTATAGGCATGGCTGACAAGATATTGATAGTTGCAAGAAGCAAGGCGCCAGAAGTTGATGTTGCCCAGATACTTGCTGAATTCGGCGGAGGAGGTCATCCTTCAGCATCCTCAGCAACCATAAAGGATATGCCATTTGAGATTGTCGAGGAGAGATTAACCCTTGCCTTAAAAAAACATATCAAACCAATGAAGGTTGCTGGGGACGTAATGACGACGCCTGTAATAGTTATAAGCTGGGACAAAACTATTAAAGACGCCGAAGACATGATGACAAGATACGGCGTGAATGTTTTGCCACTCGTAAAGAATAATCGTTACATAGGCATAGTGACAAGGGAAGTAGTGGAAAAAGCTCTTTTTCATGGCTTTCACAAGAGCAAGTGTATAGACTTTGCTACAACAGACGCTGCTACTGTAATCATTGATACACCCCTTGTAGAGGTTGAATCCATAATGATTGAACAGAACCAGAGATTTATACCCGTCCTTGAAGGTGAAAAGATAGAAGGCGCAATCACACGCACAGATATTATGAGAGCCCTTTATGAAGACCTGCTGAGAAAGAGCAGAATCCCCCAAGGTGAGACATCAATTAATAAAACAGCAAGTCTGCAGAGAAATATCTCAACCCTTATGAGAGATCTGCTCCCAGATTCATTATATAAACTGCTCCAGAAGGCTGGCGAGATAGCTGATGCCTCTGGTTTTGGCGCATACTTAGTGGGCGGCTGCGTGAGGGATTTGCTCAGAAGGGAAGCAAATCTTGATATAGATATCGTTGTTGAAGGAGACGGCATCGATTTTGCGAAAAAGCTTGCTTCTCAAACTGGAGCAAGAGTGTTTGCACACAAGAGATTCGGGACAGCCAGAATTATCATCGAAGAGAAGATAGAAAACAGTGAATCCATTATTATTGATATAGCCACATCGAGGACTGAATATTATGAATCACCGGCAACGCTCCCTAAGGTCGAATTATCATCAATAAAAAAAGACCTTTACAGAAGGGATTTTACAATAAATACCTTAGCCGTGAAGCTCAACAAAAACTCCTTCGGGATCTTAATAGATTTTTTCGGCGGGCAGAGAGACCTGAAGGAAAAAACTATCAGGGTGCTCCACAATTTGAGCTTCGTAGAAGACCCTACAAGGGCATTCAGGGCTGTGAGATTTTCAGAAAGATTTGGGTTTAAACTCACAAAACACACCGAAAATTTAATCAAACTTGCCATTAAAATGAATATATTTGAAAAGCTCTCGGGCTCAAGAATTTTTGATGAGCTTGTCCTAATTTTCAGAGAAACCAACCCTATTAAGGCTTTAAAAAGACTTGGCGAATATAACTTACTTAAGGTTATTCACAGCAAACTACAGTTGACAGCAAATATAGAGAGTCTTTTACAGTCACTGAACGACATTTTAACATGGTTTGATCTCCTTTTTTTAAACGAAAAATATGACAGGGGGATAATCTTTACGATGGCTTTACTTGATGGTCTCAAACAAGATGAAATTTTAGCTGCATTAGAGAGACTTATGGTTTCAAGGCAGGTCAAAGATAAGATTATTCAGGACCGTGCATCCACACGAGATATACTCAGAAGGCTTAAACCTTCGAGCCCTATCGAGATATACCATCTTTTAGAAGGCAGGACGCTGGAATCCATACTATTTGCTATGGCATCCTGTCAGGATAGTGAAAGCAAAAAAGCTATATCACAATATCTTCTTGAACTAAGAACAATTAAACCTATTTTAAAGGGCAGCGATTTGATTGGATTAGGACTTAAACCAGGACGTGTTTTTTCCGAGATTTTCTCTAAAATACTCGATGAAAAACTAGGGAAGAAACTTAATACGAAAGAAGAAGAACTGGAGTTTGTAAAGAAACTGATTGAAACAAACAATATAGTTGTAGAACCCACAAATTAGAAATTAAGGTGTTATATACAAACCTAAAAAACCTTAACCTTTTGCCTAAATTAGCGGACATACAAAAAACATTCAATATTCTTTTTTCTAAGAAAATCAGCGTTAGGATTTTTTATTTGACCATGGAAATAGTTTTTCGCTCATTCTCGGAAGGCGTCCGCGCCTTCTCCTCCGAGGTCATCATCACGCCTCACCATCTTGGTGAGTTTTTTGTGATGGTGAAATCCATTCCCTTTGTCATATCAGCATTTTCTATATTGTTCCTTCGCCATTTTTCAGTTTCTCTAACTTGTTGATTTTTTAAGGCTTTTTAGTTCTCTCTAACTTTGGGAAGGAGATTCAAAATTGACAAAGAAACAGATTTATAAGTATAATTTGCTTTTAACATTTCAAAACGGAGGATATGTCACATGGCGGAAGGTGTAGTATCGCTAACAAGTGCTTCATGGGATAGCGAGGTTTTACAATCAAAAGGTGTAGTAGTGGTTGACTTTTGGGCAGCGTGGTGTGGCCCTTGCAGAATGGTAGCGCCAACGATAGAAGAGCTTGCAAAGGAATATGCTGGGAAAATAAAAGTCGGCAAATTAAACACCGATGAAAACTCAGATATAGCTTCAAAATACAAAATCATGAGTATCCCCACAATTATGTTTTTCAAGGATGGTCAAAAGGTAGATCAAATTGTCGGGGCAGTTCCAAAACAACAGATTAAATCTAAAATAGATTCTCTTTTATAAGCATACTTTGTCCATTGAGACGTTAATAAAGCCTTATAAAATTTGAGCAAGGTTTCTTTTTTCTCTTTACTTTACTGAACAAAAGATGCCACTATTGCCGTGTAGATTTTTCAAAAGAACCCCAAATAATTATAGAAGAAACTCAGTTTTAAATGTCTTGCTTTATGATTATATGAACTTTTTATCACAGGAGCCGTAGATGTTCGATAGTTTAAGCGAAAAACTCGATTCAATTTTTAAAAAGCTGAAAGGGAAAGGCTTACTTAAAGAAGAGGACGTCGATGTCGCCCTTAAGGAAATCAGGATGGCTCTTCTTGAAGCAGATGTCAATTTTAAGGTTGTAAAGGAATTTATTCAGCATGTCAGGGAAAAGGCTATAGGCAAAGATGTCTTGGAAAGTCTGTCTCCAGGTCAGCAGGTTGTAAAAATAGTTTATGATGAACTTTGCGCCCTTTTAGGTAATACAAATGAAAGGATTCAGTTGTCTCCAAATCCCCCCACCGTAATAATGATGGTAGGGCTTCATGGTTCAGGCAAGACAACATCATCAGCCAAACTCGCAAGGATTTTTAAAAAAGAAGGCAGGAGACCTCTTCTCGTTGCTGCCGACTTGCAGCGCCCGGCAGCTATAGACCAGCTAATAACCCTTGGCAAACAGCTTGATATACCTGTTTTCTATTCTAAGGAAATTAAAAATCCCGCCCTTCTCTGCGAAGAAGCAATTAAAAAATCCAAACTCGAAGGCAGAGACATATTAATCATAGATACAGCCGGCAGACTGCACATAGACGATGAACTGATGAAACAGCTTAAGGATATAAGCTCAAAGGTCACCCCGAAAGAAGTTCTGCTCGTTGCTGATGCAATGACAGGTCAGGATGCCGTCACAATGGCCAAAAGCTTTAATGAACAGATAAATTTGAGCGGTATCATCCTTACAAAGATGGATGGCGATGCAAGAGGCGGGGCAGCCCTTTCAATCAGGAATGTTACGGGCAAGCCAATAAAGTTTATAGGCGTCGGCGAAAAAATAGACATGCTTGAACCATTTCATCCGGACAGGATTGCTAAGAGAATACTGGGCATGGGCGATGTCCTTACCTTAATAGAGCAAGCTCAACAGGCTTTCGACCAAAAAGAGGCTGAAAAATTACAAAAAACTCTACTCGAAGACAGCTTTACATTCGAAGATCTGAGGGAACAGCTTAAAAAAATTAGAAATATGGGTCCCATCGAAAACCTCCTGAACATGATCCCCGGTATGAATAAGGCTCTAAAAGGTACAAAGGTGGATGAAAAAGAGTTTGTAAAGATAGAAGCTATTATCAATTCAATGACACCTCGTGAGAGAATTGACCATACAATATTAAATGGCAGCAGAAGACGAAGAATTGCCATGGGAAGCGGCACATCTGTGGCGGATATCAACAGGCTTATCAAACAATACCTTGAAATGAAAAAGATGATGAAGATGTTTAAAAAAAGCGGCAAAAAAGGGTTCAGGATACCAAACATCTCACCATTTTGAAACCAAATTTTAGAGATAGGAAGGGCTCTTGCTGCCCAAATGCTGTTTTAGAAAGTTAACATAGCGACCCAGAGAAAAAGAGTTGCGAGTTTCATCTTCCCCTTTGAAAGTTGGGGGGTGAAATTTCCTAACCTTAAACTGTTAACCTTTAAACCTTGAACTATCCATAACGAGATTGCCACGAACCTTACGGGCTCTTGCAATAAAATATCTTTTTCATAGATGACCTGCAAATAAATACATTTATGATCCTATCGCTATTTTTGGGAGTCAGAATTTTATTGACAAAAATATTTCCACTCCTGTAGTATAGAAAGTTTGAAAGCATCGCTTTTTTTGATCCTTGATATTAAGGAGGGTAGGGAATTGTATGCTTTAGGTACCCATCTTTTGGTGGAATTGAAAGATTGCAATCCGGAGATTTTAAAAGATTTAAACAAAGTCAAAGAGTTCTTAGTTGCTGCAGCAAAAGAAGCAAAAGCCACTATTGTTGATGTTTCCTTCCATGAGTTCAATCCATTTGGAATAAGCGGCATGGTCGTTATAGCCGAATCTCACCTGTCAATCCATACCTGGCCGGAATATGCCTATGCGGCGGTAGATATTTTTACATGTGGAGATGTAATAAAACCTGAGGTAGCCGCTCAATACCTCATAGAAAGATTCAAGTGTAAAAATCCCTCTATCTTCGAGATGAAAAGGGGCATACTTTCTCCATCAAACGAGAAGCTGCCTCATAAGGTATGCGATGCAGAACTTCAAATGGTTTCTTGAACAAACAAGTAAAGATGAAGGCGCCTTCTACTCCCTGAAGGAGTTAATTTTTCAGGGTAGGTCTGATTATCAGCAGATAGAGATTATCAGATCAGGTGCGTTTGGGAAATGTTTTATTCTTGACGGCAAGATGCAGTCCGCAGAAACTGACGAATTCATATACCATGAAGCCCTCGTCCATCCTGCAATGGTGGCTCATGAGTGTCCCCGTAAAGTTCTTATCGCAGGAGGTGGAGAAGGTGCTACTGCAAGAGAAGTTCTTAGATATTCATCTGTAGAAGAGATTTTTATTGTAGATCTGGACAGAGAAGTTGTCGAGATTTGCAAAAAATATCTTCCCGAGTGGCATTGTGGGGCTTTCGAAGACAAGCGCGTTAAGCTTTTCTTTGATGATGGCAGAAAGTTCTTGAATCGCAAAGATAATTTTGATGTAATACTACTCGACTTACCTGAACCTACAGAAGGTGGGCCTGCCGTAATGTTATACACTCAACAATTTTATGAACTCGTTTTTAACCGATTAACAAAAAGTGGAATAGCTGTCACTCAGGCTGCATCAAGTGCTGTTCACAATTTGCAAGTTTTAAGTTCGATAGCAAATACGATGGCACAGGTATTCCCTGTTGTAAGACCCTATATTGTTAATATCCCTTCTTTTTTTACTCCATGGGGCTTCATACTGGCTTCTAAGAAAACAGACCCCGTTAAGCTTACAACCAAAAAAATAGAAGAAAAGTTGTCAGGCATTAAACATAAACTTAGATTTTACGATTCTGTAACCCACACGGGTATTTTTTCCTTACCCAAATATCTAAGAAAAGCCATTGAAAAACAGAATATTATAATCACAGATAAAAATCCAATCTCATTTTATTAGAAGTTAAATTGATATACCCTTACCCCCTGCCATTTCTGTTGAACATCTCTGAAAGGGTAGAAAATCTAATGTCAGAGGTAATTTCGTCCAATTTAACAGGCAGTTTCTGCCTCCAGCAAGGATATAAATCAACTACACCTGGGAGGTTTTGCTGTCGCTGCACCCCGAGTATATCATCAAGGCTTACAGATACCAACATACAAGGGGTCCTTGCAAGATATTCATAAATACCCAGGCATAATTTATCACTCATAGGTGCATGAGCAAGATTCTCAGAAGAGACTTCCTCAGGGAAAATACCCTGTTGAACTAAAGCTTTTAGGAGAAGTTCTTTGTCCCTCTTTCTTTCAATTGTATGTACGAGATATTTTTCTTCACTGACATATAATCCTAATAACTTCTTGAGTTCGATATCATGGTGCGTCCAGAAGCCATGTATAGTAGCAAGGTCGTGAGTCGTTACAGCACATAAAGCCCTTTGAGCATATCTCTCCGGAGGTGTAAATGAAGGGTCGGGATAGTTTCTCTCAAAATAAAGCAATTTATAAGACAACATATTGAATTCCTTAAGGCGATCATGAACATTTTCGCCGATTGTGCCTAAATCCTCTGCGATAATCAGCGTCTTGTTCCTGACGCTTTCCAGCGCTATTATCCTGAGTAAATCCTCTGACGGATACTTTACATATGCTCCTTCGGATGGCAAACTCCCTTTAGGTATCCAGAATAGCCTGAACATCCCAAGGGCATGGTCTATCCTTAAAGCGCCTGCATATTTAATGGTCTTTCTGATTGTCTGGATAAAAAACTCGTAACCGGTTTCTTTCAATCTTTCAGGAATAAGCGGTGGGAATCCCCAATCCTGCCCTGCGGGATTGAAATCATCAGGGGGAGCCCCTACATTAATGCCAGAAGCGTAAATATCCTGATAGTTCCAGACATCGCTCCCGCTGCTTATCGATCCGATGGCAAGATCAAATACCAGACCCAATGACATGGAGCTATTGGCATGTTCTGCAAGATCTTTTATTTGAGAGTCTATAAGCCACTGGATATAACAATAAAAAAGTATCTCTTTCTCGTTTTCCAGCAGGAAACTCGAAACCTCCGAACTCGTTGGGTTTTGGAAGCCTTTGCTCCATGTCTCCCACCCGGTCAAACCATTCCTTTTGCTAAGGGCGCAAAATAATGCAAATACCTGAAGATGCTCCTTTTCTTTAGAAATATAGTCATCGAAACTCCTACCCCGTTGAGTGTCTTTTTTATAATGAAATTCATAAAAAAACTCGAAGGCATAACGGAGTATCTTTTCCTTGAGTGCGGCGATTGCTTCATAATCAATATAATCGGAGTCTCTTAGTGCTCTTAAATTATCTCTTAATTCTTTTTGCTTGATTGCCGCCTGAGCCTTTTTAGATTCTATGACATCTGGTATCCCTTCTATATCGAGATAGATTAAATTTTTATAAAGCCTGCTAACAGGGGAATATGGGCTTATATCATAAGGACGCTTATTTAAAAGGGCGTGAAGTGGATTTATTGCAACAAAATTAGCTTTCAATTCACTCAGCCATGTAACTATCCTCGCAAGATCTTTAAAATCTCCACATCCCCAGTTCAGGCTGGAGCGGATTGAGTAGAGATTTAGGGAAAGCCCCCAGAATTTCCTCCCCTTTTCGAGTTCGACAGGGATATAGCATGCATCAGGAGTGATTATAATCCTTGATTCACCTGAAAGCTCTCGTATCGCCCCTACGCATCTTACCTGACATGAATAGTAGCCAATATCTCTCTGTGTGTTATCATAAATGTCTATTTTTATGTATCTCTGGTTATTTATCCATTTTTCCCCAGAGATATTCACAGAATCTCTGTAAAGCGTAAAATAGTTTGTGTTGCCGTCTTCGCTCTTTATTTGACAGTAAAAAACAAGCCTGTCTTCTTCCCCTGCATTTATAGGTATGAATAACGACAAAACGAAAGGCTGATTTTTTACGGAGAGAACCTTGACAGGCTCAATAAATGATAGCCATTGCTTATCATACATATTGGCAATCGCTTCAGAAATATCTTGTTCTGTATCTATCCTGATTCCCATAGCCCTGAGAATAGCTTCTTTAGTGCTCTGAGAAGCTTGATATCTGTTGCCAAAGATATCCCAGTATTCAGGGACTATGCCGCATAGCCAGGACAGCTCATTTATCAAATCATCTCTTGTCTTCATTGAAGTTTCCCAATTTAAGATGATTAATTATACACCAATACATACCTGTCCAAAATAAATTCTTTTGATACTTTCGAATCAGAGGGATATGATGCGATTTCTGGAGCCAAAGCCACAGGTACCCTCAAGGTGGCTGAAGAAGAAGCGGAAGCCCCAACTGCCGATACTCCAAAACTAAGTATGAAGTCTCACAAAGGCTTGCACATGCACGAAGGTAATTCTTGGGCAAAGAAATCGTGTCTTATCCCTGCTTGAATATTATTTTGGACACCAGTGAGACCAATAAGAAATTAATAGTGACATGATTTGCGAAACCTAAAAATAGCAATAGAACAATAAACAGAAGGGCTCATAAGTTAATTGCAAGAACCCAACGGGTTTGTGGCAATCTCATCAGAAAAGGGGAGATCGCTTCGCTCCGATCGCGATGCCCTTTCTATTGTCAATTTTGAGTTTTAAGATGTTCTATTTCTTCTTTTGAAAGATACCTAAAATCCCCTGTTCTTAAGTCTCCAAGATGTATCCCGTTTATAGCGATTCTCTTGAGTTTACGAACAGGATGACCGATAGCCTCCAGCATTCTTCTAACCTGTCTTTTTCTGCCTTCGTATATGGTGATCTCGATCCATGAGTTATGATCCAGATTTCTGACCCGCCGAACTTTTGCCGGAGCAGTCATGCCATCGTCAAGCATTATACCTTTAGTGAGCCTCGTTATCTCTTTATCTTCTATGAAACCATCTATTTTAGCAAGATAGACCTTTGGTATTTTCCTTGAAGGATGCATTATAGAGTTTGCGAGCTCGCCATCGTTGGTCAAAAGAATCAATCCCTCTGTATCGTAATCAAGCCTGCCCACAGGAAAAACCCTAAATTTAACTTCTCTGAGAAAATCCATAATCACCGGTCTGCCTTCGGGGTCAGAAAGGGATGTTATAACTCCCTTTGGTTTGTTAAAAATGAGATATACCTTTGGCTCAAGAGTTGTGAGGAGTTTTCCATCAAGTTTAATGTGGTCTTTTGCGGGATCGGCTTTCATCCCTATAGTCGCAGTTTTACCATTGACGGTCACCCTACCGGCAATAATCAATTCTTCAGCCTTCCGCCTTGAAGTAATTCCCATCATCGCAAGTATTTTTTGAATTCTCTGCTGCATAAATTATGTCTTTAGACTTTATGTCCTTCTTTTTTTAATATTAAGCGCTGTATATGTTTAAATAAGGAAATGTAAAGCCAGTTATATAATAACAAAATACTGTCATATTTCCGAAAAGAATGCTTCCAAAGTCGGCAATAGAACTAAAAAGCTTTACAAAATCAACAAGTTAGAAAGGAAGGGCTGGTGAGGGATTTTTATACTATATCCTTTTAATAAAGACTTTATGGAGTTTTGTTTAAAGACATCACAAAAATCGGTGTCGGATTATCTTAAATTGTATTT
>DAIQAO010000031.1:0-11311 GCA_036781645.1 Dissulfurispiraceae bacterium
TCTTTATCGGAAGCATTGTCATGGAAGAAAAAAATGTTTTTACAACAAAAGAAGCTGCAAAATATCTTGGCATAAGCACTGCAACTATTTATCGTATGGAGAAGCAAGGATTGATTTCTTCATTGAGAACGCCCGGAGGACAACGGCGTTTTAATAGAGAAAACATCGAAAAATATTTGAGAGAAAGTCAGAACTTTGAAGCTCCTCAAAATCCAAGCAGATATAAATATCAAAAAACAAACTTTAAGATAAAAGAGCCTGAAGCCGTCTATGGCGTAGAGAGTAAAAAAATAAAATCTAAAGAGTTATTTTTTCATACAGATTCAATATGGATTTATAATACTGATATTTTGAAGACAGAAAGCATTGCAGATGATTCTATAGATTTAATTGTTACATCGCCGCCCTATAATGTAGATATAAAATACAACTCACATAATGACACAATGACTTATGATGATTATCTTTCATTCACAAGAGAATGGCTTGCAAAATGTTATAAATTTATTAAAAGTGATGGAAGATTTTGTCTGAATATCCCTTTAGACAAAAATAAAGGCGGTCAACAGAGCATGTGTGCAGATATAACAACCATTGCAAAACAAATTGGCTTCAAATATCATTCAACAATAATTTGGAACGAACAAAATATTTCAAGAAGAACTGCATGGGGTTCATGGCTATCTGCCGCTGCCCCTTATGTAATAGCCCCTGTAGAAGTTATCATTGTCCTTTATAAAAATGAATGGAAAAAGACAAGTGGTAGTAGAAAGTCAGATATAACAAAAAAAGAATTTATGGAATGGACAAACGGTGTATGGAACTTTAGCGGAGAAAGCAAAAAAAGAGTAGGACATCCTGCCCCATTTCCAGTCGAACTGCCGAGAAGATGCATAAAGCTTTTTAGCTTTGTAGGGGATACGATTCTTGACCCTTTCCTTGGCAGCGGCTCAACCTTGCTTGCTTGTTTAGAGACAGGACGAGAAGGTATTGGAGTTGACATAGATAAGAAATACTGTGAATTAGCAAAGAGACGGCTTTTGACCGAAGGTCAGATAAATCAACTCAAACTCACTGTTGCCTCAGGAGGCAGGTAATGTCAAAAAGTGTTAGCGATTTAATCATGGCTTACTTTCAAAAACATCCTAAAAAAGACCTCAAACATGGACCTGTTGTGGATTGGGTTACTGAACAATTCCTTAAGGATAATCCCGAACCTCCAAGGGACCCATGGAGAGCCATTCGCAAACTGCACCAAGAAGGAAAATTAATAAAGGTAAGCAAGGGAGTTTATCGCTATGACCCTGACCATGTTAAAAAAGTTGAGCTATTTGATTTCCCTCCAGAAGTTAAGGAGGCAATTTTTAAAAGAGATGATTATAAATGTGTTGTATGCGGGCGAGGACGAAAAGATGGAGTTGAAATATGTGCAGACCATATTAAACCAAAGGATAAAGGCGGTGATAATTCTGTTGATAACGGGCAAACTCTATGCATGGAACATAACCTTATAAAAAAGAATTATTCACAGACAGAGGCTGGAAAAAGGTATTTTATTAAAATCTACAAGCAGGCGGTTGCTAATGGTGATAGACGGATGGTGGATTTTTGTAAATGTATTTTTGAATGCTATGACCTGCATAAAATAAACGGCCATATAAAAAGACCAAATGGAAAACATAAATAAAGACAAGGGGCTAACAAATCGTTCAACGCCGATGCTCATTACGCTCCGCCTCATTAGCACGGGTTAGCTCAGGCGTTAGGATACTTAACGATGCTGCAGCCAATTAGAAGCACTGACCATAACCTATACGGAGGAAAGATCAAACTGTGAGTGCCACCTACAAGAAGAGAATCTTAAATTTGATTCAGTCTTGGACCTCGGGATTGACCCTGACATCCAAGTCGGCGGACGACCACCGACGATGGCGAATTCTGAGTTTTTGACGAATAAAGAACAGGGTGATTGGGCGGAAAAACTGGTTCAGACCGCTATCAACGAGAATAAACTTGGTCTGCTTGCTGTTCAGTACGGACGCTCCGAGTCTCTGGCTGCCGGTGACGAGGGGTTTGTATGTTAAAAAGGGTTAAAAAGGGTCAGGCTTGACTATTGACTTTCTTCGCCTAAAGTTAATAATACAAAGCCAGCTATGAGTTTTAATTTAGAAAGTAAAGTCTGCCCCCATTTAAGAAATTAATTGGATGGGCATCTGATTTTGGATATCGCTTTTTCTTTCAGGAAGTTAATAATTCTTTTTAGTGTCTCTCTCATGCGGTCTTTTTCTAAGCCTTTTTCAATATATATACTATCTCTCAAAATGCCGCTGGTAAAACCTGCACAAGAATATTTTTTTAGAAAATCTTGAGGAATTTTATCTGGTAAATCCACTCCATTCATTATTGCCCATGCAAGAGTCCAGCCTTTTGCCACATTGTAGATATCGTATCCCCCACCACCCAGGGCTACCCATTTTTTTGATATTTCTTTTAATTTGCTTATAGCCATGCAGAAGCCGTTGGTTGTGAAATTAAGATGAGTCAGTGGGTCTGACATGAAAGAGTCTACGCCCAATTGAGTTACAACAATATCAGGCTTAAACTTATCAATCGCAAGAGGAACAATTTCATCAAAGGCATATAAAAAAATCTCATCGTCGGAGTAGGGCGGGAGCGGAACGTTTATAGAGTAGCCTTCGCCTTCACCAACTCCTATCTCAGATTCAAAACCGGTTCCGGGAAATAAGAATCTCCCTGTTT
Source organism: Dissulfurispiraceae bacterium (assembly GCA_036781645.1). Taxonomy (GTDB): domain Bacteria; phylum Nitrospirota; class Thermodesulfovibrionia; order Thermodesulfovibrionales; family Dissulfurispiraceae; genus DYHD01. The sequence continues at coordinate 2,761 of DAIQAO010000031.1, forward strand.
CATGTATGGAAATGGTAAGAACCCTGTCCGTGTCATAAAAAGCCTCCTGAACTCCATCGCCGTGGTGTGCATCAATGTCAATGTAAGCAATTCTTTTGCCTTTTTTCAGTAGATATTTAATTGCCACAGCCGGATCGTTGACATAACAAAAACCTGAAGCCTCGGACTTTTTAGCGTGGTGGAGACCTCCAGCTATGTTAAAGGCTATATCTACTTCGCCATTTTCAACCATATGGGCGGCTTGAAGTGTTGCGCCCGTTAAGAGTCTTGACCAGTCAAGAAGCCCCTTGAAAATTGGGTTATCGCCGAAACCAAATCCGTAACTATATGCATCCGGAACATCTTTTCCCTCATTTGCAATTTTAAGTATTTGAATATATTTTTCGGAATGAAAAAGACAAAGCTCATCATCTGTTGCAACCCTGCTTTCAATAAATCGGGTGTTTGGCAGTGTTAAAAGTCCAAATGATTTGATGAGTTCATAAGTAAGTTTGAGCCTGAAAATTTTTAAGGGGTGAGAATCTCCGTAATCGAATTTGGAAAAATTATCTGTATAAATAAACGCCGTTTTGAGCATGGATAAATTTAATACTTAAAAAACATGTGTGTCAACAGTCCCACTTTTACAAAATTTAGAAATGGGAAGGGCTGTTTCAGAATTTTTATAATTCCGAGATCGAGTGATAAAAGTTGTCCTTGTGACCCTGAGTCCTTCGGCAGGCTCGGGACAGGCTTGTCGAAGGGGGAGCAATCTTGCCTTTTCCAATTAGATTGCCACGCACCCTTCGGGTGCTCGCAATGACAAGCTATATAAGGCATTAGCATAATTGTCGCTGAATTTGGGTAATGACAAGTTTCCTTTGAATCTTGCTAAATGCTTATTTAGATATTATGTCTTTTATAAGGTGTTATGTATAAAACCTCACCAGCGTTTCCTAACTAACTTGTCATTTTAGTTCTATCGCAGAATTTGGGCTTTTTTAAAAAGGGCTTTGCCTCACAAAGGAGTTTAAATTACAACACCATATCCATAACTACTTTCTCAGCAAGTAAAAGGTTGTTTGCTATGCAATCGTTGACTGACACGCCCCGATATGCATTACCTGTGAGATACAATCCTTTGTGGTTTTGTAGTTGTTCATCAAGCTGTTGTAGTTTCCTGTGATGCCCTATCAGATATTGAGGTATAGCCTTCGGCCATCTAAAAATTCTGACAAAATCTGGATCGGAGGTTATTTTAAGAATATCTGATAGTTCCTTCATAACCATGTTTACTATTTTATCGTCATCTAACATGGCTAATTCCGGTTTGCGCGCCCCCCCCACAAATGTCCTTAAAAGAACTTTGCCGCTTGGTGCCCTATTCGAGAAGATGCTTGAGTCAAACAATGTTCCTAAGGTGTTTCGATTTTCTGTTGAGGGAATAAGAAAGCCAAAAGAATTCATATCCTGTCCAATTTTGTTTTTTGCCAAACCTGTTGCTACAACAGTCACCGGTGGATAAGTTATTGTTTCCAAAATCTTTGCGATAGTTTTATCCATATTAGAGATAATTGTTGCTAAATTATTAGCAGGTATAGCAAAAATAACTATATCCGACTCATAAACTGTTCCGTCTTGAAAGAAAAGTTCATAAAGATTTGGTCTTTTTTCTACAGAAATTAACTGTTTACCAGTGATTATTCGCTCGCCAAGGTTATTTTTAAGGGCGCTTATTAAGCTAATCATCCCTTCGGCAAAAGAGTACAGCACTCCAGATGGTCCAGCCGAAGCCCGTTTGCCCGTTTTCTTAGCTTCTTTGCTCATCGCAATAAAACCTCTGATGAGACTGCCATATTTTTTTTCTATATCAAAGACCTTCCCAAAACAGCTTCTGATGCTCATCTTTGATGGATCGCCAGCATAAATACCTGAAGCCAGTGGGTCAAGAAGTTTCTCGAAAAATTCCCTTCCCACCCGTCGTATCCCAAAGGACTCCAAAGATTCATCGTCAGCGCTGCCTTTGGGCATCAATAATTCTAGTAAAACCCTTAATCTGCCCGAAATACTCAAAAAGCCCGAAGTAAAAAAAGATTTAGGGTTATCAGGAATAAGCTGCAACTTATTATTCGATAAAATTAACCTTTTTCTTGCATTGTCATTACTCTTGAGGGGATTTAGAGATAGCTTGCTGGCAAGAGTTAAAGTTTCGGGTCTGTTATTCAAAAAACCGTTGACACTTGCTTCACAGAGAAAGCCTTCTGTTTTTACAGTCCGAATCTTTCCTCCTACTTCGCCTTCTCCCTCAAATACTCTAAGTTCTATATTATGCCGTTTTTGCAGAAGTGCAAAAGCCAGAGAGAGTCCTGATATACCGCCACCAATAATTGTAATTCTCATCTGAAACCGCCTGTTTGTCTTGAGTGTTTAATTTCGGATAGCTTTTTAATTTCCCCAAAATAGAGATAGAAGGTTCTTTTTCAGTATTTTTACGATCGAAGAATTTAATTTCAATTTTGCTCTATTCTTTATAATGCAATGCCTTTTGCTAAAGTTCTCTGAACTTTCTTTTTTATGGGTAGTATAAAAATCCTTCACAAGCCCATCCTAATATACTCTGTTGCTTATATTAAGCCTTACATTTCTATCGCCGATTTTGGATAATTTATTAAAAAATTTATTTAAAGTCGCAGGTGTCCAAAATAATATTCAAGCAGGGATATGACACGATTTCTTTGCCAAAGAACTACCTTCGTCCATACGTAAGCCTTTCTGGGACTTCATACTTAGTTTTGAAGTATTGGCAGTTGAGGCTTCTGCTTTGTCTTCAGCCTCTTTGAGGTTGACCGTGGCTTTGGCTCCAGAAATCGCATCATATCCTTCGGATTACAAAGTATCTAAGAATTTATTTTGGACGGGTAGCTTTAAAGTTTTAGAATAACAGATTTTAACACATCTAATCATTAGTGTCATCTAATCCAAAATCGGCGGTGGAGAATTGTCATGGCGACACAGAGTAACAAAGAGCCCTGTCCTGAGTCTGTTGAAGGGGAAGCAATCTCATTTTTTATAATGAGATTGCCATGAATCCCGCGTGTTCTATCAATGACTCCACAGGTGTCCAAAATAATATTCGAGCAGAGATATGAGATAATTTCTTTGCCAAAGAACTACCTTCGTCCATGTGTAAGCCTTTGTTAGACTTTGAAGTATTGGCAGTTTAGGCTTCTGCTTTGTCTTCAGCATCTTTGAGGTTTGCCCGTGTCTTTGGCTCCAAAAATCGCATCATATCTCTAGGATTACAAAGTATATAAGAAGTTATTTTGGACAGGTATGATAATATGAAAAAAGTTAGACGACAAATATGGAGCGTAAAAATCAGTATTTAATAAATACTATCAATGGTGTGACATAAGGTTAAAGGCAAAAATTAAAAGATTCTGGTAAAGTCAGTGGTTAGGTATTATCGCAATTTTTAACAATGACAATTCTGGCTTTATTGATTTTCGACGCTATAAGTTCAGAGAAAAATTATCAAGGGGATTTTACTGCTGCGTACCGATATCCCCCCATGGGTTTGCCATAGGGGGATATCCATTATTTATTCATTCATGAAGAAAAAATATCTTATGACACGGTGATCTTTTTCTCCTTTGCTTTTGCCTCTTCTTTCTTTGCGAATACTATCTCAAGGATACCGTTTTTGAGTGTCGCCCCTACTTTATCGGTATCAACATCAGGAGGCAGTTCGATAGTTCTTGAAAAATCGCCATATGCCCTTTCACTCAGATAATAGTTTTCCGCCTTGAGTTCCTCAGACCTTTTGTATTCGCCTTTAATCGTAAGGGCATCATTGATGATAGAGATATCTACATCTTCCTTATTCGCTCCCGGCAATTCAGCCCTGATGACCACATCATTATCTTTTTCAAACATCTCTATCGCAGGTGTAATGACGCCTGCTTCTGGTTTAATATAACCCCTTCTCCTTGTTACAACAGGGGCAAAAAAGTTTTCAAAAAGCTTGTCAAGCTCCTTTCTCATCTCATCTAATTCTTTTGCAGCTGTCAATCTGATAAGTGACATTTTGAACCTCCTATTCCTGAAGCCTTCTTCAGGATATTAAAATGTTAATTGTTTTTTTAACGAGCCAAAGGCTCTCTAAAATGACTGTTTTTCAACTTACTGTTAAACAACCTCAGCGGTGATTACCTCGCTGAATGTAATCCCCTTATCCGAATAATCAATCTCTACGGTAGCGCCTTCTGAAAATGTCTTGTTGAGCAGTTTCATCGCAAGGGGGTTGATAATCTCCCTTTGTATAGCCCTTTTGAGAGGCCGTGCCCCGTAAACAGGATCATAACCAGCCATTGCTATATACTCAATAGCTTTGTCTGTCAAGGTTATATCAAGTTTTTTATCTCTTAAATATTTTTTCATCCGGTTAACTTGAATAATGACTATTTGTTTAAGCAAGTTCTCATTTAACGGATTGAATATAATTATTTCATCAACCCTGTTAAGAAATTCAGGCTTGAAAAAAGACCTCAAATCTTCCAGAATCTTCTGTTTTAACTCTATCTCATTATCAGATACAGCCCAATGTGCAGCCGCCCTGTGAGCCCTTTCCTCAAGAATTTCCTGTATATGGACACTCCCGATATTGGATGTAAGGATAACAACGGTATTCCTGAAGTCCACTGTTCTACCGTGTCCGTCAGTCAGTCTGCCATCGTCTAATAGCTGGAGTAATAAATTAAACACCTCCTGATGAGCCTTTTCGACCTCATCAAAAAGTATGACAGAATAAGGTCTTCTTCTAACAGCCTCAGTAAGCTGTCCACCCTCTTCATAACCCACATATCCCGGAGGTGCTCCAATAAGCCTCGATACCGTATGTTTTTCTTGATATTCAGACATATCTATCCTTATTAAGGACGACTCATCATCAAAAAGAAACTCAGCAAGAGCCTTCGCAAGTTCTGTCTTGCCGACCCCTGTTGGACCGAGAAATATAAATGAGCCAATCGGTCTGTTAGGGTCTTGCAATCCGGCGCGAGATCTTCTGATGGCGTTCGACACGGCTATTATAGCTTCATCCTGACCGACCACCCTCTGCCGAATCCTCTCTTCCATGTGAATAAGCTTTTGGACTTCGCTCTCTAGCATTTTGGAAACCGGTATCCCCGTCCATTTTGAGACCACCTCAGCAATATCCTCTTCATCCACCTCTTCTTTTAGCATTTTCCTCTGAGATTGAGCCTCTTCAAGCCTTTTATTCTCGATCTCGAGTGCTTTTTTGAGTTCGGGAAGCCTGCCGTATCTGAGTTCGGCGGCCCTCGCAAGGTTGCCGTCTCTTTCAGCCATTTCCGACTCTATCTTCGTTCTCTCGGTCTGCTCCTTTATCTCCCTGATTTTCTGTATCACTTCTTTTTCTGTAAGCCATTGAGATTTCAATATATCCCTTTCTGATTGAAGCTCGGCATATTCTTGATTAAGCTTTTCGAGCTTATCGCGGGCATCCTTGGAGTCATCCTTCATTAATCCTTTCTTCTCAATCTCGATCTGCCGCATTTTCCTCTCGATCTCATCCAGTTCTACCGGCATACTGTCAATCTCCATCCTAAGTTTTGCTGAAGCCTCGTCAATCAAGTCTATAGCCTTGTCAGGTAAAAATCTGTCTGTGATATATCTCTGCGAGAGCAAAACCGCTGCAATCAGGGCTGAATCTTTAATTTTAACTCCATGATGCACCTCGTATCTCTCCTTAAGCCCCCTTAAGATGGATATAGAATCTTCGGAGTCGGGTTCTTTAATGGGAACAGGCTGAAATCTCCTCTCAAGGGCTGGGTCTTTTTCGATATATTTTCTGTATTCATTGACGGTGGTAGCGCCTATACACCTAAGTTCCCCTCTTGCTAAAGCGGGCTTGAGCATGTTTGAAGCGTCAACAGCCCCTTCTGCGGCGCCTGCCCCCACAAGGGTGTGGAGTTCATCTATGAAGGTTATGATTTTCCCCTGTGACTGTTCAATCTCTTTTAAAACTGCTTTTAGTCTTTCTTCAAACTCACCTCTGAACTTAGCACCTGCTATAATGCCAGCTAGGTCAATAACTATAAGCCTCTTGTCCTTGAGGCTTTCTGGGACATCGCCTGATACTATTCTCTGTGCGAGTCCCTCAACGATTGCGGTTTTCCCTACTCCGGGGTCGCCTATCAAAACAGGATTATTTTTTGTCCTTCTTGAGAGAACCTGAATAATCCGCCTGATTTCGTCATCCCTTCCTATTACTGGGTCAAGTTTCCCGTTTCTGGCGAGTTCGGTCAAATCTTTGCCGTATTTAGCAAGAGCCTGATATTTCTCCTCTGGATTAGGGTCGGTTACCCTATGAACACCCCTTATCTCCCTCATTGTTGAGAGGACTTTGTCCGAAGTTACACCGTATCTCTTTAAGATTTCCGCAGCCGGTCCATAGCCGTTCACGATTGCAAGGAGTATGTGCTCCACGCTTATATATTCATCAGTGAGATGCGCTGCCTCATCATACGCCTTTTCCAATACTGACTTCAATCTTGAAGAGATGTATAATTGACCTACAGGTGTTGCGCCTGAGACCTTGGGAAATTTATCTATTTCGGCATTAATCTCCCCTTTTATTTCATTCACATTTGTATTAAGTCTTTTTAATATCTGAGAACTTATCCCTTCATCGTCATCAAGCATGGCATAAAGGATATGCTCCACATCAATCTGCTGATTGCCTTTTTTATCGGCAATCTGCTGAGCCTTCTGCAGCGCCTCCTGACTTTTCTGGGTTAATTTGTCTAATCTCATTCTATTCTCCTAATTAATTGTGCAATATTAATCTTTTTCCTGACTGAGCAGGTTTTTCAGCCTGTTCTCAAACTGCTCTTTGATGTCATCCTCTAAAAATCTCATGATATCTCTCATCTCCTCGTGCATAGCCTCCATTTTTTCTCTCATTCTGAGGATAATCTCAACACCTGCCTTGTTGACCCCGAGTTCCTTTGTTAATTCAATAACCAGATTGAGCCTCTCGATATCTTCTTGAGAATAGAGCCTCTGCCTGTTTATCCTTTGAGGTCTGATAAAACCTTCCCTTTCATACATCCTTAGTGTTTGAGGGTGAACCTCGAGCATCCTCGATACAACGCTTATCATATATAGAGGCAATTTTTTATTATCTCTTTTAAGCGCCATTATTTTAGTTCTTTTCTCGGGCTTTCCTTGTAAAGTGATTCAATCACCCTTATAGCTTCCTTAGCCTTCTCAGGAATTTCCTTTGGGACAGCTATTTTAATCTCAACATATTCGTCGCCCCGTTTTTTCGATTTAGGTGATATAAAACCCTTACCTGAGAGCTTGAATTTTTGACCGCTCTGTGTCCCAGCTGGAAGAGTCATTATAGTAGCTCCATCAATTGTGGGGACTTCAAGTTTAGCCCCCAAAGCCGCCTCTCCAAAGGTCACAGGCAGCGTGATGTGTATATCATCACCTTTTCTATTAAATATTCTATGAGGCTTTATGGATATTTCAAGATGTAGATCGCCTGCAGGAGCACCACCAATTCCGGCATTACCCTTACCCCTGAGCTTAACGACAGCGCCATTATCAACCCCTGCCGGTATCTTTACATTGACAGTATCGGTCTGTAATATTCTGCCCCTTCCCGCGCACTTCTTACATATTGAGGTTATCTTTTTCCCTGTTCCTACACACTCTTGGCATGGTTGAGACATTTTGAAAAAACCCTTAGAAGCTTTAAAGCTGCCCGATCCCTTGCATTTATCGCAGGTCTGATAACTCTCAGCGCCACTTCCTCTACAGGCATCACACTCAACGGTTCTTGTAAATGTCAATGTCCTTGTAGTCCCGGTAAATGCCTCTTCCAATGTAAGCTCAATGCCTGTTAATATGTTCTCCCCTTGAGCATAGCGTGGTTCTACTCTGCTTTCTGTATCAAAGATATTGGAGAATATATCCCCAAAATTAAATGCTTCCCTAAAATTAAAATCCCTGAAGCCCTCAAAAAAATTCTCAAATGTCTTGCCTCCGCTGTCGTATTCTGCCCGTTTCTGGGGATCGCTTAAGACTGCATAAGCCTCGTTTATCTCTTTGAATTTTTCTTCTGCCGTCTTATCACCAGGGTTCAAATCAGGGTGATATTTGCGTGCCAATTTTCTAAACGCCTTTTTTATCTCGTCCTGACTCGCGTCCTTCCCTACATTTAGGGTTTTGTAGTAATCTTTTACTGTTGCAGGCATTAAACACCTCGAATTAAAATATATTAGTCATATTATATCAAGTATTATTAGCAATGTCAAGTCAAAATTATTTCTAAAAATAGATATAGGAAACTGTCACTGTCAAGCGGAGCGGAGCCCTGTCCTGAACCTGTCGCGTCCTGAGCCTGTCGAAGGGAGAAGCAATCTCTCCTTTTCTGAGGAGATTACCACGAACCCTATGGGCTCTCACAATGACCTATAAATCCATAAGGTTATGATTCTATCTCTATTTTTGGGTATTTTCCCCATCTTGACATATTAACCTG
>DAIQAO010000031.1:11411-21363 GCA_036781645.1 Dissulfurispiraceae bacterium
GTTATGATTCTATCTCTATTTTTGGGTATTTTCCCCATCTTGACATATTAACCTGACAGATGTAGAATTTGAAGAGTTGTACCCCACACTTAATTGTGCGAGCTTTTAATCGCAAGGAGATGATTAAGAATGACTACTTGTCGAGGTTGCCTTAACGAAATACAGGAAACAGTCGCCAACTGCCCATATTGCGGCGACCCACAACCCCCTCGCACAAAAATTCCTCAGCAATGGAGCATCCTAAAACTTATCATGTGGTGCGCCATTTGGACTATTATTTTTTGGTTTTGTCTGCTGCTTATAGCAGGATTTATAGCCGGCGCTTATTATCCTCAAAATCCTGCTGCTGCCGGCGCGCGTGTTGGTGAAGCTTACGGAGAGCTGTTCTTATTGATTTCTTTTTGCGTTTCTGCTTGGCTTACTTACTTAGGAAAGCTGCCCGGCACAAAAAAGCCGAAATGAGATTGTCTTCTCAGGCAGCCTTTTTAAATTTAAAATAAAAGCGTTTACCTAAAAGTTCTTTTACGATTATCCGTTCTTCAGTAGGGTTGAATATACTCTTAAGGTATTTTAGATATTCTATAAACACCTCATAATCAATGAGTCCTGTATCATATTTGTATCCAGTGAAATCCCTTAAAGAAGCATAGCCGTCGCCGCCTTGTAAGGCTATATAGGAATTTGTAACGAGCTTGTAAGTTTTCTGCATATTTATAGGCTCATAATTTCCTTCCGGATTTTTTACCATGATATCAGAGATTCTTTCTCCTTTTAGAGATGCTTTATTCACACTGTATTTCATCCCTGATACATAAGGGTAAAGGGGATTTGAGGCATTGTAAGATAATTGAAAATCTATGCCTTCTTCAAGGGCGGTTTTTATTGCCGAGCCTGATATCTCAATCACAAATAAAGTATTGTTAAAGGGTAAGACCTCCATCACAGTGCCAATAGAGACCATTCCTGAATAAATGTTGCTCCTTACACCGCCCCTATTCATAAGGGCTATTTGAGCGCCTGTCTTCCAAGTCATTGAATCGGCAATCAATGAACCAGGACCGGAATTAAGCCCTCCAATCAGGTCTTCCTTTGCCTCAGCAATAACGGTTTTCATTAGGATATCCAACTGCTCTTTATAGGGCTGTATCAGTTTTTTTGCTGCAACGTCTTCATCAAATATACCTGCAATTTTTGAATCATTAATAATCTGTAGTATTTTTTTATATCTTTCGCTGTCCGGTTGGATTTCTTTCTTATCCTGGATGAATTTAGTTCCCATTACAAAGACAGGATTTCCAGAATAACCTTTTATGTCACCTGCCTCATCAAACTCAACTTTCAGAAGCCCAATCACACCTCCCCATCTCCAAGCTTGCACTATCAGGACGTCTTTACCATCAGGATTTTTTATAACAGTAGGATATTCTCCTTGAGGTTTTATGCCAAAAAAGTTAAATGAATTTTGGTCACCTAAAAGTGTGTGAGAATGCCCGCCTACAATTACATCAATCCCGGACACGCTCTGGGCGAGTTTGATGTCTTCATCGTATCCTATATGAGAGATAACGATAAACTTGTTTATCCCCTTAGACTTTAATTCATCTATTTTTTTGGCAACGCTGACTTTGACGTCATTGAATTTTATGTTCGCTCCTGGATTTGAGACAATGGGAGTATTCTCTGTTGTAACGCCTATTATAGCCACTCTTTCACCATTATAATTTTTTATTACATAGGGCTGAACCTTTTGGGCTGTCAAAGGGATGAGCCTAAAATCAATGTTTGCCGATGTTATAGGAAACGTTATTTTATTAACGAATTTCTCTATAAACCCTTGACCTTTATCAAATTCGTGATTTCCAAAAGTCATGGCATCAATGCCAAGTAAGTTCAGAAACTCAATATCTGCATCGCCATCAAAAAGGGTGAAATAGAGAGTGCCCTGAACGGCATCCCCTGCATGCAAGAGCATAAAGTTCTCAGACCCGCTTCTCATTTTATCAAGGGCAGTCTTAAGTCTTGGGAAACCACCTAACGATACCTTAGTATCAGTTCCATCAAATTTCATCATCACCACATCCCTGTCAGACTCAAGATGGGAGTGTGTGTCGTTAAGGTGTGCGATATTGATGGTTAAGGCTTTCTGCGAGTATTCGGGCGTGTGAGAACATGCAATTACAAATATAAACATGATGAGAAATAAAAGAGTTAAATGCTTGATTCCATGAAGATTTTTCATAATTTGTATTCCTTTACCTGTTACTTTTTTACAATTAATCCTTTCTGTGATATAAATTAGCATAGTAATGAGGAAACTTAAAAGAACTGGGGGCAATTATAATTGATTCAGTTTAGGTATAATACTTCCCAAAATCGGGATTAGCAAGCTGTCATTGGCAGCGGAGCAAACCCTTTGGCAGGTATCCCTTGACCCTGCCGAAGGGTTTAGGATGACATTATAAATATAAAACAATTGGCGAGGGAAAGGTTTGCAATCTAACAGCCTGAGTAAAAAGTCAGTTCATAATCCTCTGCGACTTTTTGAAAATGAAATACCGTAAGTTATTAAAGCCGCCAGAAAGTATATAGGTATTGCCATTTCAGTCATTTCCTCAAAAAAACTCTTAATAATTTCCCTTTCTTTATTAACCTCAAAACCTCTCAATGATATATCAACCTCTATAGCGAGAAAGATAAAAATTATACCGTTCATTGCAAGGATTGACCAGATTTTATTATCCTTAACGCCGTTAATCAAGCTTTTAAAGTTTTTCCACGCAAAAGAATTGATTAGCCAAATGATACCTATTACAATGATTCCAGCTATTATCTTGGTTTCAAGAGGGACATCAGGGGCAAAATAGAATTTTGTTCTTGTGACGCTTATATCTGTAAATTTGACCTGAAAATCGAGCTCTCTTAGTGCAAATACTATGAATATTAACCCTGCGTTTAAGCCCCTGTCCCACATATTTCGCGCTTTGAAGGTGAAGCAAAGGATTGCTGCCGTGAAATATAAGATAACCTGTGCTGTTTCAACCGGGCCGTCTTCATCAACCAATTCAATGGCAAGCTCTCTTGGGATATAAACTAATATGAGACCTAAGGCTATAACAACAAAAACACCGATAAGGAGAGTTTTATAAATGTTTTTTAATATTAGCTTTAAAGAAGACAATTTAAGAGAAACTCACCTTAACAGGTTTTCTCTCTATATCAGGAGATTCGAGCTGAAACAGTTCAGCTTGTTTGAAATTAAATGTTGACGCAACAATATTGGATGGGAATGATTCAATAAGGATATTAAAATCTCTGACAACTGCATTATAATACCTTCTTGCATATTCAATGTTATTTTCGATTTCGTTTAGATTATCCTGGAGTTGCATGAAATTGGCGTTTGCCTTCAATTCTGGATATGCTTCGGCGACAGCGAAAAGGCTTTTGAGTGTTTCCCTTATCATATTTTCAGCCTTAGCCATCTCTCCGGGACCGCCTGCCTGCATTGCCATAGCACGAGCTTGTGTGACCTTTTCGAGCAGCGCCCTTTCATGAGAAGCGTATCCCTTTACAGTCTCGACCAGATTGGGGACAAGGTCAAACCTCTTTTTACATTGAACATCAATATCCGACCACGAAGATTTGACAGTATTCCTGAGCTTTATAAGCCTGTTGTAAATGACTATTACAGCAGCTATCACAGCGACAGCGATAAAGAGGATAACTAAAAAGAACAATGACATCTATCCACCCTGAATTTACAATACATGCTTTTAATAGGTTATAAGAATCGAAAAAATTTTGCAAGGATCCAAAAATAGCGATAGAAATTGAGAACATTATAACCCGGAGATTCCTGAAGTTTTTAGTTGAACTCAAAATATAGTTGAAAATCGTCAGCCTTTTGGGGTTTTCCTTTTAGTGCAGTCTTGTCAGGATAAAACAAATTATAGATGCCATTCTTTTATAAGCCTTTGTTTTTGCTTTTTAAATCTCTTTGAAATGATTCCTGAGTATTTTGATAACTGTCCTTTTAGATTGGCTATGGTTGCTGATTCTATGATTATGTTTGACTCCTTTTCTTTTATCTATAGGGATTTATAGTAGGTGCTGAATATTAAACTCAGGAATCTTTATATTTGTCAAAAGAAAATGTAAGTTCAACTTCTTCATTTCATAGTTCTTCAATTATTTCAGAGGGTTAGTTGATTGAGTTATAAAAAACTCAGGAAACTCCAGATTGTGATAAAACTAATTAATAAAAAGGATGCCAGTAAGGATATCTCCACCAGTGGGGATAATACCACCAGTAAGGATAATCGCCTCTGTAATCTCTTGCAGGCCTCCATAGATAAATCTCTTCAACAGCGATCAATGGATAAGTGTATTCTATCTCGCCTAAAAGCAAGACCCTTTTTTCCTTCACCCTGCCAGCCACTGTAACGAGTCTGTTTTTGCTGTAAATAGCTGAGTCGAGATATCCGGGATACAGAGCAAGAAATCTCCCTTCGGACTTGTCAATATCCAGAGGTCTGCCCAGGGAATCCGCAGGCTTTTGCAATACCTCAATTAATGTTCCATCCCTTAGATTCTCGGATTTAACTATAACCCCGCTCCAGATAACCATCTTGCTCCTGTAAAAATCAGGGTCTTTTACAACATCACGAAAGGTTAAATCCGGCAGCACCTGTTCCCTGATGTGCTGAGAGATTACAGGGGCGCATCCTGATATCAATAAGCCTAATATTAGGCATAGCAAGCTAATTCGCCTAAACATAGTGCCTCCTTCAGACGCTATGCCGTGTCTTTTTTGTCCTCCATAGCGCCCATATACCAAATATACCACATATGAAACCGACTCCCGCAAGCGCCATCCCGAACTGCGACATCAAAGGCTTTTTGAAGGACTCCATAAAGAGTCCTTCATTTACCATAACCTCGATTTGAGTGCCGTGAAAACCGTGGTCGGACTCGCCTGATACTTTGATTATCCATTTACCTGCCCTGTCGGGCAGAAATGAGACAAAGCCGTTTTTGTCGGTTCTGCCCTTTTTATGCGGTATGGTATCATTAGGACCGAATATCTCATACTGAGAATAACTCGCCGGCTCATCGGCAGAATAAAATACCCTTACGCTTATTCCCCTATTTTCAACCTGATAATGGATAGAATGGGCTTCCGCCCCTGCCATAAATAAAAAATTAGGCAAGAGCAGAAGGGTTGCTGCGATGATAAAAGCTCGCATTACCTGCCCCCAAAAGACAAAGAGGCTCTCAAATAAAGCTGGTCTGCATCGGGATTGTCTTTATAGGGCAAGCGTGTTGTGACACTGATTATGTTCATCTTGTTTGGGTCTATAACAACATCCACCTGACCATGCTTATCTGTTTTTGCAAATTCTTCATGTTTTGCATGGAGAAACACAGGGGCATTCCCCAAAGGACGACCGTCAAGCAAGACCTTAAGTGGCAATTTTTGACCCTGTTTTATGGCGAAAGGATTTTTCAGTGGAATTATCTCCATCTTAATTTCGAGAGGCTTGCTGAAGTTGTCTGACCATCTTTCAATGTACTTAGCGTATTTAAAAGATTGTCCTGACTCTATAACCTGAAATCCCTGTTTGATTGCCTCTTGTTTAGTAATGTTTTTCCATCCTTCTGTTGTTTTAACCCAGTAATGGTTATCAAAGAAGACGCTAATAGCGCCTATATCGGCTTTTGGCAGAATATAAGCAATATCATTTTGTCTCACAACATCTACTTTTACAGGGCTGCCAGTAACTGAAAAAACTTTCGCATCTTTAACTCGTAAGGGGTCATAATTGTCCCATTTGTCGTCATGACCTGAGACTATGTAGTATTTACCATCCTTTTTTTCTATCCAGAAATCATGCGCATAAGAAAAAGTTGCCATTAAAATAAAAACTAAGGTAAAAATTAAAAACTTTTTTGTCATTTTACATCCTCCTTTTTTGTTAAAAATGATATTTAATACCTGCGTTTAAATCCCATCTGGGTCTTGGGTCATAGACATCCTTTCCGCCAACTATAAATTCTCCTTCGGAGATATAATCTTTAGGGTGATAAATAGCACCGGCATAAATGGTTGTGTTTTTAACTCTATATGAGATTTTGGAATAATACTTTTCAAAACTACCCCTCATAATAGAACCAGTGCTGTTTAAAGGAGTTTTGCCATATACCTGAGTATAAATGTCGAAGGTTAAGTTTTTTTGTTCGCCTAAATTTTTTGTCCACTCAATCCCGCCAATTGTGTAGCTTTCAGGCATATTTGTAATCCTGTTTTCGCTTGCAACAGCAGGATTTTTAATCCTCCCCTTCACCCAGCTATAACTTCCATAAAAGCTTAGTTCATCTGTCGCATAAAATCTCGCTTCAATCTCATATCCGTCTCTTTTTGATTGACCGATATTTAGCACATCAGCGCCAACTGCCCGTATCTCCCGCTCCATATCAGTTTGAAAATAGTCAAAGGACAGATGCAATTTATCACATAGAAATGTGTTGAAACCCAAATCCCATGTATCAACTTTTGCTGGTTTAAGGGTGAAATTCTTATAATCCCTATCGGTTGGGGACATCTCCCTAATAAAAGGCGTTCTAAAACCAAGCCCCTTATTAGCAAAAATGTTCAAATTTTTCATGGGTGTAATTACAAAACCTATCTTAGGACTTACAATTGAGGTGTCACCTGAACCGGAATTTTGGGGTCTGATCCTATTTTCTACATCAAAATTAAACCAATCATATCTCACACCACCAACTATCTTAAGAAAATCAAGAGGTTTATACTGTGCTTGCAAAAACAGTCCTACACCAAACTCCTTTATATCCCAATCCTCTATAGTTCCGGTTTTTTGCCTATTCACCGTATTAAATCTTTGTGCCTTCCCGTCATCATATCTTCCATCAGTCCCAGCAATTACCGAAAGAGTCTTTAAAGGCATGTAATTGTAAAGCAAGTTCCAGCCAAAATAAGTTCGTTCATTATGTTCCCATCTCTGTGGAGAAGGCGTGAAAGTGGCAATTCTATTGAAATCCTCTTTTGACGCATAAAGCGTCCCATGAAACCCAGCTTCCCCCTTTGGGGTGTAATTAAATACGAGGTTATAGTATTCACTATAACCGCCGTCAGTTGGATTGACAGCATCAGTTTTTTTCACAACGCCTTGCTTCACATCATCAACAGGCAAATAACCAGCAGCACCCCAATCCCTTTTCGTATAGCTTGCCCTTATCGACAATTTGCCATCCCGTATAGGGAAAGTTAGTTTATTAAAAAGGTTATATCTCTCAAGATGCGAATTATCCCTGTATCCGTTTTTTGTGAATGCTTCATAGACTAAAAAAGGGGGTGGGTTATAGTCCTGCTTTGAGAAAGAAGCTAAGCCCCTATAGGAATCATAACTCCCTGCTTCAATGCCCACAGTTGAAGATTTATCAGACCTTTTTGTGATGATGTTAATCACCCCGCCAAGCGCAAAGTTTCCATACAATGCTGAAAATGGACCTTTTATAACCTCAACTCTTTCGATCATCTCGGGCACGAGCCAGCTTGAATCAGCGAGTCCGTGCAAATGATTATGATGAGGCATATTGAGGGGAACTCCATCAACGAATATGGCAAAACCAGCCCAGAAACCTCTTGTGCCAAGTCTATCCCCTGCATCACCTTGCCCCATATTGATGACAGCTACTCCAGGGGTTTTTCTGAAAATGTCCCAATAATGCCTAACATTCATTTTCTCAAGGTCTTCGTCAGTAATCACCTGCACCTGTGCTGGCAATGCTTCGCTTTTGATAGAGATATTCCCTTTATCTTCTATAATTGCCTCTCCAACAACTTCCACCTCAGGTATAACGGTAACTTTCGCTAAAGAGTTTTGCCACATAACCAAGGTAATAAAAATCGCAAGAGCAAATAATCTTAAAAACATTTTAGATTTCCTCCTTTAACTTGTTTTTCTTCTCACCCCCCCCTTTATGATAAAATCATACTAAGGGGGCGTCATCAGCGTTTCCCTGAAGGGGCAGGGATGAATTCACATTGCGAGTGGGGGTAATCCCTGCCTTTTTTAGTGAATAGTTGTTAGTGAATAGTGAATAGTATTCAGTTTTTTAAACCATCAACCATCAACTATCCACCATCCACCATTCACATTTTGTTGATAAAGACATACAAATAAAAAAAGCCATGAAAGCATCACCTTCTGGTGAAAAGCCTTCATAGCTTGATAACTATGTTTTTAAACAGTATTCTTTGCTTATTGCGCCGGCTCCGTGCCGGCATATGAATTTTCAATTAAATTATACAGAAGCTGCTCTCCCGCTGTCAAATTAAAAAACTCTGACCTTCGAGATTTAAATTGACGATAATTAATAAACTTGACTTTAATTATTCTCGTGCTTAAAATAAATCATGTTTATAAAAAGATATTTACTTGATGAAATAATTGCTCACCTGCCAAAGAGAGAGATTACTCTAATTGTAGGACCAAGGCAGGCTGGCAAAACTACCCTCATGATGCACCTCAAGGACTATCTCGAAAAAAGGAGAGAACAGACCCTCTTTCTGAGCCTTGATTTTGAGATGGATATGCCATATTTCAAATCACAGGCTGAACTTCTGCAAAGGATAAGGCTGGAGTTTGGAGGCAAAAAAGGATATGTCTTTATAGATGAAATACAGCGAAAAGAAAATGCAGGCATTTTCCTTAAGGGTATTTATGACATGCAGACACCATATAAATTTATTGTCTCCGGTTCCGGCAGCCTTGAGTTAAAAGAAAAGATTCAAGAGTCCCTTGCAGGCAGAAAGCGGTTATGTGAACTCTACACAGTCTCTTTTAAGGAATTTGTTAACTATAAGACCTTTTACAGATATGAGGATAGACTCAGTGAGTATTTCAGTATTAAGAAAGAAGATGCGATGCATCATTTTAAAGAATACCTCAATTTTGGCGGCTATCCTGCAGTAATCCTTGAAGAGACTATTTCAGAGAAGATAAAGATAATGAATGAGATTTATCGCAGTTATGTGGATAAGGATATTACGCACCTTATAAGTCGTGATAGAATTGACACATTCAATAACATGCTCAGACTGCTTGCAGGACAGATTGGCAATATGGTGAATTACAACGAGTTATCATCAACACTTGGCATTTCCCTACAGACTGTTAAGAATTATCTCTCATGGGCGGAGAAGACATTTGTCATAAAAAGGGTTACTCCGTATTTCAAAAATATAAGAAAGGAGATAAGTAAGTCTCCCGTAGTGTATTTTACCGATACAGGGATGAGAAACTTTGCTATGCATCAATTTGGAAGGGTCATGGGGACTGAGGTGGCAGGTTTTCTTTTTCAGAATTTCGTTTACAGGTTGCTCCTTGATAAAGTAAAGGATGATATGTCCACAATCCATTACTGGCGGACAAAGGATAAGGCAGAAGTGGATTTTGTGATTGATATGGTGGATAGGGTTGTGCCTGTGGAGGTAAAGTGCAGGGAAATGAAGAAGGCAGAAATAAGAAGATCAACAAGGAGTTTCATTGAGAGATATGAGCCAGATAATGTATGGATTGTGAATCTTACTCTTAAGGCGGAGGAGAAGATTGGGAAAACAAAGATTCTTTTTATTCCATTTTTTGAACTGGTATGACTTTCTTTCCACACCGGATGTGGGCTTAATGTGTACTTGTCAAGACTTGATCTGACTTCCTCCTTTTAATTATTTGTAAGTTTATCGCGGAATAAAACACCCTTACGCTTATTCCCCTATTTTCAACCTGATAAGAAAAGGCGGTAAAAGAGACGGGGTCAGACTTGACTATTGAGTTTCTAATGGAAGCTCAAAGCTGGCTATGGCTGTGTATTATTGGCTTTAGCCGAAGAAAGTCAAAAGTAAACGGGCTGTTGGTTGGTTGTCCCC